>CAZKGC010000015.1:8004-17871 GCA_964552335.1 Hadarchaeota archaeon (SeqCode)
TCCCCCATCCTAGCTGCGGCCCCCGGATCTCTCAGTGCCAGCCTCAATTTATTCACAAGCCCCTCGAGATCACCGGGTTCGAAAGTATAACCATTTGTCCCCTCTATGATCATCTCAGAAACTCCGGCTCCATTGCTCACGATGCCCGGCTTCTTGTATAACCATGCCTCACCGACTACCAGACCGAAGCCCTCTTTTACCGACGGCAGAACTAAGACATCTGCCCACTTGTAAGCACACCTCAGCATTTCATCCGGCAAGTATCCCGTGAATATCACATTTTTCTCTAGTTTAAGTTCCCCCACCAACTGTTGTAAGTAATTCAGCCAAACGCCGGCCTTCGGGTGGGCTAGGCCTCCTACAGCGCTCCCTGAAAAACTGCCATCTCCGACCAATACCAATTTCAGATTTGGGAACTCACGGACAAGTTGGGATACTGCTTTTATCGCTAAATCTTGGCCCTTTATTCTGTCCATCCTCCCCACAACCAGTATTACCCTGTTACTGGTCCCCACACCAAAAGTCGAGGAAAATTTATACATCTCAGAACTTGTTGGTTCTTTCCACCTTTCCTCGTCAATATAGGGATAGATCTGGTACGCCTTTCCGTGATATCCGCCCCCGATCAGACCTTCGAGATCTCTCCTGCAACTGACCACGACAGCGTCAAAAGCTTCCATGCACCTAACGATGAATTTCCTCATGTATGGGTCCACTTTGGTGAGGTCGAGGGGTATGTGCCATCTGAGTACCGTGGGGGCCGCCAGTCCAATCATGTTCCCGATCTGTAACTGTTGAAAGTCATGAATGTAGAACAAGTCGATCGGTAACAGTTCAAACATTTTGGTGGCGCAGAGCCAATTGTACTTGGAGTAGACGGCGAACTCTTCAGCCCCAATTTCATGACGTTCTAGGTCGTGTACCTCTTCCCATATCCTTTCTTTCATGCTAGAGTAAGCTGGTATCTCATTCGGTTGGAGCGAGATGTTGTGGATGAGGATTTTCCCCGCCGTCACCCGTTCAGGTCCCACTGGGTTTAGAGATACCCAATGCGCCTTTTCAACCAAATTTTCTTTCATCATCTGATTCATCAAAGGATAGACTATCTTCGGGACGCCACCCGGGCTCATCTCATAATCTTCCCCCTCGATAAGCATACCCAACGGTACGGGATCGGGCAGTTCCCCATATTTTTCCAGTAATTCGGCATACTGAAGCTTAAACCGGATTAGTGGAGTCTGGGAGTTTATACACAGGTTAAGTCCTTTCATCAATAATTATTGTGCGTCATTTAATAAAAACTGAACTCACAAAACTCCTCATTTGGATTCTAAGCCCAATGTTCAGTAGTTTGGGTTTGCTGGGTTTCTCTCAGCATTCTTATTCTTCCACTTCTCTTTGCTCGGACACTTCGGCTCTATGCACATCCTGTATGGCCTCATCCCTGTGCGATTGACTTGGATCATCGGGGTTCCGCACTGCTCGCATGTCCTGCCGAGTGAAACGATCATCCCGACCTGCGGCAGAGGAAATGTGTTGGCGCACTTGGGGTAGTTCGAGCATCCTGCGAAGCGCTTGTGGGTCGCACGTGAAACTATCACTCTAAGATCTCCACCACATTTGGAGCATTTACCCAAGATCCGCTGCTTCATGCGGGTTGTTCGGTAGGCTTCGGCCAGCTGTTTTCCTATATCAAGCTGGTGCTGTCTAAACTTGCTGAGGATTTTGTCGAGTTCAGCGCGCGCCTTTGCAATGACATCCTCCTTATCACGCTTGCCTTCCCGAACCGCATCCATCTCGCGCTCGAATTCTACAGTCAATTCCTCGCTGGTGATCTCTGGGCAATATTTTAGGAGAGAGTCGATTACTTCGATGCCGAGATCGGTGACGGTGATCTGGTTGCCGAAAATGTATCCTCGCTCGTAGATGTTTTGTAGGATAGGCGCACGAGTGGCTTTAGTTCCTAAATTTCTATCCTCCATCTCCTTGACGATCGATGCTGGGTTGTATCTTGGCGGGGGCTGGGTCTCCTTCTCCTCAAATTTCACCTTTTGGACCTCCAGCTCCTGCCACTCCTTCAACTTTGGCAGGATGATCTCCTCCGTTGCGCCGTATGGGCCATAGTACTCCAACCATCCTTCCTCGAGCACTCTCCGCCCGTGGATGTAGAAGGGCTGGCCGCCGACGTCGAGCTCGATCTTTGCACTCTCGACAAGCGCCGGTTTTCCGAAAACAGAGAAGAAGCGCCGCACGATCAAGTCGTAGAGCCTCTGCGAGGGCCCAGTTAAATTCTCGGGCTTTTCCCCTGTAGGAAAAATTGCCGGGTGTGCAGGGTCGGTCTTCTTCCCCTCGTTTGGTATAAGTTCGGGCTTACTGAGCAAATCATTGGAGAACTTCTTGTACTGCTTTGAAACGCTGCCGAGTTGTTCGATGATTTTGGCGTAGCCTATCGTTGGGGGTAACTTCTGGCTGCTTGTCCTCGGATAGCTGATGAGCGCCGCTTGGTACAACGCCTGCGCAATCTGCTGCGTTCGCATGGGGGTATAACCGAAACAGCGGTACGCTTCCGATTGTAATGCACTGAGGTCAAATGGGACAGGAGGAGGGCGCTGGTAATGGCGTGTCTGAATTGCTGAAACCTTGGCGGGTTTTCCCTCGCACGCGGCCAGCGCTCGCTCGGCCTCAGCCTTGTCGAAGAAGCGAGGTGTCGCGTGTTCGGCTAAGACCTCCATCCCATCCAGTTTCAAGAGCAGGCTCAGGACCCAGAATGGCTCGGGCTTGAACGCCTTTATCTCGCGCTCACGCTCAACCAAGATTTTCAGCGTGGGGGTTTGAACGCGCCCAGCGGAAAGCTTAGCGAAACGTTGCTCCGCCGCCTTCACAGCCATGCTCATAGCTAACGAGACATTCATGCCCCAATACCAGTCGAGCACATGGCGCGTGATCCCGGCGTTGATGAGTTCAAAATCAAGCCTTGGCATCAGTTGCGCGTAAGCCCTGCGCAAGTCTTCGGCGGTAAGGGTTGAGAACTTCATTCGCTTGGCGCGCTTCATCGCTTCCTCGCCGCAGAGATATCTCAATACGTTCGCCGCTATGACGCTGCCCTCGATATCGTAATCGCAGGCGCTGACGTAGTCTGTGGCATCCTTAGCCAATTCATTGATTGCCTCGACGAAAACTTGGGTCCGCTTGGCCTTGCGGTCGACCACATACGCTGGCACCCAATCGATATCGTAAACAGGGTAATCACGCATCGGTTTGAGATTTTTTAGAGTGAAGAGATGGCCGAGCGCGGGGACGACTACCATTTGCTTGCCGTCGCGCTCAAATTCGTAGTAGGATACACCGTTTAGTTCTCTCCTCTTCGGCTTCTCCGCGAGGGCTGTGGCTATCTTGACCGAGGCAGTTGGCTTTTCACAAATTATGAGCGTTTTTGTCATTTTGTTCCTAGCTTATTTTCTGGTCTTGTTCTAATAGAGGTTGGCGGCAGTGGGAAACGTGGTGATGGGAGTACAAACTTTTAGCCTTCCTCCACCGATGTTAAATTGCGATGAAGGGACAAACCCGCGGGAATCGAGAGCTGGCGTGATCAATGAGCGTCAGTGCATCATCGCGGGAACACTCGAGCAGGCCCACCGAAAAGCACGCCAAAATTGGGTCCTTCGGGGAGTAAATGGCGGGATCGTCTAACGATGACCATGAAGCCAACCCTGGTGTGGAACAGGTGGGCATGGCCCCCGAGCCAATCCCTGCCACGAGGGTTACCCGGTTGAGGACGTCGAAAAGACATTCCATGAACTTGGGTGTTAGTGGGACAGGGAACATCGGGGGCCACTCGAATTTCCATGTAGCCACAAGGTCGGGTTTTGATTAAATTGAAATAGTTTCACGACAATTTTCAAAAGGATGTTCTGATGGCGATCATCACCCAGATCAGGAAGCGGGATGGTAGTGTCGTCGAGTTTAATTCCGAGAAGATTGCCAACGCCATTCTGAAAGCCTTCACGGCAACCAAGACGGAGGACGGCAAAGTTGCGAAGAAACTCACCGAAGAAGTCGTGGAAATTGTAGCTAAAAAATTTGAGGGCAGGATCCCCGGCGTGGAAAACGTGCAGGACGTTGTCGAAGAGGTGCTCATAAAAAATGGTTACGCCGAGGTGGCTAAGGCCTACATCCTCTACCGCCAGAGACGGGCGGAGGCGCGCGCGGCCAAGGCACTGTTCGGCGTGACGGACGATCTGAAACTCACGGTCAACGCGATAAGGGTGCTGCAACGGAGGTACCTGCTCCGCGACGAACAGGGCAACATCATCGAAACCCCGCCCCAGATGTTCCGGCGGGTGGCGAAGGCGGTGGCTGAGGCAGACAAACTCTATGAAAAGGGTGTGGACATCACCAAGTCTGAAGAGGAGTTCTACCGGGTAATGGCCAATCTTGAGTTCCTTCCGAATACTCCCACCTTGATGAATGCCGGGACACAGATGGGTCAGCTCTCCGCGTGCTTCGTGCTCCCGGTTGAGGACTCGATTGTCGGGATATTCGACGCCCTGAAGGCGATGGCGCTGATTCATCAGTCCGGAGGGGGTACCGGCTTCTCTTTCTCCAGACTCAGGCCCGCGGGCGACATGGTCAAATCCACCAAGGGTGTCGCGAGCGGCCCAGTCTCCTTCATGCGGATTTTCGACACTTCGACCGACGTGATAAAACAGGGGGGGAAGAGACGCGGAGCGAACATGGGCATACTTCGGGTCGACCATCCCGATATCCTCCAGTTCATAACAGCAAAGGCGAGAGAGGGCGCTTTGGTCAACTTCAACATCTCAGTTGGCGTGACAGACGCCTTCATGGAGGCTGTAGAAAATGACCAGGAGTACGACTTGATAAACCCACGCACGGGAAAGCCAGAGCGGAGGCTGCGGGCTCGAGAAGTTTTCGACCTTGTCGTGAACATGGCATGGCGGACGGGCGATCCTGGCATGGTCTTCCTCGACGAGATAAACAGGCACAATCCGACGCCAAAGCTTGGGCAGATGGAGGGCACAAACCCCTGCGGCGAAGTGCCACTATTACCTTACGAGTCCTGTAACTTGGGGTCGATTAACCTGGTGGAGATGATCAAAGATGGGGAGATAGACCGGGAGAAACTCCGCGAAACCGTGCGAACCGCGGTCCACTTTTTGGACAACGTAATCGACGTGAATAAGTATCCCATCCCAGAGATCGAAAAATCGACCAAGATGACGAGAAAAATAGGACTGGGAGTGATGGGGTTAGCGGAAATGTTGCTGGAGCTCGGGGTTCCCTACGACTCCGAAGATGCACTGGCCAGGGCTGAGGAAGTCATGAAATTCATCTCGGAGGAAGGACAAAAGATGTCAGTCGAGCTTGCGGAGAAGCGGGGGTCCTTCCCAGCGTTCGAGGGCAGCATTTGGGAAAAACGTGGATACAAAAAAATGCGCAACGCGACCGTGACCACGATCGCGCCAACCGGAACCATAAGCATTATCGCGGGAACCACGAGCGGCATCGAGCCCCTGTTCGCCATAGCTTATATCCGAAACGTCATGAGCGGTGTTCAGCTGCTAGAGGTGAACCCGACTTTCGAGCGAATCGCCGAAGAGCATGGATTCTACAACCGCGAACTCATGGTGAAACTCTCAAAACTAGGGTCGATCGGCAAAGTGGATGAGATACCAGCGGACATCCGTAGGGTGTTTGTTACAGCCTTCGATGTGGCACCAGAGTGGCACGTTCGGATGCAGGCAGCCTTCCAGAAGTATGTCGACAACGCAGTCTCGAAAACAGTAAATCTCCCCAACCACGCGACTCCAGATGATGTCAGAAAAGTGTACCTGCTGGCCTACGAGCTGGGGTGCAAGGGGATAACAGTCTACCGCTACGGCAGCAAGGCAGAACAGGTGCTTCAGATTGCGTCACCTTCCGAGATCACCCCACCAGAAGAGAAATATGTGCAGGCGGGTCCAGAATACTCCGGAGGGCGTCCACATGGTGAAGAGATCTTCTGAGCCGCTAGGGGAAACCAAAAGGGGGCGGGCGTTAGTCTACCTTTACACTGGCGAGGGCGGCGGGAAGACCACGAACGCCTTTGGGTTCGCGCTCCGAGCAATTGGGCACGGCTACAAGGTCATCATCATACAATTCATGAAGGGCTGGGAGGATATCGGGGAGGTGAAGGCCTGCAAGCGGCTTGTGCCCGAATGCGAGGTCTACCAGTTCGGCCGCAAGGAGTTCGTCGATCCGAAAAACCCCGCTCCTAAGGACCGCAGGCTGGCGCAGGAGGCCTTGGCATTCGCGCGAAAGGCAGTCCTCGAGAAGAAACCCAAGCTGCTAGTGCTGGACGAGGTAAACTTGGCAGCCGCATTCGGTTTGGTCAAAGTTGAGGATGTGCTTTCATTGTTGGATGAGGTTCCGCCGTCCACTATTGTCATGCTCACGGGGCGAAGGGCACCGAGGGGGCTGATCGACAGGGCTGATTTCGTCTCGGTGATCGAAGATGTCAAGCACCCGTCGAGAGAGGGTGTCCCCGCCCGGAAGGGCATTGAATATTAGTCTAATTTTTTCTGTTTGGCTTTTTCTTCGATACGTTGTGCCGTTTCCCAAGAGCGCCGTGCGAACTCAGGCAACTTCCCGTGCTCTCGTACCCAGCTCTCAAGGAATGCGATCGTGCGAACATCGGCGGGGTAACCGGAGCCGAAATCTCCGTAACGCTCTCGCAGCTCTGCTATGCGTTGGTCGCGGCGAACTTTTGCGATGATCGAGGCAGCGGCCACGGCGACATACTTGCGATCGGCGAAGTTCTCGACAACAAGTTTGGGTTCAGTTTTGAGGTATTTTCGAATCCTCTGTTCGAAGAGCTTCGGATTAGGGTCCGGGGAGTCCAAATAAGCGAGCTTTGGCTTGAGGCGGTCGATTATTTGTGCGAACGTTTTGGCCTCGAGCTCGTTGAGGTTGATTTTCTTTACGAAACGGGATTCATCTATTTCAGTAGGGGAAAGCTCGACGATTTCCACCCTGAGCGCTTTCTCCGTTATGATCCCCGCAAGCGTTTCTCGCCTTCTTGGGCTTAGCAGCTTCGAGTCCCTCACGCCGGCGGCTTTGAGTTCGTCGAGCGTTCGCTGTTCGAACATAACACCGCAGAGCACCATTGGGCCAAAAACAGGCCCGCGCCCCGCCTCATCACCCCCCACGATCATCGTTTTCTCCTCAATTCAGTAAGGATTGGCATTTGCTTATACGCATCGCTCGATAGGACTTCCCAGATAATTCCCTGTGGTTTTGGATGTGCATGTGCGGTTTCGATGACATGATCTGGCGTGACGATGAAGTCAACAGGAACATCGTGTTCGTTCATCGGCACCTCGTCAACGATCTGGATAGAATGAACCGTCGTGACGATAGGCGTTGTATCTGTGATGGCTCCATTCTCGCGCAGGATGGCGACTTCCAAATCGCCGAAGCCCCCGCCCTTTCCGATTCTACCCCCTTTTCTATCGACAGCCACGGAACCTTCCACAATTAAGTCCACCTTGAAACCGCGGACACTTGTTTTTCTGCCGTGCTTGAAAGCGCCCCGGATGCTCGCTGCTCCGGTCACGTCCTTTATCTCCGTTGGATCGAGCATGATGAAACCTTTTCGCAGCCTTGGGGTCGCCATGATCAAGCTTTTACCATCACGCAACGCAAGCTCCCGCACGGCCAGCTGGGCTGCGTCCGGGTTGACAAATATCGTTTTCGCCGATGTGTAAGCAGCTAGCGAACGGAGACGCTCGGCCGCCTCCCGGCTACCTGCAAAGTTCGGGATCCTTCCATGGGCAGGCCTCGGAAAAACAGCGATTCCTTTGGCTTCCATCTCCCGCCAAACCCGCTCACGAATGGCTTGTTTGTCCATCAAGACTTCAAAGCTTATTTGGAAACATAAGGATTCTCTTTGATGTAGAATCGAAGCTTTCGCTTTAAGTCCGCGCTCACTCCGATGCGATGGGAAGATACAATCTTGAAAGGTTCTGGACTTCCACTAGTTATCACGAGTTCGCTCTCGCCACCGGCTAAATCTAATCCGTGGTGAGCGTATGTTATCCCCATCGCTTTGGTTAGCTTTCCGGGCCCCGATGCAAGATTTCGCTCCTCCGTAACCCCCCTCCGCCGTTTCATCGGCTCCAGCCCTTTGAGCGGCTCCAGCGCCCGAATCAACACAGCTCCCGGGACGCCCTCACGCTCCGTCGTGACGTTGAACAACCATTGCGCATGAACCATATACACGAAAGCCAGCCCACCTCTTTCCCACATCAGCCAGTTCAACTTCGTCCGTTTGCGTGAAGCGCGGGATGCCGGGTCGTCTTTACCGTAGTATGCCTCCGTTTCGACTATCCTGCCACTGGCGGTGCCATCGGGCGAGCGGTGAACCAGCACCTTGCCCAGCAGCTCTCGGGCAACTTGTGCCGTATCTCGCTCGTAAAACGACCGGGGAAGCGGCTTCACCTAACCACTACCAAAACTATTAGGGGAAAACTAAAATAACTCTGGTCCATGTATGTAATATTGGGAGGTTGAAAAATGAAGCTTGACCCAAAGGTTAGAGAGAAATATCCAGAGTTCATCGCTGGTTACGTCCTAGCGAGTGGCGTAACGGTTGAGCCCACAGTGGAGGGACTGATAGAGAGGAAGAGGCAGGTCTTCAGCGACCTCAAGGCGCGATATGGTGCCATAAATGTGCTGGATTTGCCTGAAGTCAAGGCCTACCGCGCTTTCTTCAAGGCAATGGGCGCAGACCCATCGAGCTACCGCCCCGCCCCCGAATACCTTCTGCGCAGGGCGCTGGACGATCGTTTTCCCGCCATCAACAACCTCGTGGACTCCTGCCTGCTGGCTACCGTGGAGCACTGGGTCGCGGCCGGGGTTTATGATGTAGAGAAAATAAAGGGAGAGGCCAGAACAGCATTGGCAGAGAAGACAGATCCATTTGAACTCATCGACGGGCGCAAGCTTGGCCCTAAACTCGATGAGGTAATTCTGCGGGATGACCAGAGAGTACTCGCGGCTTACACACTTGGTGATGCTAAAGCGGCCATGGTCGCGCAGAAAACCTCAAACGTGCTGATCGTCGTTTGGAACGCTCCAGAGATAACCAGAGATCGGGTTGATGCAGCGGTCAATTCTCTTGCTGCTTACGCTAGGAAGTACTGCGGCGGCCATATCGAGCGAAGCGAGGTTTTGTAGGGGCGAAGATTACGCACCCGCTGACGACACTCGGAATAGCTTTGATCCTAATAGGTGTGGCCCTAGTGTTGCTGCCCATCATCGGGAAATACGTGGACTTCTCGCAGGTGCCATCTTGGTTGATATACGTCTACCACAGCGATGGGTTCTACTTCGTCACGTCGCCTTTTCTCATCCTACTTTCGCTGGCCACGCTGGTCGTCTACCTGTTGACCCGGTGAGTCCCCGCTCAGATTTATGCTTCTAAGTTGCCGTGATAAGGGGTAAGGATGCTGTCGGCGGGATTTCGAAATGTTGAGCGTCAGACAGGAGGGCGTGCGCTCCTCGTTAGCTCTGGAGACGGCTGGAGTTCCGAGCGGGAGTCGGTCATCTGCCTAGAAGAGCCGAGTTTGTCCCTGACATTTCAAAACGGAGCAGCTGTCCTCAAATCTGTGGGGCGGAGGATGCACGTCGGCAAGAATCCCTTGGCCATGCTCGAGGAAATACTGGGCAGGGGCTACATCGCAGTGGGTTATTTTGGCTACGAATTCTTCCAGTTTCTGCAACCGGATTTCACGCCCACCAAGGAAAAAAACGGGCATTTATTTCCCCACGCTTCTTTTTTGTTTTTTGACGAGAAAAGATTACAAA
>CAZKGC010000016.1:0-6617 GCA_964552335.1 Hadarchaeota archaeon (SeqCode)
CCCACCGCCTCCTGCTGGAAGGACGCGGTTACCGAGCTGTCCGGCTGACGACGCTGGGCTGCCTGGGAGGTCTACTTCTAAGCGCTGCCATGTTACTACCGTTTCTGGCAGTAGTCACTCCGGCATACGAACTCATCCGACCACAGATGCACTGGTTGTTGATTTTTGTTGTCTTGTTGATGGTCGCCCTGGAACGATCGTGGAAAGGTATCGCCTGGGCCACGGTAATTTTTCTTTTGTCCGGCATGCTGGGTTTGCTCACACTCGACACAAATTTCATCCGAGGTGATGCCGCGCTCATGCCGCTGCTTTCCGGGCTTTTCGGCGCGAGCGTGCTCTTGCCCAGCATTGTCGGAGGAAGCGCATTGCCTGAACAGCATGTCGAAAACGAGCCGCTCGACATGCGCGCGAACGCCAAATCTCTCTGCGCAGGAACTGCCGCTGGGGCTGTAACAGGGATCATCCCAGGGGTAGGACCATCACAGGGTACCGTGCTCGCCCAGCTCGCCACGCGCTCGAGCGGCACCGATGAGTTCTTGGTCGCGGTTAGCGGCGTGAATACATCAAAGACGCTTTTCTCTTTCGTTGCCCTTTACGCTATAGGCAAGGCACGAAGCGGAGCGGCGGTGGCAGTGGGGGAAATCATGGAAGTCGGATGCACGGAGCTAGTCTTTTTGGTGGGGGTCGCTCTCCTCGCTGGTGGGATTGCTGCAGTATTGGAGTTGAAGCTAGGGAAGCTGGCGGCAAAACACATTGAGAAGATGCCGTATCGAGCCCTCTGTATTGCTGTCCTAGTTTTTATTGTCGCGCTGACGGTCTACTACTCGGGCTTGGCCGGTCTCCTTGTGTTGGCCACGGCCACCGCGATAGGGCTGCTACCGGCGGTGACTGGGGTCAAACGGACGCATGCGATGGGCGTGATCATGCTGCCCTGCATCCTATACTTTGCCGGGTTGAATGGCAGCGTGCTCTCGGCGCTGGGGCTCTGATACATTGATGAATACATTTAAATGTATGTTTAAACATACTTTGAGCGGTGGTAACTTGG
Source organism: Hadarchaeota archaeon (SeqCode) (assembly GCA_964552335.1). Classification (GTDB taxonomy): domain Archaea; phylum Hadarchaeota; class Hadarchaeia; order Hadarchaeales; family Hadarchaeaceae; genus B75-G9. Next base: position 1,049 of record CAZKGC010000016.1, read on the forward strand.
TCAAAACCATAACAATCAGAGGCGATGTTTACGAAAAACTTACAGCGGTGAAGGGTGAGGATGAGAGCTTCAGCGAATTGTTCGAGAGGCTCGTGGAGGGGGTCGATCCGATAAAGACTTTAAAAAGGCTCAGGGGAACCATCGAGTTCAAGAGCGGAGAAAAAGAAAAACTGCTCGCGGAGGTCAGGGCGCGCAGAGCCGAGAGGAGACTATGATCGTTCTCGACACTGACATTTTAATCGAAGTATTTGACAAAAGATCAAAGATGGGGGAGGGGGTCCTCAAAAAAATCGTCGAGAGCGGAGAAAGCGCGACGATAACTGCGGTGAACCTCCATGAATTCCTGTACGGCCTCCAAAAGTACGCCAAGCCGGTAATGGAAGTCATGCAATTGCCGGTGCTGAGCTACGCGAAAGAAGACGCAAGCTTGGCCGCCGAATTGGAACTGAAGGCGGAGAAGAGGGGAACACAAGTACTAAGGACAGATGCAATGATAGCCGCGATAGCGATGAACAACGGCGCGAAGCTCTATACATTGGACATGAAGCATTTCAAGCCTTTGGAATCTCTGGGGCTCAAACTTTTCAAATAAGAACGCACGAACCAAGCGGCGCTCGAGCTATAGCTTTTAGTTTTCAACAGGCAGATTTTTAGCGATGGTTATGAGAATAGCAGCTCTGTGCAGTGGAGGAAAAGATTCGACATTTGCGCTCTGGCTCGCGATACGGCAGGGACACGAGGTAGCTCACCTGGTCGCCATGATCCCCCGCCGTGAAGATTCTTGGATGTTCCATCGCCCCGATATCGAACTCATAGACCTTTTCGCTGAATGCGCCGGACTCCACTTGATCAAAGCTGAGACAAGCGGAGAGCGCGGACAAGAATTGGTTGACCTCAAGCACGTTTTACAGAGGCTAGATGTAGAAGGTATCGTCAGCGGAGCGATAGCTTCCAATTACCAGAAGGGCCACATCGATAGAATTTGTGAGGAACTCGGCTTGGCGTCGCTCGCACCGCTGTGGGGACATGAACAGGTAGAGCTTATCCAGGAGATGCTCATAGCTGGTTTCAAAATCATCATCACGAGCGTGGCCGCCCAAGGACTCGATTCAGGTTGGCTCGGGAGAAATCTTGACGAAAAAGCGTTGCAGGAGTTGAGTAAGCTCGAGGAAAGATATGGGGTCAACCCAAGCGGGGAAGGTGGAGAGTACGAGTCGCTGGTGCTCGACGCGCCCTTCTTCAAAAGCAAAATTGAGGTGGTGGAGGCCGAGAAGACATGGCGTGGCACCAGCGGATATTATCTCATCAAGAGAGCAAGGCTCGTGAGGAAGTAACAGTATGGTAACCGCCCTCGTTTACTCTGAAAAATATTTGGAGCATGACCTAGGTCTGGGGCACCCTGAGCGACCGGAGCGCCTCAAGGCCATCGTGGACGGCCTCAAACAGGCAAAGCTCTGGGCATCGCCGAACGTTTGGGTAGTCGAGCCTAAACCGGCCAGGCGCGAAGATGTCGAGTTCGTCCACGATGCCGACTACGTCTCGCTCGTTGAGAAGTTGAGCGCAGCGGAGAAGCCAATCGATGAAGATACTCCAGTTCACAAAAATACATATGAACTCGCCTTACTCGCAGCCGGCGGAGCCATCGAGGCTGGGCGCATGGTGATGTCCAGCGAGGCCAAAAATGCTTTTGCACTCGTGCGGCCCCCAGGACACCACGCTTCGCGCGCGCATGGAGGCGGCTTCTGCTACTTCAACAACATCGCGGTGATGATTGAACGGCTTAAACGGGATTTCGGACTCCGGCGGGCATTCATCTTGGACTTCGACGCTCACTGCGGTAACGGGACCGAGGACATTTTTTACAACGATCCGAACGTGCTTTACATGTCCATCCACCAACACCCGCTGACCCTCTATCCCGGCACAGGCTTTGTTCATGAGATAGGGTCGGGAGAAGGCGAGGGGTACACGGTAAACGTTCCCATGCAGCCGGGGAGCGGGGATGCGGAGTACGCGGCGGTTATGCAGGAAATTTTCGTGCCGCTCAGCGAGCAATTCAAACCGGAACTGTTCGCGGTCTCGGCAGGCTTCGATGCCCACACAGACGACCCGCTGACCGACCTGCAGCTCTCCACCAGGGCATACGGCTGGCTGGCGGGCTTCGTCGTCGAGCAGGCCAGACGATTGTGCAATGGCAGGACTGTTTTCGTGCTGGAGGGAGGCTATGATCTCGAAGCTTTATCGCAAAGCGTGGTCAACATTGTGAAAGCCCTGAGTGAGGAAAAATTTTACCGTCCAATTGAGGTCAAACACTCCAAAGTTATCGACGAGGTTAAGCGGGCCCTGTCCAAAAAGTGGAGCCTCTGAAACCATCAGCCACCGAACTCGCGTGCAATCTGTTCAAGCATTGCTGTGAACTTCTCTATTTCTTCTTCCAAGTTGTAATAGTGAACCGAAGCTCGCACGGTGCCCTCAACGCCGAGGTGACGCATGGTTGGTTGCGCGCAGTGGTGCCCCGAGCGAACCGCGATGTTTGCAAGTTCGTCCATCATCGAAGCCACATCATGATGCCCAAGCCCCTGAACGTTGAAGCTGACCATGCCTCCACGCCGCGCCAAATCGCGGGGGCCGTAAACCTCAACATGTTCGATATCAGCGATCTTCAGCATTTGCTTAGTTAGCTTCCCCTCCCGCTCGGCTATTCGTTCGATGCCGATGTCCATCACGTATTCGCAGGCCCGTCCCAAGCCGATGATTCCAGGGATATTCGGGGTGCCAGCATCAAAAATCTGAGGCGGTCTGACCAGCTCATAGCGGTCCTCCTCGACCAACTCGATGATCCCTCCACCCACCAAGAGCGGCTCAAGTTCAGCGAACCTATCCCCACTTGCGTAGAGGAAGCCAGTCCCCTGAGGACCAAGCAACCCCTTGTGCCCCGGGGCTGCCAAAAAGTCGCACCCCAACTTACGGACATCGACCGGCATGTGACCAACCGACTGGGCAGCGTCAACCAAGTACAACAGATCGTGATCACGTGCGAGCTTGCCGATCTCCTTTACCGGCTGGATGCTCCCGATCGAGTTGGAAACATGGTGGGTGGCCAGAAGGCGGGTTTTTTCATCAATTGCCGCTTCGAACTCCGATGGATCAAGCAGGCACTCCTTCGAAGTTCCTATAATCTCCACCTCCACACCACGCTCCCGTTCGAGGCGCCGCCAAGGGAGAAGGTTGCTGTGGTGCTCGAACACCGTGGTGATAACCTTGTCTCCCCGTTTTAGATCCAACCCCCGAGCGACGATATTAATGGCTTCGGTGGTGTTCTTCGTGTAGGCTATCTCCTCCTGTTCAGCGTTTATCACTCTGGCTATTTTCCCGCGGGCCCCCTCAAATGCCTCGGTTGCTCTCCGAGTTGCCCGATGCAGACCCCTCCCAACGTTCGCGCTGTACTCCTTGAAATATTCGAGCATGGCGTCCAGCACAGGTTGGGGAGTTGGAGTAGTCGCTGCGTTATCCAAGTAAATTATCCCAGTGCTGAGGAACGGAATCTCAGCTCGAACGTCATGAACGCTTTTTGCCACTCTTACGCTCCTCCACAGGCTCTATGTGCACCACGACCGAAGCCAGCTCAGGCATCTTAGCTTTAAGGCTACGCTCGACTTTGCTCGCGACCTTATGAGAGTCTTCAACGCTCAATTTCGGGTCGACCTGTACGTGCAGATCGGCATGGATGCGGGAGCCAACACGTCGGGCGCGGCATTTGTGGCATCCCTTCACCCCCGGAACACTCCTGCAGCTCTCCCTTATTATTTTTATTATATTTTCGCCGGGGCTGACGCCCATCAGCACGTTAATCGCCTGGTGACCGAATTTGAGTCCCCACCACAGAATTATTACTGAGATTATAAGGGCCACAATTGGATCTGCCCAAACATGTCCTACTTGTACAAAGAATAATCCGACTAAAACGGCGGCCGCAGAAAATGCGTCTGTGAGAGTGTGGTACCCATCAGCTTCTAACGATGGACTGTTTGTTTTTCTACCAACATTTATTTGGTACCGCCCTAGCCAGCCAAATACTCCTACAGCGATGGCCGCCAACAAAAAAAGCGCAGGTGATGTCTCGACCTGCGTCCGCGAGTAAATCTTGTCAAGCGAAAGCAGTTCGATACGTATGCCTGCGACTACAAGCGTAACAGCTAGTACAAGTAAAATTAGCGTCTCGGCCTGCCAGTGCCCATATTTGTGACCACGATCGGCTGGGCGTTTAGAGACCCGCAATCCTACAAAGACGAACAATGATGTTAATGAATCGGCTAGGGTGTCGATCCCGGCTGCAAGAAACGCTATCATGCTGAATGATAGGGCTGCCGTAACTTCGACTGTTCCGAATGCAGCTGTAACTATCAGAGATAATATTGCAGCTCGCTCAGCCGGATTCTTAAGCATCCCAACGCCAAACAGAGGTGAACTAATGCGCCTATAGGATTATCGAAATCAAAGCAGTCTCGTCAGACCCGTAACCTGGACATTGCCCACGCCCGGGAGGTCGGACAGTTCCCTCTCCAGCGGATCGGTCCCACCCGCCGCATCCTCTACGACCGCGACCACTCGCAGGGCCTCGAGGCCGAAAGCAATCGGCTCGCGGGAAATCGAGTGGACCTTGATGCGCTCCCTGACCATCGCCTCGAGCTTTTCTAGGTCAACTTCAGCGCTCTCGGGCATCAACCTCAAAGTCACAGCGACCTCGGCCACTTCGACACCTCATGGCCCCGTGAAGCCGCAATTTGGGCAGCGATAGGGCCTGCTGAGACGCCGACATTCCGCGCAGCGCCAGATCTCAAAGGAGTTGCAGCTAGGGCATGAAAAGCGGGTAGCAATTTCGCCCGAAGCTATCTCGCGGTTGCATGATGTACATACGTTTGCCATTGTCATCAGCCCATAACTTACGTTTCAACATTTATAAGAACCACCTCAAGAAGACCACCGTACGGTGGATGAATTGAAGCCGAATACTTTCGGTGACCTCCCCGAAAATCGCTTACGCAAAAACGATAAACAGGGAAATGGTGGCTGTGATGCAAGTGCAGAAGGTCGTCAGGGCAAAGGTCGTAGGTTTGACCAATATCAAGCGTCAGATTCTCGGACACGAATATGATGGACTCCAGCGGTTCCTCCGAGGCGACACCAACGTTGAACTCTACTCTGCCAACAAGCAGCAGGCCCAACGGTTCTACAAGCGGGTCAAGCCCGAACGAGAATACCCACTCTCCATCCGAAAAGATCTCATCCGAGTCGAGTGCCGTGAGACCAAACTTGCTCGGTACTGGGTCCGCATCCCGGTCAAACTCCGTCATGGTGGTGTCTGGGTCGCCATAAAGCCCCACTGCGAAATCACCGCCGACCTCGAAATTTGTGAATCTAAACTGCTCAGGCGGGACGGCGAATACTTCCTGCACCTCGTCGTGAAGCGCGAGGTCGAGTTGAAAATATCCTACTCCTCGGTTCTCGCCATAGATATGGGAATCCGACACGTGGCGTGTTCTGTGGACACCCAGTCGGGCGAGACCCA
>CAZKGC010000016.1:6717-9142 GCA_964552335.1 Hadarchaeota archaeon (SeqCode)
ATATGGGAATCCGACACGTGGCGTGTTCTGTGGACACCCAGTCGGGCGAGACCCACTTCTACGGGCGGGAATTGAGGAAAGCAAGGGGACACTACTTCCACCTGCGAAAGAGCCTCGGACGGAAGAAACTGCTGAAAGTCGTGAAGCGAATCGGCGGCAAAGAGGGTCGAGTTACAAACGACCAACTGCACAAGATTGCCAAAGCAATCGTGGACGAGGCCGAGCGAACTAATGCCATCATCGCAATCGGCAACCCGAAGGGCATCAGGAAGAGCGGCAAGGGACGAATGTTCAACCGAAAGCTGAACTCCTGGCCGTTCTGGAAGCTCCGACAATACATCACATACAAGGCCAACTGGTGCGGCATCCGAGTGGTCGAGGTGAACGAAGCCTACACGTCCAAGCTGTGCTGGAGGTGCGGGGCTTCGGGGAAGCGTAGCGGCGACCACCACGGATTGTTCGAGTGTCCCAGATGCGGACTTAAAGAGAATGCGGACAGAAGTGGAGCCTTCAACATAGGCAGACGAGCCTTGGGGCAGGTCTCCAAGGTAGGGGCTGTCGTGAGCCAGCCCGTAACTGGGGCATTGCCGTCCAACGAACTCGGTAGCGTAGTTCAAGGTTCGACCCCAGAAGCCACCCAACTTGTTGGGTGGTAGTTCACTTCACGTGCCCAGATACTGTCGTGGAAACAAAATGAAAATCTAAAAGTTAAATCCATGTGAGTTAAATGGACAAAATCAGCATAGATGATGTCAATCAATGCTTCAGAGGATGGTTCAATTTGGCTGGGGATCGTCAAAAAACATGGGGGGTGATTCGATTGCCGATAGTGGAAGGAAGGTATGAAGCCAAAATTTCAACAAAATTTAAAGATGTCAAAGATGGAATCGAGGAAATCAAGAAAGGAATCAAGAAATCGAGGAAGATTCGGATCAACAGTATACTGATGAATCTGCTGGATAAATTGAGGCCTTTATGGAATCGACGGGAAAATCCCGCTTTTCCAAGTAGAGATAGTGCAGCAGGAATGCTTTTGATGGAATTTAAGTGGAAACCCATCTTTTCAAAGAGGTGGGGCCACAAAACAAGACAACATGAGCATCAACGCACATCAGAAAAGTCGTAAGTTTTTACATCGAAAGAACTAAAAAGCCGATGTGTAAGTTAATGGCGAGGTGACATGATGAAAAAATTGTCAGAACTTCGTGGGTTGCGGATCTACAGCGACAAAGCGCATTATGTGGGTGCTATCGAGGACTCCGTAATAGACGACAAGGAGGGGACAGTAGTTGGAATCGTCTTTGGGCATAGCGGAGGTAAGTCTCTATCGATTCCTTACAACAGCATCATGGCCATCGGCGACATCGTGCTTGTCTACAGCAAGAAGGAAGAGGCAGGCACGCCAGCATGATTGAGGAGTTTCGAGGCAAGAAACCCCGCATCCACAAAACCGCTGTGGTTCACCCATCCGCCACCATCATTGGGGATGTAGTGATAGGGGAACACTCGAGCGTTTGGCCAGGGGCTGTCATTCGTGGGGATTTTGGAAGTGTTCGCATCGGCCGTTACACTTGTGTTCAAGACAACGCAGTCGTGCACGCTGGTGATCTCTATGATGAAAAAAAGCCCAAGTATTATCCAGCCAAGATAGGCAACTACGTGATTGTCGGACATCATGCACTCGTTCACGGCTGTATGGTCGAGGACGAATGCGTCATCGGAGGGGGTTCAATCGTCTTTAACGGCGCAAGAATCAGAAAGGGTTCGTTGGTCGGGTTGGGTGCTGCGGTGTTACGGGACATGGAGGTGCCGCCTCGTACCGTCGTGGTGGGTATCCCGGCTAGGCCACTGCGAACGCTCACCGACGAAGAATTCAAGCGCATTCGGGTGCAAGCAAAGAACTACGCTGATCTCGCAAAAGAATATCGTTTATGAGCTATCGTGAAAACGGTATCAGCATTGTTTCAAGTCGGTCGTAAGTTGGATATTCTTCGACCAATGCGAATTTTAGTTCAGGTTCGAGTCTTGCAAGTTTTTTCGCGACGAGCCAGTGGAGTTCTATCCTGCGTTTTAGCCGATCAACGAGTATGAGCGCGGGTGGAATCCCGTATTTGAGCATGAGGCGTCTGCGAACGGGGATGAGCTTCTCAAATGGCAAGTCTTGGATTATCCCCTTGACCAAAAGTCCTTCCTTTGTGATGACCTCGTGCCGCCTCACGACATTTTTGGCCCTGCGTTTCAGTCGGTTGCGGAGCTGGACTGCGTCCTTGAGCGCGCTGGGGCAGTAGTGGATGTTAAGGGCGGTATTCGCGGCGGCCCACTTAAGAACTCTAACAGCAGTTTCCTCGCTTCCCTTGACTGCCATCGACTCGTCCGACTTGATCTCAAAGCCGCGGGCCTTGAGCTGCGATAGGTTCGTGTCTGA
>CAZKGC010000016.1:9152-17013 GCA_964552335.1 Hadarchaeota archaeon (SeqCode)
GTTTAAATCTCGGAAAAGTGATACGATTCGCCTGTGTTCTTTTGGGATTGCTGGGATTTCAACACCCGCCTGAAGCCCGGCCCGCAAAGCCCGCTCGACCGGCCGCGCTGACCATGTGTGAAACCTGACCTCATCGAGCCCCGCTTGTTTCAATTTGCGCAGCTGTTCTTGTGAAAGTTCGCCACCGCAGTACATATGGATGTGATGATGTCTACCAAATTTGTGCTTGAGCAGTTGTATGTAACGCAAAGTGCGCCTGAAGCGTAGCGATGGGTCGCCCCCGGTTATGCCCGTGCCCAGAGCGTCCATGAGCCTGGCTTCCTCGATGATATCCCGCGCGGATCTCACAGGACGTTCGTTCGCATACACAATATCCCGGCCCCCCCTTTTTTCAGAGAGAGGACAGTAATAGCAAGCCTGCCTGCATAACCCCGTGAGAAACAGGACAAGCTTGGCCCCCTTGACGCAGAGTTTGCAGCCATTGGGCATATCGCCGAGCAACAGGGAATTCGCCGGGGTCCTGATGATTTCGCGTTTTTTGTCTTCCGTGAGGGAACTAGTAAATCCAGTATTCACCATCTTCAGTCACTTCCTTCTTCCAGATTGGAACTTCCTTTTTTACTCTGTTCATGACTTCCGGGAGCGCCTTGAATACATCCTCCCGTTTTTTACCCGCAACCAGCACATATATGGCGTCCTCTCCAGGCGCGAGCTGGTCAACGACATGGTGTATCATCACTCGCTCTATGTGGGGCTGTCTCTCAGCCTCGGAGGCTATTTCTTCGAGTTTTTTCGCCACATCTTCAGCTGCTTCATACGACAAGTGTTTGACCTTTTTCCCTTCTCCTGAGACGGCTCTCACCACACCTACAAAGCAACCGATGGCTCCGACTTCCTCACCGAGATCCTTTTTCAGCCGCCTCAGCAGATCTGGGAGATCGATCTCCCCTCTTCGATGAACGCCGACATCTGGCATTAGACGACCCAACCCACTAGAATGTCAAAAGGAGTTTTCTTTCTAACTTAAAAGACTGGGGCCTCAACCTTTTTATGCGGAGTTACAAGAATAGCTTGAGGAGGATTTGGTGGCCAGTGTAAAAATTCAGGTCCAAAACATCGTTTTATCCGTAACATATGAAGGCGTTGAGTTCAACTTGGAGCGGCTGACTAGGTCTTTAGAGGGGGCGCGCTACGACCCAGAGGTCTTTCCCGGAATAGCTTACAAATCAATGGACCCTCCGGCTTCATTTCTTATCTTCGCATCCGGTAAGATGAACTGCGTCGGCGCAAGGAGCATGAACGATGCGAAATTGGCAATCCAGAAGCTGACGAGAAAGCTCAAAAAGGCAGGAATAAAGATAAAGTCAGAACCCAAGGTCAAAGTCCAGAATATTGTCGCATCGTTCGATTTTGGGCGCGAGTTCGACTTGGAAAGAATTGCGCGGAGTTTTGAGAACACAGAATACGAGCCCGAGGTGTTTCCTGGTCTCGTGTTCAGATTGGAGGAACCAAAAACAGTCGTGCTGCTTTTCGTATCGGGTAAAGGGGTCTGCGCGGGCGCGAAGAGCATGGCTGATATCAAGAAATCGGCTGTCGCGATAACGAGACTATTGAAACAGCGCTGAACGTTTGTTCGCTTGGAATTTTTAACCTAAGCCATGATAAAGCTAGTCGATGTCATGTGGAAAACCGTTATCGTTCGTTACGGTGAGTTGGCTCTGAAAAGCTGGCCCGTGCGCAGGCATTTCGAGCGGCGTCTTGTTTCTTCGATCAATTTGGCACTTGAGGGCCTAGAATACGCGGTCAGAAGAGAACGCGGCAGGGTCTTTGTTGATGCGAGATCCCCGGCTCTAATAGCCAAACGCCTATCGAGGGTCCCCGGGATAGTATCGGTCAGCTTGGCCACTAAAGTCAAGGCAGACATGAATGAAATTTGCAAGGCCGCGCTGAGGATAGCCAAGAAAGTCCTCGCCCCAAGTGCGAGTTTTGCTGTTTGTACCTCGAGAGTCGGAAAGCACACATTCTCCAGCAGAGACGTGAATGTGGAGGTTGGTTCAGCTATTCTATCTAAAGTAAAAGATGTTCACGTGAATTTGTCTCATCCAGATCGTGAGATTTTCATAGAAGTTCGGGAAAAAGACGCCTATGTGTTTACAGAAACTTTGGAAGGGGTTGGAGGGCTCCCTGCAGGCACCCAAGGCAGTATCGTAGCACTTTTCTCGGGGAGCCGTAACGACATCGCTGCGGCATATTTGATGATTAAACGGGGTAGCACCGTCTTTCCGGTGTTCCCAAGCCAGCGTCCTTATGGCAACGGCAAGGTGCCGAGGTTCGTGACAGCCTCAGCGAAGAAACTCGCCGATTTTGATCCAAAGCTCGATCTGCGGGTCTTTCCGTTCCACAAAGTGGTTAGCGAACTAAAGAAGGCGGCTGTTGGTGACTATGCCCACTGCATTTGTAAACGAAGCGCACTGAAGGCAGCCGATGCCATAGCCGAGCAAGTGGGGGCAGAAGCCATCGTCGTTGCCGATGACGTCAAGCAAATCACTGCTCAGAAACTTGCCAACCTTAGTGTGGTAGATGAGGCTTGTAAGCTGCCAGTCCTGAGGCCCCTTGCCGGGTTTAGCGGCGCCGAGATAGAGCGACTCAAAGTTAAGGCAAAGCTGCTTTCTCGGGCCAAGGAGGCATGTCCTTTTCAACCCCCTCGCGACATCGTGAGTTTAGAAAAAATACATGAGTTGGAGGAAGGCATGAAAATAGGCGCACTCATCGAAGAGTCGCTTTCAAAGGTTAAAGTCATCAAACTGGGGTGAATCCCGTGAATTTGGTCGTCCAGCCAGCTACCTCCCTTTCGGGGGAAATCGAGCTACCTCCGTCAAAACTTTACACGCAGATCGCTTGTGCGCTAGCTATGCTGGCTGAGGGCAAGAGCACGATCGAGTCCCCGCTTCGTGTTAAGGACACTATGGTGATGCTGAAGGCCGCGGAGGTCGTGGGGGCCACGGTAAAACGAACACAGGAAAGATTGTCTATATGGGGGGTCGGGAATAACTTAAAGCCAGCCCAAAATGTCATCGATGCCAAGAACTCCGGCACGGCCATGAGTCTGCTCACGTCGATAGCAACTCTCGCGTCGACTCCAACCATAATAAATGGAGATACCCAACTGCGCTCGCGCCCCATGCCCGCCTTGCTGCGGGCGCTTCGCCGTCTAGGTGCCGATATCCACTCCACAAAACCCGATGAGAGCCCACCATTTGTTGTTTTTGGCGGAGGGCTCAATGGAGGAAAAGTACGACTCAGCGAGGCCGAGGCGCGATATCTGCCTGCCGTGTTTCTACCCGCCCCCCACGCAAAAAAGAAAGTCGAGTTCTCGCTCCCTTCCTCTAAAAAGTTCCAACTTGAATCGACACTCAAATTGATGAAAACCGCGCGCGCGAAAATCACCGAGCGCAAGGGTGTAATTTCAATTCTCAACCACCCATACCGTGCATTTAATTACAGGGTGCGGCGGGAGGTGGTTGGAGCGGCACCGTTTATCGTGGCAGCCGGTCTGCTAAATTCAAGGCTCAAGCTTCGTGGGGCGAAGGAGATATCTTTTCGGGATGCTGCTTTTCTTCAGGGCCTCAAATCCTTTGGACTGAAGCTGCTCTCATCCGGAAAGAGCATCGAAGTTGAAGGAAGGCATCGACTCAGAGGGACCCAACTAGATCTCTCATGGGCACCAGAGATCCTACCCCTGATGACAGTGCTCGCGTGCGGAGTTAGGGGGAAGACAATCATCCGAAACGCGGAGGAGGCCAGGGTCATGAAGTCCGACCGAATTTCGACAATCGCGCAGGAACTACGCCGGATGCAGGCGAGAGTTCTGGAGCAGAGCGACGGGCTGGTCATTCAAGGGCCAGCTAAACTCAAAGGTTGCGAGGTGGACGGCCACGGTGATTACGCAGTTGCCTCTGCTCTGGCCGTGGCTGGCCTCTTTGCGGAAGGAAAAACCGTGATAAAAAACGGTGCCGAGGCGCTTGGGACATCTTTTTCCCGCTTTATATCAACTTTCCAAAGCTTAGGGGCCGAGATGAGCTATTCTTCTTAGCACCCGGTGTGCTAAATTTTCACAAGCGATTTCCTCTTTTTTGTAATTTCAGGGATTAAACCTTGACCGTTTTTTGGAGTCACTTACATCGCTCTGAGCACTTCTATCCGCTTCTCGAGAGGAGGGTGTGTCGCAAAGAGGGCGTCGAGCGGGCTGCGGTTTGGATCGGAAATGAAAAGATGGGAGATGGACTCGCTAACATTCATTTTCCCCGAGTTCTTGTTTTTTATCTTCTCGAGCGCTGAGGCCAGTCCTTCCGGGTAGCGCGTCAACTGGGTGGAGCTGGCATCGGCGAGGAACTCACGTCTTCTGGAAACCATCGCTTGGACGAGTCTGCTGACGATTGGCGCAAGTATCGCGAGGATGAAGCCTGCTATGATTAATAGACCCTCTTTCCCCCCACGCTTGTTGCTCCTCCCGCCGTACCAGTAAGCCCTCAACAGCATGTAGCTCAGGATCGCCGCTAGGCCCACGAGCACCGCGACCAGAGTCATGAAACGTATGTCATAGTTTTTGATGTGCGAAATCTCGTGCCCGACCACGCCCTCGAGTTCCACACGATTTAGGTTCTTGAGCGCCCCCGTGGTCACAGCGATAGAAGCATGCTGGGGGTTCTTTCCGCAGGCGAACGCGTTTATCTCAGGATCCTCCACCACATACACTTTAGGTGGGGTAATCCCTGCAGCGATGCTCAGCCCCTCGACAGTATTGATCAGGTGAATGTGCTTGACCGGGTCCGCCGGCTTAGCGTTGGTCGCCTTTAGCACGACGCTGTCGCCGTAATTGTAGGAAACATAGACATGCCCGGCCATCCAGACTACGGCAAAGATCAAGAAAAAGATCGCGAGACTAGGAAAAAAGATGTAGCCGATCGTGAAGACCAGACCCACCACGAGGCCAACGATGAAGATCGTAAGGATAACGGAGTTCCGCTTGTTCTTGGCGATTTGGTCGTAGAAACTGATTCGTTGCATCAGAAGCTCACTTTGACGGGTACTCGCTCCGCCTCGGGGACTTCAAAGTAGGGCCTCTCCTGCGTTCTGCCCATCCTCCCCGCTATCCAGCGCCCGGGAACGGTTTTGATCGCATTGTTGTACGCGAGAGCCGAGTCATTGTAGAACTGTCGCGCGTAGGCTATTTTGCTCTCTATCCCGTCCAGCTGTTCTTGGAGTAGCTTAAAGTTCTCGCTTGCTCGAAGTGCAGGGTAATTTTCAGCGAGCGCGAATATCGTCTTAAGGGCTGCTGCTAAGCCAACCCCCGCCTGCATCCGCTCCTTGACCCCAGTTGCGCTCATCATGCGCTCCCTAGCCTTGGTCACCATATCTATCGCCTTCTGCTCGTGCTTCATGTATCCTTTCACGGTCTCGACGAGGTTGGGCACCAAATCAGTGCGCTTCTTGAGCTGGACATCTATCTGCGACCAAGCGTTGTCCGTTCGGTTTGAAAGGGTGATGATACGGTTATAGTAGCCGAAGAATATAGCGACTAAAATCACTACTATAAGTACAATTATTAGCAGCAAGATCCATTCCAACATTTTTTCAACATTACGAAGTTATCTGCTCATGTTTTTAAGCTTATGCCCCTTGAAACGCCAATATTAACCGCCAGTACAAGTCCCCATAGAGCACCGCTATGAAAACGCCTGCGCCGAGGGCTGGAGCAAAAGGGATCCCCCTCTTGATTTTTATCTCGTTTTTGAGTTTCCGTGCACGGACGAGACGTTTGAGCATCCCGACCTGATATCGTGTAAGGCCTGCGGCTCGGTTGGGGTTGGTGTAGGTGCGATCCCACCGCGGTTTTCTAGCAAACCTCGAGCCCCACCGCCCAATTTTTCCGTCTTTCTCATAAATTGTCTCAGCCGGAATTATGCCTTCCTTCAGCTCCGTGATTTTTACCTCCTCGTAAAGCGCACCACGCCCCCTGAGACGACAGATTACTACATACACGAGCAGAGCAGGTATGATTGCGAAGACGCTGTTAAGCAGTATGGTGAGGGGAAAAAGTGGATAACTGCTCGAATACGGTGCCGAGGCATAAGGAGGGGAGAACCGCGGAAGCAGGGCGCCGAATGCGGTAAATAGTTTGACATCCCCGCCGGCCCAGCCGCCCGCCAGCCACATCGCGTAGCCTATCGCAAATGATATCGCCGCTCCGACCGCTCCCGACACCGCCGTCCACAGGTCCATTCGATAAATCCCGAGCAAAAGGTAGAAGATAATGCCCGTCGCGATGAGCGGAAAATTCAATTTATTCGGGATTATGCGCCGTCGCATGTCTGTATAAATCGCTATGCATGCAGCCCCCAACGCAATCGCCGCCGGGATAAGCTCGGCTTCGGACAACCTGTTGCCTCCTGTGCTCAAATTTCTGCTACCCTAACGCACATATCTCCCTGTTGCGTCGCCAAGCCGCCGAATCATTGGCCAACGTGTTGCTTTATCCGGCTATTGTAGCTGCGTCGTACCAAGTTCCTTCGTATTTGATTTTCACGTTGTCTCCGCTAACAGCACTTGCAGCCGTCAGAGTAACTGGTACTTCTCTCTCTAAGCTGACTCCTTCTCCAGTCCCGGTTCCACCTGCGACGTTATCAGCACCATGATAGATCGCCCATTCCCAATCGGTCGAAGAGATCGAAGCTGGGACCATTGAAGCTGATGGAGTAAAAATCACGTGGTTGTCACTTTTTGTCGCTGTACCCGTTATAACTGCGGGGCCCGTACTTACCACGTAGTAAACTGCTATCGCAACTATCACTAATACTGCTGCCAACATCAACAGGTACTCAGTAGCGCCCTGACCTCTCTTAGGTAGCTTCATTTTTACACACCTCAATGTAATCTCTTTTATTTTAAATAAGGGGTTATAAAGTTGCCCTCTACATTCTTGCATAAAAGTCGACATTTTTGTAGGCAGGCTTAGATTACCCCTGTTTTATTGTTGTTTGGGTGGAATTTGCAAAGCTACGCGGAGAAGTCGCTGGGTTTTACTTGAAGTTCATCGCTCCACAATGAATGGTAGAACTTTCCCTGCTTTTCATCGGGGCATCAAACTGCCGCAAAAGTTAAATACGGAATTGATTTAATCCTTATATCTGGTAAGGTGTTTGGATGAGCGCTTTAGCTGGTAAACAGGTGCTTGTGTTACCCGAGGGCACGCGAAGGTTACTTGGCCGCGATGCCCAGCGGATGAATATTCTAGCGGCCCGCATCGTCAGCGAGGCCGTCCGCACGACCCTTGGACCGCGCGGCATGGATAAAATGCTCGTCGACAGTTTGGGGGACGTTGTTATAACAAACGATGGAGTGACAATCCTCAAGGAGATGGAAGTTGAGCATCCTGCCGCAAAAATGCTGGTCGAGGTAGCGAAAACGCAGGATGATGAGGTTGGGGATGGCACCACCACCGCAGTGGTGATCGCCGGCGAGTTGCTGCACGAAGCCGAACGCCTTCTGGACCAGACTATTCACCCAACTGTGATTGCCGGCGGCTACAGGATGGCCGCCGAAAAAGCGCAGGAGTTCCTAAACGAGATCGCGGAACCAATAAAGATAGACGACGAAGCGCTGCTGAAGAAGATAGCGATGACTGCGATGACCGGAAAGAAAGCTGAAAGCTCTAAAGAAAAACTGGCTGACCTCGCCGTCAAGGCAGTTAAACAGATAGTTGACAAGACAGATGGCGGTTATGTCGCAGATATTGATTACATAGGCATAGAGAAGAAACCCGGCGAGAGCACCGATGACTCTCAGCTAATCGAAGGCGTGA
>CAZKGC010000017.1:0-14736 GCA_964552335.1 Hadarchaeota archaeon (SeqCode)
CTATAGATCCCTGGAACGGTAGGTCTAGAATGGCAACAATAGACTCGCTTGTTGAAAGAGGAACTTTTGTTATCGACAATTCAGTTTATGTTTGGACTGGAGACAAAATTTATGTAAATGGTCATTTTTACTCCGACAAGCCACCAGTTTTATCTTTTCTTGCGGCTGGGCCATATTTTTTGATGAAAAGTCTGGGAGTAACTTTCCAAAATAACGAAGGTCTTGTTTATTACTTGCTCACCTTCATTTTTATTGGAATTCCTGCAGCAATAACAGTCCACTTTTTTAATAGGTCGCTTAAGCTCGTTGGGATAAAAAAGAGAGTTCGTTCAAAATTAACTATCGCATTAGGCGTGGGCACGCTTTTGTTACCATGGAGCACTACTTTCAACAACCATGTACCTGCAATGGCTTTTTGCTTCATAAGTTTTTACTTCCTTTTAAAAAATATTTTTCTTGCAGGATTTCTTGTTTCACTTGGAGCAACGATAGATGTAACTGTCGGGGGCATATTTTTTGTTTTATTTTTAGCCTACACCTTATGGATCAGGTTGAAAAGAAATTTTGTTATAATATTTTTAATCGCTGCATCGTTACCTTTTTTGCTACATTGTGTTTTGAACATTCAAATAACAGGTGGTATACTACCAGCACAATTCGTGCCCGAGTATTTTGTGTATCCTGGATCACCGTGGTCTACGGAGAATCTGTCAGGATTTTTAAGCCATCCGAACCTAACATCTTTACTCACTTACGCGTTTCATTCACTATTTGGCTACAGCGGATTCTTCTCTTACAGTCCGATTCTACTTATTTTCTTTTTCGCACTGCCCCAAATAAGACACAGATTGCAAAAAGAAGGTGCGATAATCATCCTAGCAACGGTCATCTTGCTGGGATTCTATATTTTAAAAACAGATAACTACGGAGGCTGGAGTTATAGTATAAGATGGTGGATACCGCTCATTCCATTTTTTCTGTTTTTTGGTTCATTGTATTTACAAAAACAAAAAAGCTTTAAAATTTTTTATCTACTTTTAGCGATATCTATTGTAATATCCGCGATAGGCGTTATTAATCCGTGGACTAACATGGGCCTAGGACCCGTACCCATTTTGAATAACTTAAAGCAATTGTTAGGATGGTAAAAACGGAATTTATAGGTAAGCAAGTTGTGTTCAAACAAGGCCTTAATTTTGATCTAACCGCCGTTGCTTAGTTGAACAGCGCCCCTAAAGCATCGATAATCCGTACTTTCCGATGAAGTAGGCCCCCAAAATCAGAAGCACGCAACTGCACACGAGGAGCAGTATATGGTGCCCTTTTGTACCTAGAACTCTGCGCCCTCGAGCGACCGAGAGCGAAACCAGCGAGAACCAGCTGAGGTCAGCGAGGAAGTGGCCTAAAAGCCAGAAGACCACGCCTGGCAAGTAAGCGTCCAAGAAGGCATTCATGAGGGTGGCCAGCCCAACCGTTGACCACCAGAGGATCACGGTTGGGTTTAGGATGGTGCTGAACATGACACCGCCTGCCAGAGGATGGTATTTGGTAATCACAGTTCCTCCAGAATTACGCTTTAGTTTCGAGATGCTGAACACACCCAGAACAACAAGAAGAACTCCACCCACTACCCCGATCCCAACTCGGAAGGGTAGACTTTGGAGCATGACGCCCAGACCGAGAGCAAGAAGGGAAAGCACAGCTAGCTCAACCAAAATATGTCCGGACACAGCGAGCGGCCCGGTTCGAGCGCCGTATGTAGAGGACTTCGCAACGGTGTAAGCTAGCAGTGGACCAGGTATGAGAGCCCCAGATAGGGCGATGAAAAAGCCGATTGGGAACTGAACCAGCACCTCAAACATTTTTGTCCCTTGATGAACGATTATGGCGAAAGGCTTAAAATAGCATAGTATTAGTAAAATAGGTCATTAGATGGAGCAGTTGAAGTTCATCCTCGACGAAGACGAGCTGCCGAAGGCTTGGTATAATATTCAAGCCGACCTCCCGACGCCTCTCGACCCGCCGCTCAACCCGGCTACAAAGGAGCCGATTGGCCCGGAGGCACTTGCGCGGATTTTCCCCATGGAGCTGATCAAGCAGGAGGTCAGCCGTGAACGCTGGATTTCGATACCCGATGAGGTTCGGGATATCTACCGGCTGTGGCGCCCGACCCCCCTATACCGCGCGCGAAGGCTCGAACAGATGCTAAAGACCCCCGCTAAAATTTATTACAAGTGGGAAGGAGTCAGCCCTCCTGGGAGCCACAAGCCAAACACGGCAGTCGCTCAGGCCTACTACAATATGAAGGAAGGAGTCACACGGCTCGCTACGGAAACCGGCGCCGGACAGTGGGGGAGCGCGCTGGCGTTCGGCACAATGGTGTTTGGCCTGGAGTGCACGATCTACATGGTCAAGGTCAGCTATGAGCAGAAGCCCTACCGCCGCATCCTGATGGAGACTTGGGGGGCAGAGTGCATTCCCAGCCCCAGCGAGCGCACGCAGTACGGCAGGCGAGTGTTGGAGCAGGACCCGAAGTGTCCGGGTAGCCTTGGAATCGCGATATCAGAAGCGATTGAGGACGCAGCGACTCATGAGGACACGAAGTACTCCATCGGGAGCTGCCTCAACCACGTGCTGCTACATCAGACTGTGGTAGGGCTCGAGGCGAAGAAACAGATGGAGATCGCGGGAGATTATCCTGATGTCATCTTCGGCTGTGTAGGTGGCGGAAGCAACTTTTCTGGCTTGGCGTTTCCATTCGTCGCGGATAAACTCTCGGGAGAGAGGCCAGAATCGCGGGCCGTTTCGTGTGAGCCAAAAGCATGTCCGACGCTGACGAAGGGGCCCTACATATATGATTTCGGCGACACCGCGGCGATGACCCCTCTGCTCAAGATGTACACGCTCGGCCACACCTTCGTGCCGCCGCCAATCCATAGCGGTGGCCTGCGCTATCACGGCGACGCCCCGCTACTTTGCAAGCTCACTCACGATGGCTACATGGAAGCCGTGGCCTACCACCAGAACGAGGTTTTTGAAGCGGCGCAGCTTTTCGCAAAGGCAGAAGGGTTCGTGATAGCTCCGGAGACCTCGCATGCCGTGAGGGGCGTGATCGATGAGGCCATGAGGTGCAAGGAAACCGGGGAGGAAAAAGTGATACTCTTCAACAACAGCGGACACGGACACTTCGATTTGTCGGCCTACGATGCTTACCACGCGAAGAAGCTGGTTGACTACGAATATCCTGCCGAGTTGGTCAAGGAAGCGCTGGCGAAGGTGCCAAAGGTTTGAGGGAAGTATTATCGTTTTAGGTTTTTACAAGTGTTGCAACTCTGATGAGCACGTCAGTTCGCCCATCATTCATATCATCGGCTTGCTCAGACGATGCCGTGACATCATTCGTGCCATTTTCCTTTAAAACTGAAGGAGTTTAACCTTTCCTAATCTCCAAAAAGCGCGTTCAGGATTATCTCCGGTTTAAACTCAACCAGATCATCGTAGCCCTGTCCCGTGCCCAAGAAGAGGATCGGTTTCCCGGTCACCTGAGTTATGGACAGTGCAGCTCCTCCGCGGGCGTCCGCGTCCATCTTGCACAGGATCGAGCCCGTGATTCCAACTGTTTGGTCGAAGGTCTTGGCCTGCTCGACGGCATCGTTCCCGGTTAGCGCGTCCCCAACAAAAATTATCATGTCCGGCTTGGCCACTCGCACGATCTTTTTCATCTCATCCATGAGGTTGACTTCGGTCTGCATCCGCCCGGCAGTGTCGACGAGGACTACGTCGATGCCACATGCTTTTGCGTGGGCTATTGCATCGTAGGCAACCGCTGCGGCATCCGCGCCCCGGCGCTGCTTGATCACCTCTACTCCCACCCGCTCGGCATGGATCTCCAGCTGTTCAATGCCTGCGGCCCGGAAGGTGTCAGCGGCGGCAAGCACCACCTTGTAACCGTGGCCCATCAGATATCGTGTCATTTTGGCGATAGTCGTGGTCTTTCCTGTACCGTTTATCCCGACGAAAACTATCACGGCGGGCTCCCCTCCGGCACGCTTGGCGTCTACGACCTTTAGCAGGTCCACTTCCTTCTCCGTCTTCAAGACCTCTTTAATAGCCTCCCGCAGTACTTCATCTGCAATTTTCTTCGGGTCATCCCTGAGCCCAAGCTTTCGCCCGACTAGACCTGCTTTGACTCGCTCGATGATATGATCGACAACGGGAACCGCGACATCGCTCTCAAGCAAGCCCACTTGGAGGTCCCAGACTATGTCCTCGATATCCCCAGGGGCGAGTTCCCTGTGGACGATGCGCTTCACAGCCCTGCGCAGCCCCTTGCTTGGCCTTTTCGGCGTGGGGACTTCCGGTGTAATCTTGGGTGGGACTTCTGGTTTGGCTTCAGGCGGTACTTCGGGAACCGGCTCGGGCGCGACCTTTCGGGTGATGCGCTCCTTGATTTGTTTGAGTTTATTCTTCAGCTTCTCAAACATCTGCCGTCCTCATCCCTCGGGCTCTTCTCTTGCCTTCTTTAGGATTTTTTCTGCCTCAGGCCTAAGCGCTTCGATGCTCTCCTCCAGCCGTTCAAGCTCCTCGCGCGCCTGCCCCATCGCCTGTTCAAGTTCAGCTGCGCGTCCCTCAAGGAGAGTTATGGCATCGTCAGCGGTGCGCTCGGCCGCCACATCTGCGCCGAGCCCAGTTGTCACCCTGTCAGAGCGCGTGATCTTGGCATTGATGAACGAGTCCGACCCAATCGGGACCAGTATCTCCGTGTCCGGTTTGAGCTCCTTTATGGTCTTGATCGCGCCGATTGTCATGGAGAACTCCGTGAGCGAAGTGACAAGCGCGGAGATGTGCCGACGGAGCGCCTCTACGGCTGCTTCGTTATCGCTGAGCTGGGCTAGAAGGCGCTGCAGCCGCTCCTGCTCCTCTTTTGTCAAGCGTTCCATCTCATCACTCCAACATCGCCAAGATTTTCGGGTCGGTCACATCTTCAGGTTTGATTTCAGCCACATCCTCTATATTGATTTGGTTTCGCTTTAGCTTGTGTCTGCTGCCAAACTCGGAGTAGATGCGCTCGAGGGCCTGCTCTTTGGAGAGCGCGAGCAGCTCTCGCGTAAATTTTTGGCGGTAGAGTCCCTGTTTGAACCATCCGCTAATACGGTAGATCTGCATTTTTCCCACCTCAGATAAACCCCAAGGCACTATCAACGCGGCCGAGTTCCGGTCCAGTCGCGGTCATTCCTACGACCGCGCCGTTCGAGTTCGCCACCATGCAGAGTCCCACGTACTTCACTCCGCCGCACGCCGTTCCTACATCGGCAGGCACCCCTAGCACCTTTTCCACAAGTTTTAGCTCACCTTCGGACACGTCCGGGTGCAAAAGCGCCCCGCGGTTGGTTGCCACACCAGCTGCCCCCACGTTTTTTATCCCCGCTATCGTTCCGCGCTCTATTGGGACAGCGAGACTTTCACCTATGAGTTTCAGTGTCTCGTCCGGGAGGTCTGGATTTGCTATCGCCCCGTTGTCGTTCGCCAAGATGAGGTTTCCAAACGCGGTGAACTTTCCAGGTATCTGTGTAATGCAAGCTCCGAGGTTGGCCAAATACTTGTCATTTTCTACATCAAAAAGGTCTGAACAAACCAAACCGTGGGAGTTGCCCGCCATTAAAATCCCAATCAACGGACTTTTGCTCAAACTGCCCTTGACCACAGGTGTGCCCAAAGTATCCTGCGCGACCTGCTCTCGAAAGTGCAACTGAGAAGGAAACAGCGCGATTTTGTCGGTACACATGGCGAAAGCCCCCAAATACGGAATCCTGTTGAAGCCCATCCTTACGATAGCCATCTCTCCACCTTACTTACCCGGCGATGGAGGCCTCTACCGACCCATCGTCCTGCTTCACGACCCGCACCCTGATTTTTGATGGAGGGTGTTTGGCGCCGCATTCCCAGAGTTTGCTGTTTATCCCTTGGTCCAGTTTTATCTCGTCCGACTTCATGTGCTTTTTCAAAAATTCGCGGACCAACTTCGCCGCCCTCAGAGCACGTCGCTGATGGGGGGCTCGCTTGGCCTCCCGCAGGGGGATGACGTAGATTCGTTCCTCTGGCATTCAACCACCTATGGTTTGATGCGTTGTCTGCGCCAGCTCCGTCGCTTTACGTTGGTGCGAATTCTGCCTTTGGTCTTGCCCATTACCCAGACCGGAGCCCGCCTCGTGAGCTTAGCGGCCCTCCCCAACCTTCGCTTAAGGGGGGATGGCTTGTTCCGCGCCATTTAGGCCCTCCTTATCTTGAACTCACGTTTGCGTGTCTGCAACCGTTTCAAAATTTCCTTCAGCTGCGAATCGGTGATCTTGGAACCGAGCTTGCCGGACTGGGCGAGCTGGATAAGCTGAAGCTCAAGCTGTTCGGCAAACTCTGGTTTTGCTGCACGTATATTAGCGAGCCTGCTGCGGGCCTCGGGGGTGAGAATTTGCTGGATTGCGATTCGCTTTTGGATCTCGTACCGCCGCCTTAGTTCGTCCTGGCGTTGCTGCTCTTGGAGCTGGGCTTGATACTCTAACATTTTTTTCCTACGAAGCTCCTCTATTTCCTCGTCCTCTTCCATACAATCACTTCCCTTCGGCTTTCATCTGCTCGGCGATTTGATCGAGCACAACGGTTCCCTTAGGGGTCAGCTTTCGCCCCCTGCGCTCGGCCTTAACCACTAACCCCGCCCGCTCAAGCTGCTGTAGGATGACTCGGACGACCTTCCCACCAGCTCTCTGGAAGTACGCTGGGGCCTGCCCCCGATGCTTCCTCCCTCCATAGTAGGTGCGGAGCCTCGAGATCCCAACCGGGCTGTCGATGTAAATCCGCCGCAGGAGAGAGGCCGCGCGGATGTACCACCAGTCGGGCTGCTCCGGCGGTCGCTCCTTATGCGCGCCGGTTTTCGCAAAGTGGCTCCACTTGGGCGGCGTGAGTTCTCCCAGCTTTTTCAGCTCCTCGCTTGTCCGCTTTATGAGAGCGTCTGCAGGGACTTCTCGAACAGACATTTTATTCACCATTTTTGTCCTCTAATCATCTAGAGGCAGCGATATTAACACTTTCTCCCACGACGTTAATCTTTTTGTCGGGACTCGGATTATGCGCTGGAACCGGATATTTTGAGAGTTCTACAATCAAGGAAAAAAATACGTAATGATATAACTTAAATGCGGGAAACAAAGTAATACCGGAGGTATGGAATGAAAATGGAGGAGAAGGGGATTAGTACAGCCGCGATAGTGGGAATAGTAGTTACAGTCGTTGTCGTCACCGTTGTTGGAGGTGTTGCAGCCGTAATCCTGCTGCAGCCAGGAGAGGGCCCAGCCCCGGGTGGCCCAACCACAACCCCAACCACAACACCAACTACCACCCCACCAACCACAACACCAACTACCACTCCGGGCGGAGGCGTCGCAGGGGCGACGAGCTTGGATTACAGGATAGATATAACATCAGCGGGCGAGACGATGACATGGAGATATAGAGCGAGAAATATAGGGACTGCCACCATGGACATGAGAATTGATTGGACCTCACCCCAAGGGACCTGGTCGTACATCCTAAGCGGAAGTCAGCAGCAAGGATGGATAAACATGGGCACCCAATGGATGTCTTTCTCCGATCTCGGCATGGACTTCAGCGAGTACTGGGAAGATTACCTAGAATCCATGTCAACATATGAGGAGTACCTATCTGGATGGACTTCAGGAGAATGGTCTGAGACGTACGGCGGATACACATACAGAATCTACGACGTACTAGTGGACCCATCGCTACCAGACTCAGTATTCCAACCCAGCTAATGCGGTTGGAGCAATCCACCTAGCAGCTACCAAACAGATGAGGGGCAAATGCAGCTGGCCCCTCTTTTAGTTGTTATACTATCCTTTTCGACTTGAAAGGTAGGCGTATTACGCGGCCGCACCGCAGGCAGGTGATGGTCACGCTGCTTCGCCTGATCCGCACACGGCAGCTGACGCCCGGCCTCCAGAACGAGAGGCACTTCCTGCAAAACTTTCGCTTCAGACGCGGTGGCAGCTTGAGGTTGTATCTGGTCTTGAGTCGCCAAGCGAGCTGCACATACCTGTCCGAGAAATCGGGATGACCTTGAAATGACGCCTCAGCCAGCTCCAAGAGACGCTCCACACGCTCCGCGGCTATTGCTCTAAAATCGTCACTGGTCATGAAACGTGTTCGACGGCGAGTCATGTTGACCTCCTCATGCGAAGTTCCTGGACGCCAAAAGTGTTCTCGTAGGCATAAATCGCCCGTGAGAAAACCGTTGAGGCGTGGAGGGGCTCGGGGTCGATGCTCACGAGTTCGTCAGAAAGCTCTCCGACATTGGACAGGAAGTCGCCGTGCGGAAACCCACCGACAATTGCGCAAACGTCATCCTCTTTGGACAGCCCGCTGAAGACCCCGCCCAATGGCTTTAGCTCTCTCCGCTCGCTGAACGTCACGACCTTTTTCGGCTTCAAACGTTCGAGCAGGTTCTTAAGTGAAACATCCTCAATGCGGAGCAGCGGGTTCTCAGGGGGCGCTGTACCGGTGAGGAAAAGATGCTCAATCAACCCCTCGAACCTGTAGAACATCTTGGGGAGATGGACGGACGGGTCGACGGTGATGAGCTTGTTGTGCCGTGTGTGGACGTAGGTTCGGAGCAGCCCCTCTCGGTTAAGCGGGGCGTCGAGTGCCAGCAGCAAGCAGATGTGGACGATGTCGGGCCTTCCGCGACGGTCGGCATCTGGCAGTTTGCGCATCGCGGGGAAGTGGAGGCTAGAGTTCAGCAACAGCTCCGTTGGGCGCCTACCTCTGCGGCGAGCGAGTCGTTGAATCACGCGGTGGTTGGTGATTTCACGCGGCACTTGCTCTAACTCAGAATCTGCTAGGATGAGGTGAAGCACGTGAATACCAACCTAACTTCTACAAAGGGCTATTTTAAGTTGGGACAAAAAAGGATGGGGAGTTCGATGCTGGACGAAAGAATCTTGATAACACTTGTGGCGGTCGCAGTGGCAATAGTATTCAGGGCTGCCATAGGGAGTATATTCAAGCGGAAGCTCCGGGAACTAGTCGGGTACCAGCTCCTCGCGAATGCTCTCACAGGCGTGCTCGGAATTGGTCTAGTGTCTTACCTGCTTTACGTGTGGGGTATAGTCGGAGCTCTGATCGAAATGGTTGCCACGCTTGGGATAATCGCAGTGATTCTTCTCTTCACGATAAAAGACATCTGGCTTTCGAATCTCTTCGCTGGTTTCTCGCTCATAGGTGACAAGCTGATCAACGTCGGCAGTGAGGTGGAGGTCGCGGGCAAGCGGGGAAAAATCGTGGAGATGACCCTCACGGTGACGAAGGTCAAGGCAGCTGGCGGGGATCTTATAATTATCCCAAACAAGAAATTCAGAGAAGATGTAGTTGTAATCATGAAAAAGCGTGGTTGAGGGGCAGCTCAAACGATGCGGTGCTGTTTCAAACCACAGAAATCTGTGCGAGAACCAAATATGTGCAAGTAGATTAACATCCATGCTCGACAGAAATAGGAGGAAGCAGATTGGAACTCAATTTGTACGACCAGAATGGCCCTTTGGAGCCGCGGCGGTACTCCTCAGGTAAAACCCAAATAGACCTGATTGAGGAAATTCTGGACGCTTTTGACGGGGATGATATAGTCTTTTTCAAAGGGACGGTTGGGAGTGGAAAGTCGGTCATCGGCATCAGGACCATTCTGGAGCTTGGGAGGGGTGTGGTCTCGGTTCCCACGAAAGTGCTCTCCGACCAGTATGCTGCCAGCTACGAGCGCGACAAGTATTTCGTGAAAGAGGATGGGTCGCGGGGCAAGATAGGGATACTGAAGGGGCGCAGAAACTTCAGGTGCATGTTCAGCGCCGAGAAGGAGAGAGAAACTTCCTGCGCCAGCAGCGCACTCCCCTGCACCCGACCGCTTGACAAGAAGGCTGGAGAGCGCAGGGTCGATGCGGTTCGGGGGTGCCCTCACTGGGGATTCGTTTTCCACAGCGGCTGGGCCAGCTCGATAAAGGATGCTGTTAAGTTACCCTATGAAGGGATCGCCGGGAAATGGATCTGGTGCAAGAAAGGCGAGTGTCCTTACTGGAAACAGTTTCAAGCCTACGTCTCTTCCGACGCGATGGTGATGAACTCCATGAAGTGGGCAGCCGAGGTATGCGTCGGGAGGCTACCGCGGGTACCGGTCACTGTCATCGACGAGGCCGACGAATGGCTGGACTCGCTCGCCGTGAAGGTATCGCTCACGCAGAAGAAGATAGACTGGGCGCGCGGGAAAATCGAACAGGACGAGGAGTTGGGAGAAAAATTGAGTGAGATGTGGGCGGGAACCCTAGGAGGAAAAAAGGATCCACTGGAGATGGCCGGGTTTCTAGCCGAAGTGCTGGAGGAAATCGACGAAACATCCGGGGATCTGTACTGGAAGCTGAAATCGCTTTTGGAGCACCGAACTCACGCGGAGTGGGAGGTCAAGGAAAAAACCGTAATATACTTCGTTCCGGACCCAAAAATAGTCCTCAAAAGGCTCCTCGACAAAGTGGGTGGAAAGTGGCTCCTGATGAGCGCGACTTGCCAATCCTCAGAAGTGCTCGAGAACGTGTTTGGGGTAACGCCGGTCCTTGTGGAGGGGGAAACGAAATTTCCCGGACAGCTCATCCAGCGAAGGATTGGAACGGAAAAGGTTGTGAATTACCGCAGATGGTCAGAGGAGAAATTTAAGCGTGAATACTGGAACCTCCTAACAAGGATGATGCGAAAGGCCAAGCGTCCTGGTTTCGTGCCTATTCATGCGTTTAAGTACTTGCCTCAGAAGCTGAGAGACAAAATTACCGTGGAGGGCGCTGAGATCTATAAGCACCAGGAACTCATCTTTACCACAAAGATGGACAGGGGAGCTGACCTCAAAGGCATGAAGAGCATCATAATCACCAAGTTCCCCTACACGGAGCGTGAGGACCCTCTCCTGAAGGGAATGGAGCGCCGTCTCGGAAAGGAGGCCTTTTGGAGGTACTATCGGGACATGGCCGAGCGATCTTTCGTGCAGCAGGTGGGGAGGGTGCTCCGCTCGGATGTAGACGTGGTGGAGTTCTGGAGCCCGGACGACGCGTGCCATGCGGGGCT
This sequence comes from Hadarchaeota archaeon (SeqCode), assembly GCA_964552335.1. Classification (GTDB taxonomy): domain Archaea; phylum Hadarchaeota; class Hadarchaeia; order Hadarchaeales; family Hadarchaeaceae; genus B75-G9. The sequence goes on from CAZKGC010000017.1 coordinate 11,164, forward strand.
GAAGTGGTTATGGAAGGGTCGCATGATTGAGAAATTTGGTAAAGAGAAGTGAACCCCAATGTTTCCCCTCAAGGATGAAAATGAGACCAGGCGCAGGCCGATCGTCACCTACGCCCTCATCATCATAAACACCGCGGTATTCATCGGGACGCTCCTTATCGGAAACTTTGACCAGACCATCCTCCAATTCGGGATGAAATCAAAAGAAGTGCTAGCGGGACGAGAACTCTACACCATCTTCACCTCGATGTTTTTGCATGGAGGGATACTCCACATCCTGTTCAATATGTGGTACCTCTGGATTTTCGGCGATAATATCGAGGATTTGCTCGGGAGAGGTAAGTTCATCCTGTTCTACTTGGGTGCTGGACTGGTGGCTGGCTTCGTCCAAGCTTTTTCCGACCCAAGTTCGACGATTCCGACGATTGGGGCTTCAGGGGCTATCGCGGGGGTACTCGGGGCATATATGGTTCTGTACCCATGGGCCCGCGTGCACACGGCCATCGTTTTCTTCTTCTTTGTCCGACTGATCGCGATTCCCGCTCTCGCGATGATAGGCTTCTGGTTCGTGCTACAGGCGCTGTCGGCTTCTGTGACATGGATGACTGGCGTATCCGGAGGTGTCGCATACTGGGCGCATATAGGCGGATTCATCGCGGGTATCCTCCTCATCCTACCGGTGTGGCTGAAAATTAGGGAGCGTAGGCATCGCTACACAATAAGATATAGTATCGGTTGAGTGGATTGAAATTTAGTGGTGCGGTGGGCGGGATTCGAACCCGCGTTGCGAGCTGTTTTCACAGCCGATTGAATCAGCTGTTTGGCAAGCTCGTGTCTTAACCAAGCTGGACCACCACCGCACATCAGAGAGTTCCTCCACAACCAATTAAGCATTTTTCTCATCCGATCAAAGCGCCGAGCATCTGCCCGCCAACAATCGCACCAGCGGTGAACACTCCCAGCGCAACCGGAAGGGCGTTCGCTATAGCAATGCGCTTGGCCAGCCTGTCCTCGCCCAGCTCGATTTCCACCACATAGTTGATCAGGATCACAGTCAGGATGACGATGTAGATTCCCAGCACGAGGAGGAAGGCCGGAGGCGACACCTCGGTGGAACCAAGAAACCCGCTCGACACGGTTTTCGACGACAGCAGCCCCTGCATGCGCGCGGCAACCGATGTCACGAGTGGGGCGAAGAACAGCGCCACGGACCGCATCGATGTCACCACCTCCCCCATTGACCTCCTGATGTCCGCCTCGACTTCCTTCAGTTCGCGCAGGTGCTCGGCGGTCTGCAGGATTGCCTCACCAGCTGTGCGCGTGCTCCGCTCAATCAGGTCAACCAGCATCTTGAGGGTGCCGCGGATCATGCTCGAGTGTACCGACCGAAGCGCTCCATGCCCCTCGTCGAAGAGCGCCGCGCGTAGCCCAAGTCCACCCAGCCTGACGTTGGCAGAGGCCTCCCTGAAGACTTGCCCCAGCCTGCTCCCTCGCATCGTCTCCGCTACATGGTCTAACGCGTCCTCGGCTGGGCGCCCCTCGCTGATGCGGTTTCCCAACTGAACGAGCGCGTCGCAGAGTTCTCCCTCCATCCGAATGATCTCCTCACGTTGCCTGAATGTGCGCGCGGAGGTCAGAAAGAGGTATGCGAAGACGCCGAGCACCCCGCCCCAGAGCGCGGCCAAGGCGCATATGTCCGGCGGGGCCCTGAGCGTGAGGCTGAGCACCGGAAGTGGAATTGAGACGGCCACCGCGACCAAGAAGGCTCGGAGCTGGTTGGGCTGAAATGGGACCTTTGGCGGCTGGAGTGTGGCCGGGCGCTTAGACAGCACTTGGTTGCTCAGCGCGTAGACGACCAGCGGCAGGAAGAAGCAGTACAGGATCAACATCTGTACCAACCCGACCTGAATGTTGATCACCGAGAGCACGGGCAAAATTACCACGAAGACGAGCGGGAGCAGGACGCCCATGCTGTAGATCAGCAGCGTGGGGAGGTATATTCCAGAGGCGAAGCCCCGCATCCGCTCTCGGGCGCCCTGCAGGACTAGTTGAAGCGCTCGATTAAGAGTTCGAGTCCGGCTGTCTTTGGTCCTTTCGTTGGCCGAGCTGCGGATGAGGTAAATCGAGCGGTCGAGTTCAGGGCACGCCTTATCCCAGCGTTCCGCAAATTTCGAGAGCCCCTCGTCCGCGCCCGAGTGAAGGTGCAGGTGCCCCTCTGTTATGTTTTCTTTGAGTTCCTTTCCCATCCGGCCCTCCAGCTGTTCGCCCGCGAAGCTGGCCGCCCGCTCGAGGTTGGGAATGAGTTTCATCCCCATGGTGAGGTAGCCGACGAGCATGGGGGCCTCTCCAGCGGCCCTGATGGGATATAGAACTTCGGACAAACGCTGGTGGCGTGCGGCGTCGATCTTGGCGGCAAACAACATCTGCTCCAGCATTGTGTCCAGTTTCCGCCAGAGGGAGTTCGCGTGGCTTGGATCTTGCGGCACTTCCAGAATTCCATCCACAGCTGCAAGCACCGCGTCAAAGGTCAGCCCGCTCTCCATCTTCGCCTAGCTCCTCCAGCCTCTCTTCGACTTCGGACAGCTTTCGCTTATGCTGGCGTTCACGCTTGCGCAAGTACCGCCGCTTGAGTTCAGCCCGGAGAGCTCGGAGTACCTCGACCTCAGCCAGCAGCAGGAGCTTAGCTAAAGACGGCCTATCCTTTTCGGGGCGGCGCTGATACTCAATTATTGCCAGCCCCACATGCCAAATTATCGCCAGCACGATAATTCCTAGCAGTGTCTCCAACTTACCCGCCGAGGCTTTGGGTGGAGGTCGCTTATAAATGGGTAAATTTTTCGCGCGAAAGTGGTCGAATCCACCGTATTTACCAGAACCGCGCCAATCGGTTGTATTAGCATTCATATTAGGCGCACCTAAACATTTATAAATTAGGTACACCTAACTTTGACGATAAATATGATATGTCATACCCCAGATATCAGGCGACGAGAAGTGACCCCGGCCGAAGAGGAGTACTTGGAGGCTGTATTCACGCTCGCTGGGAGGGACGGAGAACCCGTCAAAATTAGCGGGCTCGCCAAGCAGCTCCGCGTCAAGGCGCCTAGTGTCGTGCAGATGCTGGAGAAACTGAAGAGGAAAGGTCTGATAATCTACGGGCGCCACACCGGGGCGAAACTGACAGAGAAGGGGCGCGAACTTGCGGCAAAGATAGTGCGCCGCCACAAACTGGCCGAACGGCTGCTCGTCGATGTTTTCGGAGAAGACCTCTACAAGGTACACGATGACGCCTGCAAGCTTGAACATGTGATAGACGATGAACTCGCTGAGAAGATTGAAAAGAAATTGGGAAAACCGAGCACATGCCCGCACGGGAACCCTATACCGACCTCGAAAGGAAATTTGCCTAGAAATGATCGCATCGAGCTTGTGGATATCGGCGAGGGTCAAGAATGTACGATCACAACAATCCCCGAGGAGAGAGAAGCCGTTCAGCGTCTGCTCTCGCTGAACATGCTGGCTGGGGAGGTTAAAGCGGGAATTAGAAAATGTCGTGGAGGCACTCAATTTAGG
>CAZKGC010000017.1:14746-16172 GCA_964552335.1 Hadarchaeota archaeon (SeqCode)
GGCACTCAAAATTTAGGATAACCAAAACATTCATAAATTTAGGTATACCTAAATTTTAGCGATGATTACCGAGAGCATAGAAGAGTATTTGGAAGCGATTTATCGCCTGTGCGAGCGGGGAGAGGCCGTCACCACTACGAGCGTAGCTAAGGAACTCAAGGTGGCGTCGGCGAGCGCCAGCCAGATGCTGAAAAAACTAGCCGGGCGGGGGTACGTAAAACGCACACCTTACTATGGAGTCGCTTTGACATCCAGAGGGGAGAAGGTAGGGAAGAGAACGCTGAGGAAACACCGTGTGATGCAGAAGTTTTTGAGCACAATGGGATTGCCAAGATCCAAGATTCATAAGAGTGCATGCGAGCTTGAACATCACATCCCAGATGATCTGGAACAGGCCATCTATCAAAGGGTCGAGAGCGAACGACCATTGCCCCCGGGAGCCCCGAGCAATGTCGTGCCGCTGACTAGCATTTTGGACGGCCGGAAGGGCGTCGTCTCGTACATCGCAGGCGGGCGAGGAGCCTCGCAGAGGCTCGCAGATCTCGGATTGACGCCCGGCACAGAGGTAACGGTAGTCAAGTCCGCAATATTCCACGGTCCACTTATGGTTTGTGCAAGGGGCACGACGCTGGCGATAGGACGTGGCTTGGCGTCTAGAGTTTTTGTGAGGGCGAAATAAAATGTCAACCGCTGAGAAAAAGCCCATCAGGATAGCCCTAGCTGGCAATGCAAACGTCGGGAAATCGGTCATCTTCAATTATTTGACCGGGTTGCACCAGCACATCGGGAACTGGCCCGGCAAGACAGTTGAAAAGGCTGAGGGGGCGCTTCACTTCAAGGGGCACACGATAGATATCCTCGATCTGCCTGGCATCTATTCACTTTCCGCATTCTCGATTGAGGAGCGAATCTCCCGGGAGTACATCGCGATTGAAAAACCCGACCTCGTCATAAATATCGTCGACGCCTCGGCGCTCGAGAGAAACCTCTTTTTCACCCTCCAGTTGCTTGAGCTGGAGACGCCGATGATCGTGGCGCTGAACCAGATGGACGTGGCGAAGGGGAAGGGGATAACAATAGACGTTCCCGAGCTCCAAAAATCGCTCGGCGTGCCTGTGATTCCGACTGTTGCGACAAAAGGAGTTGGCTTAAGCAAGTTGCTTGATAAGGCCTTGAAAGTCGCGAAGACCAAAAAGTCAGCGAAACCGCGCAGATACGGCAGGGAGATAGAAGAAAAAATTCGCAAAGTCACGAAGCTCGTGGAAAAAATCCCAATCAAATACCCACCGAGATGGGTCGCGATAAAACTCCTCGAGGGCGATGAGGAGATAAGGAAAATCGTCGGCAAAATCGATTCGAAGGTAGTTTCCAGCGCAGAAAAGCACTGTAAGGGCTTGGAAAGGATTCACGGCGAGCCATGTCCGAC
>CAZKGC010000018.1:0-16139 GCA_964552335.1 Hadarchaeota archaeon (SeqCode)
TTCTATTCCCTTTTCTCCAAAGATGTGTTCATTCTTGATTAAATCAACAAAAATATCGTTGATGTAGCTGAATTTTCTCTTGGGTTCGCCCTCGAAATGAACCTTTATGTCAAAATGACCATGTAGAGGTTTGCCATCTTCTTTGCTTACTTTTTCTCCATCGGTTGTAAAGTAGATTTTTGTTTTGTCTTTCAGAACATCCGTGATAAATGTCTTGTTTCTGGGCAATTCCATAACTAGCTTTCGGGCTTCACTCCTGCTTAACCCATCAATTTTGAGGGTTTCCATAGTTTTTATTTAGTTCAAGCTATTAAATACCAACCGAAGAGTATACAGAACCAAAATATGCTAGTTTACGACACGCTTTCGCGAAGGAATAAAAAATTCGCCCCCATGCAAAAGGGTGAGGTCAGCATGTACACGTGCGGCCCCAGCGTGTATTCAGCCCCTCACATCGGAAATTTCCGCACATACATAGTTGAGGATGTCGTGAAGAGGGTATTGATCTCAAACGGCTACAGGGTAAATCACACAATGAACATAACGGACATCGAGGACAAGATGGTCAGGGCTGCTAAGGGAAGCATGGGAAATATGCAGAAGATAGCAAGGGAGAACGAGAAACTGTTCATGAAGAATTCGCGCAAACTGAACTTAATACCGGCTGACAACTACCCACGCGCCACGCAGAACATAAGGCAGATGGTCGCCATGATAAAGAAACTCATGGATAAGGGCTTGGCGTACAAGGATGAAGAGGGCAATGTTTTCTTCGACGTCTCACGTTTCCCGCGCTACGGGATGATCTCGCACTACAAGTTCAAGCACAAGCTCGATAAAAGGATCTACAGGGACGATTACTCCCAATCCGAAGCCGGAGATTTCATACTCTGGAAAGCCTGGAGGAAGAGCGACGGGGATATATTCTGGGACACGGAGCTGGGCAGAGGGAGGCCCGGCTGGCATATCGAGTGCAGCGCCATGAGCATCCGCTACTTGGGCGCTCCTTTTGACATACATATGGGCGGTATCGATAACATATTCTCCCACCACGAGAACGAGATAGCGCAGAGCGCTGGCGCCACGGGAAAAATACCGGCGAGATACTGGATGCACGTTAGGCACCTCATGGTATACGGTAAGAAGATGAGCAAATCGCTTGGAAGGTCCTACACGGTCGATGAATTAAGGAGAGAAGGATACGGATACGACGCGATAAGGGCGTATCTTCTGAGTCAACACTACAGGAAGCGTCTGAACTTCACCTTTCAGGGTTTGCGCAAGAAAGCAAGACAAATCGGCAGATGCAAGGGGTTAATCAGAAATCTGGAGCGCGTGAGATTCGGGGAAGACAGCGTGACTGCTTACACGATGATTGAAAAATCGTTGTCGGACTTTGAATTTCACATCAATAACGACATAGACACTCCGGAGGCGATGGAGACGCTGTGCTCGCTTGTTCGAAAACTGAAGGCCTTGAAAAGGAAAAGAAAGCTCGGCGTTGGCAATGCAAAAAGGGCCTTGGGCGCGATTAAAAGGATGGATTCGGTACTTGGTTTTATCTTCTAGGTTTTTTACAGAGGAAAATCTGCTCATCCCCGTCTATGTAGAAGTTCTGGACCTGGCCGCACTTTTTGAAACCCAGTTTTCTGTAGAAGTTTACATTTTTCTCTAATTCTTTTGCCACGTCCACGCGCAGTATCCTCCTTTCTTTTCTCGCTATCTTCTCCGCAAATTTCACGAGCGAACTGCCGACTCCCATCTTCCTCTCTTTCTTCGTAACTGCTAGGAAATAGATGATGAGCACGCGGACCTGCCTCTTGAGGAATATAGTCCCGATAATCCTTCCATTATCTTCAGCAACGTAAGCCTCACCTTCAAGCTGCGAATAGATGCGAAGGACCTCTTTCCTCCATTCCTTTCCCCACCAATGCGTCCCTTCTCTCAGCAAGGGGGCCACTCTATCAAAAATCCGATTTGAATACTTTACTATCCGCGTGCTTTCTCTTGCCACATAATCGTTTATATTGTTTCTGGATAAGTGAATAAATAATGATTTTTATGAGCATTCGACCCGAGCTTGAACTGAAGGGCGGAAACAAAATACCTGTTTTAGGTTTAGGCACTTGGCAGCTTACCGGTAAAAAATGTATTGATATTGTCGAGAAAGCTCTAGAGTTGGGTTACAGACACATAGACACTGCCGAAGTTTATGGAAATCAATCAGAGATAGGCAAAGCTATAAAATATTTTAACAGATCAGAAATATTTCTGACATCGAAGGTCTGGACGAACCATTTACATTACGACGATGTGATAGAAGCGTGCAACAAAACTTTGAAAGAACTGAACACGAATTACTTAGACCTCTATCTCATTCACTGGCCTAGCATGGAGGTACCTTTTGAAGAGACTTTCAGGGCACTAGAAGAATTAGTTGCTGATGGTAAGGTTAAAAGTGTCGGGGTAAGCAACTTCACTATAAACCATTTAAAGGACGCTTTGAAGGCTGCAAAGAATCCGATAACGGTTGATCAGGTGGAGTTTCATCCGTATTTATATCAGAAAGGTTTATTGGAATTTTGCAATGAAAATGGGCTTGTCCTCACAGCATACTCTCCGTTAGGGAGGGGAAGTATACTCCGAGATGAAACAATAAGAAAGATTGCCGACAAATACAACAAAACCTCGGCACAGGTTTGCTTAAGATGGTGTCTGCAAAAAGGAGTCGTAGTCATACCTAAATCTGGTTCAGAAGAACATTTGAAAGAAAATTTAGACATCTTTGATTGGAATATTTCGAAAGAAGACATGAAAAGAATCGACTCACTGGATAAAGGCGAGAGTGTTATAAACCTATGATTTGGAAGTTACGATCGATTGACAAGCGGTAAAAAGCCTTTGCGCGCCGCCCGGATCGGTTCCTATTCAGTCCTCGTAAGTGAGATTAATTTTTGTGCAAAGCTCGAGAACTCGAAAAAGCTTTATGAGCGGTGGGGGTAATTGGCATGTTTCCTGATTACGGAGTGATGTGATGCCGTTCAAAGTGGTGGCCGCAGACCCAGAAACGGGCAAGAGCTATAAGCTCGAGGCGCGCGACCCAGATTCCAACAGGCTAATCGGGCTGCGCATAGGCGACAAGTTCGGTGGAGAGCTGATTGGGCTATCGGGCTACGAGCTCCAGCTAACTGGAGGGACTGACCGCGACGGCTTCCCCATGCGCGCCGATATCTCTGGATCTGGACGGACTAGCGTTCTCTTGGCAGGCGGCCCAGGTTTTTCGCCGCGAAAGCGTGGAGAACGCCGTCGGAAGCGGGTGCGCGGGTCTAGGATCTCTGAGGCAATCGTGCAAGTGAACGCGAAGATAGTGAAACGCGGGGAGAAGCCTATCGAGGAAATCTTGGCGCCAAAGGTAGCTGAAGCGAAAGCATAGTTGTGTAGCAGAGGACCAATAATCCCGCATAGGAACTTCATAACTGTGCAAAGCCCACGCGTTTTATATCATTTGAGCTGAAAACTTGAGCAAGGTGCTGAAGATGCCTCAATCGGTAGTCAACATAGGGCTTGTCGGCCACATCGATCACGGGAAAACCACGCTCACGGAAGCGCTTTCTGGCGTCTGGACGGACGTGCACAGCGAGGAGATACGCCGCGGCATCACCATTCGTTTGGGTTACGCTGATACCTCGTTCATGCGTTGCCCGGAGTGCGGGCGCCATAGCACGAAAGAGAAATGCCCTTACTGCGGGGCCGCCACCGAGTTCCTGCGCCGTGTTTCCTTCGTCGATGCTCCAGGACACGAGATGCTGATGGCCACAATGATCTCCGGAGCTGCGATCATGGACGGTGCCGTGCTTGTGGTCGCCGCTAACGAGCCTTGTCCTCAGCCCCAGACGAAGGAGCACCTCATGGCTCTGGACATCATCGGAGTACGAAACTTGGTTGTCGTACAGAACAAGATTGAACTCGTATCCCGCGATAAGGTCCTGGAGAACTATCAGCAGATAAAGGAGTTCCTCACGAGTACCCCATTTGAAAATGCCCCGATCATCCCGGTCTCTGCCATTCACAAGGCGAACATCGATAAGCTGATCGAAACCATAGAAGAGCGTATCCCAACGCCCGAGCGGGATTTAAAGAAGCCTTCACGCATGTACGTCGCTCGCTCCTTCGATGTCAACCACCCTGGGGCAAGGCCTGAAAAACTTGTGGGAGGAGTCTTGGGCGGATCACTCGTCCAAGGTAAACTAAGTGTGGGCGAGGACATCGAGCTTCGCCCGGGCATAAAGGTGAGCCGCGAGGGTAAAACAACATGGCAGCATTTGAACTCAAAGGTGGCCAGCCTGCATGCGATGGATAGCTCGTTGGAAGAGGCAGTGCCGGGTGGCTTGGTCGGCGTTGGTACCCTGCTCGACCCATCCCTGACAAAGGGGGACTCACTCGTGGGCTCCATCTTGGGTGCGCCGGGAAGCCTTCCGGATGTGCTCGAGACGCTGGAGCTTGAGATCCATCTTATGAAGCGCGTAGTTGGGCTTCAGGAAGAGCTTGAGGTGAAACCTTTGGTGACTGGTGAGCCTCTCATGCTGAACGTGGGAACAGCGATGACGGTTGGAACCATCGCGAGTGCCCGTGGGAACAAGGCCACCGTGAGGCTGAAGCTGCCGGTTTGTGCCGGACGCAGTGCCCGGGCAGCGCTGAGTCGCCGCGTCGCCGGGAGATGGCGCTTGATCGGGTACGGTATCATAAGCTGAGTGAGGAATTTAGTTGCAGGTCATCGCGGACACCAGTTTTTTAATGATCCCGGGCATGTTCGGTGTCGACATCTTGAGTGAACTCGAAAGGTTGCTCGAGTGTCGCTACGAGTTGTTGGTCCCAGAGCCTGTCGTGCGGGAACTCAAGCGAATCTCAGAGCATGGCAAGCCAAAAGAAAGGGCTGCCGCGAGGCTGGGCCTGCAGTTAGCTGAACGAGGGTCGGTCATAGAGGTGAAGGGAGAAGCTGATGAATCTATCTTAAAGCTCGTGGCCCAAAAGCGACGCGCGGTCGGAACCACCGACGCCGCCCTCCGAAAAGAACTTCGTCGGCGGGGTATCTCAGTTATATATTTATGCCAGAAGTCTCATCTCGCTAAGGACGGTCAGTTAGGGTGAGTAGTTGGATATAGGCTTGCTCCTTCCGATAACTGGACTTGCCGCGCTGGCGGTGGCGGCCATTTCGGCACATTTGGTACTGAAGGAAAATCCGGGATCTCCACGCGTTAGGGAGATTTCCGGCGCTATTCGTGAAGGCGCCACAGCCTTTCTAAAGCGACAGTACACCACCATATGGGCGTTTGCTCTCGCAATCGCTTTTCTGCTTCTCTTAATCCCAGCTTGGGGGTGGCAAGCATCGGTTGCGTTTTTAATCGGATCCCTTTCCTCAACAATTGCTGGCTTCATCGGCATGCATGTCGCGATAAGGGCTAATTCTCGCACGGCAAACGCTGCTCGAGTTGGTGTCAACGATGCGTTGAAGGTGGCTTTTCGCGGAGGGCTGGTGATGGGGATGACAGTCGTGGGAGTAGGTCTGCTGGGGGTGCTGCTTTTTTACTATTGGTTTGGAAACCCGACGTTCATCTTGCCGTATGGGTTTGGGGCCAGTGTGGTGGCGCTTTTTGCCAGAGTCGGCGGCGGTATCTACACGAAGACCGCCGATGTTGGCGCCGATTTAGTTGGAAAGGTTGAAGCAGGGATCCCTGAAGATGACCCGAGGAACCCAGCCGTCATAGCCGACAACGTGGGCGACAATGTGGGTGACGTGGCAGGTATGGGGGCGGATCTTTTCGAGTCATATGTGGCGAGCATCATAGCAGCGATGATAGTCGGAGTGACGGTTCAGAGTACCTATGGTTCGGGTGCGGTGACTTTGCCGTTGTGGATATCAGCGATTGGGATCGTCGCTTCGATTTTAGGCGTTTTTTTTGTCCGGGTCAAGAAAGGCAAAGATCCGAGCTACGCCCTCAACAGCGCGAGCATAGCGGCGATCGTCATAACAGCTGCAGGCTCGCTATTCTTGGCCGCATATATGTTTGGGTGGAACAGTGGGCTTGGGTTGTTTGCGGCTGTCTTCTCGGGGCTGATATCAGGGTTGGTGATTGGTCTGACCTCGGATTATTTCACAAATCGGACCCACCGTCCCGCCAAATTCATAGCCCATTCCGCCGAGTCTGGTGCGGCTATAAATCTGCTTGCAGGTTTCTCTGTCGGTTTGCTTAGCGTAGTGCTTCCGATTGTTGCGATATCGGTGTCGGTAATAGTGTCGTACACAGTTCTAGGAGGTGGCTTTGTCGGTCTCTACGGTATATGTCTTGCGGGTGTGGGTATGCTCTCGGTCACAGGGATAATAGTTGCATCCGATGCATATGGACCAATTGTGGATAACGCAGGCGGCATCGCTGAGCAGTCTGGAATGTCAGGAAGAGTTCGAAAGGTCACCGATACACTCGACTCAGTCGGGAACACCACAAAAGCGATATGCAAGGGCTTCGCGATAGGTTCGGCAGCTTTAACCGCGATAGCGCTTTTCGCAACTTATACATCTCCTCAGTTCGCCAATATTGTGACACTAAACCTGCTCGATCCAAAGGTCGTGGCAGGCTTTTTCCTCGGGGGCGCTACAGTGGCGTTTTTCTGCGCTTTAACGGTTCTCGCGGTGGGCAGGAATTCATTCAGGATGGTTGAGGAGGTGCGAAGACAATTCAGGAAGATTCCAGGACTAATGGAGGGAAAGGCAAAACCGGACTACGCACGATGCGTCGACATAGCCACGCGCGGAGCGTTGAAAGAACTTATAATCCCAAGTGTTTCAACTCTCACAATCCCGATTGCCATAGGTTTTCTCCTAGGTAAGGCCGCGCTGGGCGGTTTCTTGGCGGGGAGCATAGGTGTTGGGTTGGTGTTCGCCTTGTTCATGGCGAACGCTGGCGGGGCATGGGATAATGCAAAGAAGTACATCGAGCTCGGACACTTCGGAGGAAAGGGCTCGAATACGCATGCAGCGGCCGTGACAGGCGATACGGTCGGAGATCCTTTCAAGGATACCGCGGGTCCATCGGTCAATATCTTGATCAAGCTCATGTCGTGGGTGGCGCTGATCGCGGCACCGTTACTCTTAGCGTGAAAGAGAAAGCAAATGTGAAGAAATGGAAAGGTGTCGGTCAATCAACTCGAGGAGTTTGCATTTCTCTAGTTTTATAAGGAAAGGAAACGAAGATGCTCGGGATATAGCGCAGGGGTTATACATCAGGTGGTATTTAGCATAATGGGAATTCCTAAAAAAAATTGAGGTGAAATCGTGTACAAAATCGTGACTGTAGAGGATACCGTTCGCGTGCCTCCCAACAGATTCTCCGAACCACTGAATGAAGTCATAATAGATGTCCTCCGCAAAAACTACGTGGGGTTAACTGACAAGGATGTCGGGACAGTCTTGGTAATCACAGAGCTCAAAGAAGTCGGGGTCGGCAGGGTGATAATGGGTGACGGTGCTAGCTACCACGATGTGACATTCGAGGCGCTCGTCTACAAGCCAGAGCTCAACGAAGTCGTGCTCGGCGAAGTTGTCGAGATAGTGGAGTTCGGGGCGTTTATTCGTCTCGGGCCGATCGATGGTCTTGTGCACGTTTCTCAGGTGATGGACGATTTCGTCGGTTACGACAAGAAGAAGGGCACCTTATATGGGAAGGAATCAAAGCGCTCGCTCAAAGAGGGGGACAAGGTCAGGGCCCGTATAGTTAGCGTAAGTTTGAAGCGGGGCGCGAAGGGCGGGAAAATAGGCCTGACCATGCGACAGCCGGGACTTGGTAAGTTGGAGTGGATTGAGGAGGCCCGGAAGGGGGAGAAGGCTTGACGGAAAAAGCGTGTCGAGATTGTAACTTCCTCACAGAAGTAAACACCTGTCCGAACTGTGGCGGGAACTCCCTCTCGGATGATTGGGCTGGTTACGTTGTGGTGCTTGACCCTGAGAACTCTGAGATCGCGAAGCGTCTCGGCATTACCAAACCTGGAAAATACGCCCTGAAAGTCAGGTAACATGAAAAATTTTGTGTATGGTGTTATCTCGCTGCCATCTAATTTTTATGATTACTACTTCAACACTACCCCAAGTCGACCTCAAACACCGCTACCGGGTGCTCAAGTTCAAACGCGAGGATGACATCTGGATGGAGTTCCCCTACCACACCTAAACGCTTATCACCCACCATCAACTCAGCGACACGGCCATCCAAGAAGCTCGGGTGCCATGCCGTGCGGACTTCCCAAGTAAGACCGAGTTCCCGCAGCAGGGCTTCCACAACGGCTTTGATATGGGTAAATCCAATGTTGTGACCTATCACCGCCGCCGCTGCGCGACGCACATTTTTTGCTCCAGTTTCTGCTTGTTTGTCCAGTACCACCACATCACCCACCTCGAAGATTTTGTGGGGTAGATGATGGCGCCGGTTCTCGCGGAGAACGGAAAGGAGGGATGGCAACAGAGAATCCCTGACGATCGTGTACTCTTCTGAAACTGGGTTCGCGATCTCCGCTGCTTCGCCCTTCGTCTCCATGAGTTTGAAGTTTGTGAATGGGTTGGTGAGGGTATAGGTCATGACCTCTGTGAAGCCGAGCCCTGTCAGAGCCCGCCTAGCCTTATCGCTGACCTTCTCGATCGAGGCCCGCTCCCCTATTGTCAGGACCTTGGGCAGCGTGGGCTCAAGCTTATCGTAGCCGTAACCTATCGCGATGTCCTCGATCAAATCTATTTCGTGCATGATGTCGGCACGGTAAGGTGGGACCAGTAGAGTTAGGATATCATCCTTGATCCCGTCCACCCCGTAACGCATCTTCTTAGCGATTTTGGCGATCCTCCCCGGCGTTAGCTTGAGTCCTATAACCTCGTTCGCGTTGCGTGCGCTCAGGCGCCGTTTCTTGGGGGCGAGATTAGGCGTGCGAATTTGCCTGCCGGAGTATTTAACCAAGACCGACCTGAGCTCGAACCCGCGCTCGGCAAGTCCGGTCATCAGGATCGTCAATGCTTGGTTAACCACGTGTTCTTCCTGGCCCGTGACGTCAATGAAAAAATCTTTTGTCTTCTCCGTGACGCGCGTGTTCTCGCTGTTTATGATTGGGGGCATCGAAAGTACAACTCCGCGTGAGTCGATCAGCAAAGGGTATTGTGGTAAATCCTGTATCAGTGGCCCGTACTCGATGCCCTTAGGGTGCTCGCGGATGATCTGCGCGGGAGTCAATTCACGATTGAAATCAAGCGGGACGAAACGAACGCCGTCGGGCAGGGTTGTAGTGTAGCGAACGGGCGGCGTGACAGCGGCGAGGTCGTAGACACCTATCGATCCCTTCCGGCGGTTTCTACAGAGGGATGTGTGCAATTTTTCCTGTACCTGCATAAGTGACGCTACAATTTCATCGGTCAACCTCACGTTCGTCACGACGCCAGCCGCGATGAATGGGCGGATTGACTCGATGCTCTGATCAACCTCAATCGTGATCCCTGACGGGGATATCTTGTAGTTAGGTAGCCCGGTCTCCACGCCGAGAAAACCCTTCAGCGCGCGAGCGACGCCTTCGGGGCTTAGCAAATCTGGGCGATTGTGCGTTATTTCAAGCTTGAGCTCGTTGTCTGATATTTCAGGCTCTACCCCCAACACGCTGAGGCGCTCACGAAGATGTTTTGACTCAAGCCGTTTGCCTAAGAGTTTGCAGAGGTCGCGATAGCTCACTGTGATCGACGGCACTCAGATCATCCTCCTTGTGCGAAGCCATTCGATATCATTTTTGTAGAGGTCTCGAATGTCTTCAATTCCCAGCTTGATCATAGCGAGACGTGAAAATCCGATGCCCCATGCAAGCACAGGGTAGCGGATACCAAGCGGGCGAAGTAGTTCCGGTCTAAAAATTCCAGCCCCTAGAGCTTCGATCCATTCACGCCTCTTTTCGTGGTAAATATCGGCTTCCGCTGAGGGCTCCGTGTAGGGGAAGTATCCGGGCCTGAACCTAATTTTCGGAAGCCCGAGTTTGTTAGCGATCTGCTTCAGATATCCAAGCATGTCGCGAAGCGTCAGACCTCGGTCCATCACGATGCCTTCGGCTTGGTAAAACTCAGCAAGGTGTTTTGAGTCTATTTTCTCGTGACGGTAGACGTGGTCGATGCAGAAGACTTTCACCGGTGGGTCGGGGTGCGAGGCTAGGTATCGAACGGTGGCCGCCGTCGTTTGGGAACATAGCACAGTTCTTCGGCTTATGTTGGTGTCGAACATGTACCCCCAACCAGTTGACCCGGCAACGCCGCGCTCGTGCGCTGCTACTATTTTTCTTACCAATGTAGGTGAGGGGAGATCGGCCTGCTCAGGCTTCGATAAAGATAGACTGTCATGGATCTCCCGCGCCGGATGATCTTGGGCTTGGAAGAGGGCATCGAAGTTCCAGAACTCAGACTCTACAATTCTCCCCTTTATCTCGACGAACCCCATCTCAAGCAATATCTCTCTGAGCTCATCGATGACCTGCTGCTGCGGGTGGATCTTTCCGGGGTAAACAGGTGCCCCCGGGGCAACGACGTCATAGCGCCTGAGTTTGACCTCGCGCCAGCGCCCGCTCGTGATCAGGTCGTGGCTCAGCTCGCTTACCTCCTCGACAAGTTCAATGCCGCGCTCCAAAACCTGTTTGCCGATGTCCGTGAGTTCCAGTTCGTGATGGGTTTCCTCATAAATCTCCACAAGTTTCCTCTCTTCTAATGTGCGGAGCGGCTCCTTCATGCTGTCGGGTAGCTCGTCGACGTTACGCTCTTGATCGTAGAGCAACGCGAGCAAATTTTCGTCGGCGGGCTTTTGAGACAGAGCCGAATTGCCTTCTTCGGTAATAACCAATAGCGTCTTGTCCTCCTGCTTGACAAATTCAACCCAACCTTTGCGCTTGAGCCATGTGAGAGCTATACTTTTCTGTTCTTCGTTCAGGGTCGCATGAGCAGCTATCTCGTCTACAGCTCTCTGGCCGTATTCAGCTAAATCCACGAGCATCCTCCGCTCGGGCAATCCGTAGCGCGCGTACTCTCGACCCTCCGGGAGTAGAAAGGCTCTTGAAAACTTTTTCTCCCGCATTTCTATCAGGCCACGTTCGGACAGCACGAGCACGGCCCGCATTACTGTAGCTTGGTCAAGGCCGACATGTTTACCGAGGTTTGAGATGTCTGCCTTGCCGCCGAGCTCTTGGAGCGCAAGCAGGATTTTTTTCTCTTGGGCGCTCAGCCACTCAATGATTTCGTGGATATCCATTTTCAACCCTAAAAAACACAGAGCGATGCAAAGTTAAAAGAATACCGTGAATCAGAGTTTTCGGCTAGGTTTCATGATGTAAAAGAGATATCTTGAATGGTGTGAAATTATTTATACATGTTGAAAATACGTGTAATGTTATAACGTGTCTGGAGGGATGAATCATGCCAGTACCCAAAAATCTGCTGGAAATAAGGGAATATTCTGGAGATGGTTATAAGCCGCTTGTGGATTACGAAAAATGGAGAGTAGCGATACTCAATAATTTAAATGAATCGCCCCCCGAAAAAATAAAAGAGATGGAAAAACATAATGAGACGGATGAAGTTTTCGTCCTGTTAAACGAAAGAGCCATTCTTTTCTTGGGCGAAGGGAATGACGGTGTCACAAAAATACATGCTGTTGACATGGAATCTTTCAAAGTATATAATGTAAAAAAATCCGTTTGGCATACTATTGCGATGGTTAAAGGAACTAAGGTTCTAATCGTAGAAAATTCAGATACCGCTTCGCACAATTCCTCTTACCGCAAACTAAGTGAAGAACAGAGAAAAACGATAATAAATTTAACAAAAAAGTTATGGCAAAAGTGATTTGTAATGGTGTACAAAATTTTCCTGTATCCTGCCGTTGGTAGTTGTTCATACGCGGAGATAAATGACCATGAAGCGTGATAGGTGATTGCTTGGTTAAGTTTGAAAAAGTTTCGATATACTTTGCGGAACCGGGCTCCCAGAATACGGACGAGGTGATTAAATCCGTCGCTAAGAGAGTCGAGAAGGAAGATATTAAGACGGTAGTAGTTGCTAGCACGTCAGGCAGCACAGGTGTAAGGTTTGCCGATGTGCTTAAGGGCAAGGCCAACGTGATAGTAGTATCACATAGAGAAATGGAACCTGATCTTAAAGAAAAAATAGTTAATCTGGGAGGCGTCGCTGTCGATAAGACGCATTTGCCACTTCACAAAGCAGGCATGGATGAAGTAAGAGAAACGCTTCGTACTCTGGGTCAGGGGTTCAAAGTTGCTGTTGAGGTGATACTCATAGCTACCGACAAGGCCCTCATAAAACCCTACAAAGATGTTATAGGAGTTGGAGGAACGGGAGGGGGCGCTGACACGGCCATAGTGGCCCGGTCAACCACATCAAAAGAGGTTTTCAGCGGAGATTCATCTAAAAAGCTTGAAGTAAGGGAAATAATCGCCATGTCCTTGAAAAAGAAGTGGTGGGACTAAGCACTTTCGGTGGTCGAAATTAAGCGTATTTTTGTTCACCTGAAATGTTCATAACCGCGATCTGGCAACGGTCTTGTCTCCTTCCCAACTCGAATAAAAACACCGCTGCCCTTGTGTACACGTCCGATTATGGTTACTCTAGTGTCAACGCGTTCTAGCGCCCGCCGAATCTTTTTCCATCCTCGCGGTCTAACCGTAAACAGCAGCTCAAAATCTTCCCCGCCGAAGAGCACGAAATCATCTACATTGAAACCATACTGGGCCGCGAATTTTCTGATGAGCGGGTGTTCTGGTATACGGTCGCGGTCTATCACAATTTTCACCTTGCTCTCCTTCGCGAGCTGCCAAAGGTTTGCCGCCAGTCCATCGGTCACGTCGATCGCTGCTGTCACCACTCCGCTCCGCGCGAGACTTATGCCTTCCTTCACCCGCGCGGGCGGCTTGAGTTGCGCCTTGATAAGTGTTTGATATCCCTCAGCAGGAAGTTTTTCCAGCAGGAGTTTGAGGCCAGACGAAGCTGCGCCCAGTCTCCCCGTGACCGCCACGAAATCGCCCTCTCTTGCCCCCGAGCGTCTCAGCAACCTCTTTCTGTGGGCCAACCCGAATGCTGCTCCTGAAATTATGATATCATCGCTTTCGTCTAAGTCCCCCCCGACGACGTACGTGCGGTATTCTCTTGCCGCAATATTCATGCCTTTCACCATCCGCTCGACGAACTCAACATCAAGTTCCCTCGGGAGAGCAACAGAAAAAATCAGCCCTAATGGTTCGGCCCCCATCGCCGCCAAGTCGCTGAGGTTGACGGTAACGGCCTTTCGCCCCATTTGTTCTGCCGTCGTTCCCGGTGGAAAGTGGGAGCTGGCGATGAGCATGTCAGTGGTCGCGATCAAGCACATGCCATTGATGTCAATAGCGGCAGCATCGTCCCCTATTCCGACCCTTACGTTCGGACCCTGCTTGAATACCCTGCGCGCGAGTTCAACCAAGGCTCGTTCCCCAACATCGCTCAACTTCATAAGGTCACCTATAGCAGCGGGAGGTTACGCGTGAGTTTGTCTACAAGCTCGTTTGGCGCTGGGCCTATAGCAAGCACAGTTGAAGTTCCTGGAGGGAGTTCCGTTAGGCCGGCGTCTTGAACCAGTTCGTGTGGCAGTCCAGCCTTCGCCGCTTGTTCTTGAAATTTTCGCAACTCACTCTCGTCCATAACCTTCACCACGACTTTTTTCTGTCTCTCACCAAGCCAAGCATTGTACCACTCCCAGTGCTCGCGCCTAGCTTTCTCAGCAGAACCAATAGAACCGTGGGCGACCTGCACCGCGAGCTTCCCGGGGCTCATGTTCAAATCTGATCTGGCTAGGATGACCTGCTTGTACTTAAATGTCAACTGATCCCGCTCCCCTGTTTGGGAGGTTGTTCGAAAGTTTTCTTTTCATGGTGTGGTTGGGCTTGTTTTTCCGGCTTCGGTTGTGAGGGCGTAGGAGTTCGAGACGGTTTTGATGCCTTGGACTTGAAGAATCTCACCACCACCCGCGTGTACGTGAGCACTACTTCAGCCCCGCCCCGCAGGTATGCCAAGATGGCGAGCACCACACACAGCCCCACTGTGACACCAACGAATGGCGCGAGTTGGAGCATCCCCAGCTCTGGTTTCGCGATGAAGAACCCCACATATATGAGGAGCATCACCCCGAGGCCCAAACTCACCCCAACTCTGCTCCAGAAGTCGAGATTCTCAAGCTTAGGGTAGAGGACCAGAGAGAAGAGAAATCCCGGGACAATCAAAAGGAAAATGCCCAGCAGCACATACCCGATGATATCCAGCATTCCATCACTCGTTAGCGTTATCAAGTTGTAGCCTAAAAAAGTTGTGAGGTGCGGAAGTGCGTGCCGATGTTGTGGTAGTGGGTGGTGGTCCCGCGGGGTGTTTCGTCAGCGGGATACTCGCGAAGCGCGGTTTCGATGTCGTGGTGGTGGAGGAGCACGGCGAGGTGGGTAACCCAGCCTGTTGTGCTGGCATCGTAGGCGTGAACGGGCTCAAAGATCTGGGAATCAAACCAGATGAATGGGTGTTGGGAAAACTTCGCCGCGCAGTGATTTACCCCCCCTCGAACGAATCTATTGAACTCACGCGGGGCAAGGTCGAGGCTTTTGTGATCGACCGCGCAGAATTCGATCGCTCGCTCGCGACGGAGGCGGCGAAGGCAGGAGCAAACTTTTTCCTCAAAAGCAGATGCACCGGAGTAAAACTCGGTAGTGAGCCCGCGGTGAATATCAGGGGCATTCGAGGAGGACAGCTCAAGGCACGTCTGGTGATAGGCGCAGATGGCCCAGCATCGATTATTGCTCGAGAGGCGGGTCTTGTGAGGTCGGGAAGATTTTTGAAAGGGGCTCAGATGGAGGTCATGGCAAATGTACCAGATGATGTCGCTGAAGTGTACTTTGGCCGCTCCTTTGCCCCCGGTTTTTTCGGCTGGCTTGTTCAGGCTGGAGATGTAGCCCGCGCTGGGATTTGCTGCGTGGAGGGAGACCCGCTCCGCATGTTATACAACTTCGTAAGAAAACATCCAGTGGTCTCTAGTAAAGTAGGTGGAGGTAAAGTTCTAAACATCTGTATCGGCCCAATCCCGGAGCCTTGGTCAAGGAAGCTTTATGGCGATCATCTAATGCTGGTCGGTGACGCCGCTGGACAGGTGAAGCCGCTGACAGGAGGGGGGATTTATTTTGGACTTTCCTGCGCTCTCATGGCTGCCGAGGTTGCCGCACTGGCGCTGGAAGTGGAGCCGGACCGAAAAGCCCTTCAGGCATATGAGCGGGTGGTGGAGGACAGGTTTGGTGAGGAGTTCAGGCTTGGGCTCCGCGCGCGTAGGGTTTTTGAGCAGATGCCAGATGAGGATCTTGATGCCGTCTTCAGGCTGCTACTGAGAGAAGACATCAGGGAGCTGGTGTTGAAGAATTTTGGCTTTGACCAACACATGAAACTGGTCAGAACTTTGCTACCTGAGATGCCAAGGATTTTCAAAGAGCTGGGGATTAAGCGAGCCATAAAGTACACGCGTTACATAATGGCGCCGTGAAGTACCATTTTTAAAATAGGGATTCGGGTCTGTTAAACTTCCGATAAAACCTAACATAATGATTAACGCAAAAGTTTAAAATAAGTCACCTAAATTATTATAGAGAATCAACGGAGGTGAAAAAATGGATTTATCGCATATCGCGGGATATCTTTTCGTGTTAGGTCTGATCGCAGCTGTGATCGCAGGCCTCGCTGTCGGCTTTAATATCGGGGCAACTGCGCAACCTTGGATTGCAGTGATGTTTATGATAATAGGGGTAGTGATCGGAGCGTGCATGTCAACTTCTAAAAAACTTGAGGAAGAGGTCTACGTCCTTGTATTGGTCTCGCTCGTGCTGCTGGTCGCAAGCCAAATGAATGTCTTTACAAATCTCAACGTGGCGGTTTCCAACTTGGGGACCGCGATAAACCTTGTTGTTACGAACATCGCAATGTTCTCGGCAGCCGCAATGATAGTGCTAGCAATAAGGACACTCACTCATTTCCACGTATCGAAGATTAGCTGAGTGAGTGTCTTTTTTTA
>CAZKGC010000019.1:0-14920 GCA_964552335.1 Hadarchaeota archaeon (SeqCode)
CTCATCAAGAGCGGTTGTGCTGAAACGGAGTTTAACCTTAAAAGTCTTAAATTTCATGAAAAATGAGAAGCTGAAATTCACCTCGGAAGTACCGATTTTTATTTAAGGAAAAGGGTATATACAATCAGATGCGTTTGATAATATGGCGATAAAATAAAAGGGGGTGGTATTGGTGGAGAAAATAGAGGAAAAAGGAGGCTTTGCTGAAACTTTCGCACAAGTGTTGGAGAAACTTGCTGGAAAAGAGTCTGACCTTGAATTTAGATTTAAAGACCTCACGATAGAAACTGCAGGATTGAAAACAAAGCTGACGGGCTCTATTCTAGTGAACATCGCGTACTACCCTAGAATAAAACCCCTAGAGGAAGGTAAGTAGCCTCTATGCCGTTTTCATTGGGCGAACTTATGGAAATGCTAATTGGCCCCATGCATATTCTTAGGTCGGGGGAACTCAGCGTTCTTCGAGGCGGAAGGGGAATTCTTCATTTAGATATAGAGGACAAAAAAATCTGCATTGACCTGCAAGACATACAACCAATCAGGGATTTATTAAGTCTATTAAATTTAAAAAAGCTTAAGCAACTGAAGGGAGTAGCCGAAAAATTAAGGGAAGATGGACTTACAATAACTGTTTCCCACAAAGGTGACGCTGCACTCAAGTTGGGCGCAGAAGCCAAGCCTGGATTTGCACGATTAATAACTTTAAGCGGCGCAATAGAAGTCAGCAGCATGAGCAAACTCATACAGATCATCAGGGAGGTTAAATAGTCAAAAATTCGTCTGATTGCTCAAAATTAGGGGATTATAATTAAAATCGGATTAAACGAAATGAATCGCCGAAAATGACGATTGATTGATGAGCGGTAAAAACAGCCTTTGTGCGCCACCTAGGAGGGGAGGCATCATTCCAACACGAGTATTTATAAGAAAGATTTTAGCTGGCAATTTAGCTTGATTAAATATGAAGTTAGAGTTTTAACATTTAGGTTATTCCGCATAATTTGGTAACTTTGGCACCAGTGGACTTGTTTATTTTCCTTTCTTTCTCCTTACTTTCGGGAACACATCGTATATAGCTCCAGTTATCTTCTCCTTCATTGTTTTGGGTGCGGGAGCAAGTTGCGGCTGTTCTTTACTAGATATTAAGTTGGGGGCGAATTGCAGTTGCTTCTCTAATGTCTTGGGTTCAGGGATAGCAATATCCATCGGAATAAATTCGTTTGGTTCTTCTGGAGGGTTCATTCTAAAAACTAAATCAAATCGATAGCCCACTAATTTAAAATTGTTTTTAGCAAGACTTTTAGAAGCAAAGATGATATAATTATCACATAATTTTCCGTAGAATTCCCCCGCTTCTGAAGGTCTAAGTTTGAATTGTGCGTTTGGACAAAATACTTTTATCGCAATAAGTTTATCTTCTATAGATGAATCATAGTAGATGCGCGTATCACCAAAGAATATCGGAAGTCTATCAACTAGGAGGTTAAACCAATTAGGATGCTCTTCTCTGGGGACAGGTCTATTAACTGGTTTTCCATCGGGAGTGCACGGAACGACAAAAAGGAAGAACTTAACACCTCTTGCTTTAAGCTTCCTCTTCCTTTCGATACCCTTAAGCTCCCCCTTTAAGGCTCGCTCAGTTTCCAACATTTTTATTATTTCTTGGTATAACTGAGTAAGTGCGCAATCATCTAACCGACCTATTCCTACATAGTCGCATAAGTATAGGCGCCCCGATTCTACTAGTTTCAATTCTTTGTCAGATATTTTGGAAGGAAGCAGCCCATCCTGACCAATTACATCCACGCTCGGTATCTCCAACTTGAATATTTCCAATTTTGGCGCTTCTGGTTTTTCAGACTTGAATATTTTTAATGCAAGACCATCATCCAGCAGATCCATCAATTCTGTCCCAGTCATCTTGTTCAATTGCTGTTCAATCTGCTCTTTTGCCCATTTCTCATTCAAAACTCTCTTGAGTAGTTTGTTTTCTTTATAACATGATCTTACACAGCTCATCAAGTGCCCCTTCACTCCGCTTATCCATCAGTTGAACACCTCAATAATCCTAGCAAATCTCTCGTTTCAAACTTAATCCGTGGAAGCTTAAAAAAATAACACTTTTAGCAAAGTTTTCAAATAAGATGCCTAGGAGGGGGGCGCCGAAAGTAATCTATAAACAGTTAAAAATGGCCCCAAATCGCCTAGAAAACGGTATTTAGACCGGCCATCAACAAGACCGCACCGAAAGGCGGGGAAAACCGAGTAACCCCGAAGCCCCGCCACCAGGGCCCCTTTTTCGGCAGCACCATCCTTTTTCCAAGGCATCAGCTCCGCGGAGACCTCGCCCGCGGCCGGGGCCCCCTCGAAAGCTGGAGACTGGCCTCCCTCCAAGCCTCCGGCCTCGCTCCGCCGCTCCGCTCGCCCTGCAATCACGGACGGGGTGGGGCCATTTTAAATTATAATAAACACAGGGGTAGTTGCGATGAAAACGAAAACCAAAAACCGGGCTCCAAAATCCCCCGCCACGTTAATCACTTTGTCGGGACTCGGATCATGCGCCGGAACCGGACATTTTGAGAGCTCTGCAACAGAGGGAAAAATAAAGGTATAAAAGTGGGGTAACTGAACGATATCGGAGGTATGGAATGAAAATGGGGGAGAAGGGGATCAGTACAGCCGTGATAGTGGGGATAATAGTTACGGTCGTTGTCGTAGCTGTAGCCGTTCCAGCCGTAATCCTGCTGAAGCCGGGAGAGGGCCCAGCCCCAGGTGGCCTAACTACAACCACACCCCTGACCACAACTACAACTACGAGCCCAACCACAACTCCAACTACAACTACATCCCCAACCCAGACCACAACAACTCCCACTGGCGGGTTGCGACTAGTATTCAAGGACGCGGGCTTGCCGGAAGTCAAGCACCTCCAGCCGACCATCAAGGAAATTCAACTGCAGCAGGAAGATGGAGAGTGGAAAACAATCTGGAGCGATCCGGATGGGACAATGCTGACTTTAACAGCTGACGGTGCTGAAATAGTGTTGGACAATGTAAGCTTAGAGGCTGGAACTTATGTGGGGACTAGATTATTTGTCACCACGATAGGCGTGGAGGCCGATGTAAACAGGGATGGAGATACTTTGGACACCAATGTGGAGGTGGTCGTGCCGATAGGAACTCTGCCGCCGCCGGATGGGGGGATGGAAGAGTTAGAGCAGATCAATGTGCTGACAGCTCAAATAACGAACCTTACTGACACAATGGAAACACTAGTAGCGCAGTTAGAAGAGATGGGAGTGTCACCGCCGGGAGAAGGGCCACCGCCAGAAGGGCTGTCGCCGGAAGCCCAAGCGTTGATCGATCAGATAAATGAAATCAGGACACAGATAGATGGGCTAATAGCGCAAATAAACGAGCTGACTGGAGGATCGGAACCCCCCCGAGTAGAAGGAGGACTCATTTATACGGGGAATTACTTGGACGAGAAGTTTACCGAGAACTTTGAGAGATATATCCTTCCCGAGTGGGAGGGGAATTATGTTTACGATGGGAGCAGTGGAACGATTTTGTACGATTTTACGCTGCACCCACTAGAGCCGCGAGGTTATAATATATCGATAAAAGTTTCCACGACACCTTAGGTTTGTATCAAATAGATATTGCCTGGCAGGAACTTTCAGATCGATGAACCCCATATGAACTTTACTGCCCTCGTACAGATCTTGAAATGAACAGAATGTTTTGGTTTAAATTCTGCTAAGACCTTGCTTAAATCCTGCTCAAAATCAGCAAGTAAGATTTGAACGGAGATTTGAACCTATCCTGCCGCACCACAAGACTATTTTGAGATACTCCTAGGGCTAACGTGGTCTAGCGGAAGCTATTGGGTCCTAGTGATGGGCCCGCGGGGATTCGAACCCCGGTAACTACCGAACTCAGTCACCTTGTGAGGGTAGTGTCTTAACCACTGGACCACGGGCCCGAGGGAAATTTTGGCGACCGAGTATTAAACCTTTAGAGCGGTGAACGCGGTTTACTCAAGTCGCTCCAGCACTTTTTCTAGCCGGGCCAGCATCTCCCGCTTCAGTCCTATGAAGACGCCACCCTCCTTTCCGCTGACAAAAGTCGCCTCGTTGGGTTTAATTATCTCGTTCAGCACCGGCGACTCGATGTCGATGTGAGGGATCTTAGAGCGCGTTAGCGGGTCGCGCTTGTGGATGTAGACCTTTGCGGGGATTTCGATCTTGCTCTCGGCCGGACCTGTCATACTATTTCACCCAAACACTATGATCAACTCAACTTGGATAAACTTTCTTACAAAATTTCCACAGTTGCGTTATCGGCGTCAACCGCCAATTTGTCTCCACTTTTAATCTTGTCGATGTCGATCCCGTCGACGCATGGGATTCCAGCCAAAATTACCCCAGTGGCCACAATCGTCTCAGTTTCTCTGTTTACGATCGCCGCTGGGGCAACTCCGTTTTTCTTCAGCCCATAAATCACGTAAGAGCCGACAGTTGACCCCTTACCCTTCGGAAAAATCAAGATCCTGTCCTTCACGCACTGCCCCTCAAGCTCATGACCCTTCTCGATGACAATACCTGTCTTTGGGTCAATCCCGCCGTAAAAACCGATTGGCGTCCTAGAGACTATCGCCTCGCCTCGAGCTTTCCCCGGGCTTATCATCCGACCCTTCATACGGCGTATCCCTCCAGCAGGTCGTCGATGCTCTTGAAAACCACTTGTTGTTTACAGAACCCTGGAAGGTAGTTCGCGGCTTTTCCCGAGTTGACGGCTGTAGTCTTGTAGCCCATGCGCTCGATCGGAGAGACCACGGTGCAGGTGTCCGCCACAACCTTCCCGCCGGCTTTCTCGATCAGTTCGGTGAAACCCATGTGAGTTGCGGCCTCCTTTGTGACACGGGAGGTACAGATCCAAAGCGGCTTGCAGAGTCTCTTCCCCTCAAGCTTGCAGGCGAGCGTGGCTATCTCCTTCAGCGATGCGTGTGGGCAGCCCAGAATGATGATGTCGGGATCCTCTCCCGTGTTCAGGGCCCTGTAGGTTTCGAGTATCTCCTTCCCACCGACTTCGATGACCTCTAGCCCATCTGTAGCAAACAGGCCAGCTTCCGGAGTTATACCTTCGATATGATAGAGAGCAACGGCTCCAGAGGCGGCCATAGCTGCCCCCAGCGCCTTCAGCTGGTCGACGTCAGCGTGTTTTATCCCCTTGAAGTATGGGATCCCATCCTTCACAATTTTTCCAGCATGATAGCCGAGGGCGCCGAAATCTGCATTGTCCTTCAGCTCGGCGTTGACCTTCACTAGAAAGTTAGGCTTCCTTTTCTCGTCGAGGTGCAGTCCGTAGTTCGGCGTCACCCCGCAGAGCGCCGCCGCGAGCGCTGACGGCCCCCCTTCCCGGTTCGTGCGCGCCCCTATCACAGAGTTGGCGAACGAGACCGCCGATGACTCCGACCAAGCGATGTGCTCCCCGAAGTGCGGGAGGTTACCCACCAGATAAGGGGTGCATGTGGCAGTCATCATTATTCCCATCTTCTCGAATGCGTTCATTATCTCCAACTGTTTCTTCGCGAAATCCTCCGGAAAGCCTAGGTCTTCCCAGTCCACGAGGTCCATACCGGGGGGGTTCAGGGTCGTTGGCACCCGCACCTTCGCCCCTTTGCTCGCCATGTCCTCCAAGAATTCTAGTCCCGGGTCGCCTATCGACTTGTAGGAAACACCGGCGACCTGCACGGAGCCCACCGGGATCATGCGGTCGGCGCCGTAGATTTCACCGAGCCGCACGAGCAGGCGAAAGTTTCTTTCAACAACTTCGCCATACTCGCCAGCGAGCATTTGCTCCTGCTCTTTCGTCAGGTACATTTTATCAACAGAACCAATTTGGCTCTATAACTTAAGCATTTTTTCTCGAACTTCGTCATTTCAAGTAATCATTGAAGTTCAGTTTCATCGGCAGCTCTGGTTTCTTGAAATCCTTTATGTCGCGCCCCCAAGGTATCGTCAAATCAAACCCAACCTTTGCGGTCATCCTAGTTTCTAGATCCGAGGACGGGTCCAGCGAAGAGCCGGGTTCACGTTTGATTATCATGTTCTTGTCGCCTTGGAACCGCGTAGCCATCGCCCACTCGATTTCGTGCGGGTTGTGAATATCGATGTCGTCGTCCACCACCCAGACATGCTTCAAGGACTTGTGCCCCTTGAACGCGGCCTCTATCGCCTTCTTGCCATCTTCCGGGCCCTTCTTCTTTATGCTCACGACCGCGTGCAACCAAGAGCATCCTCCGGGAGTTATCAGGACATCCTTGCACTCGCAAATCTTGTTCACCTCGCGGAATATTGTCGGCTCGCGTGGCATGCCCATCAAGGTCTTGTGCTCCAAGGCACCTGGCAGCAGGGCATGATAGAGAGGATTATCTTTTGTGAAAACGCGCTTGATTCTCGCCACGCGTTGTTTGCGCACTATATCGGGAGTTTCTGTGAGATCTAAGAACGGACCCTCGTCGTGCTCTTCCCCGGTCATCTCGGCTATCATAACGATCTCAGCCTCCGGGACCTTGTGCCCACCGAGTTCAATAAGATCGGTTTCCGCCAGAGCGTTAGCTATTCTCAGCTCGCTCTTACCCAGTTCTACCGATATGGCCCCGGCCACCAAGACCGGCATCGAGTTCCCTATGCAGATCGCGAACTCCTTGTCCCCGCGCTTAAGGAATGCGTCGAAGTCCCGCTGCAGGATTCTCATCACGATTTTGTCCTTCCCGATAACCATCATACGGTGAAAAGACGCGTTGAGGCCGAGTTCAGGGTCGCGTGCTATGATCACTCCTGAGGAAATGTATGGGCCTCCGTCGAATGGGTAGTGAATTAAAATTGGGAACTTGGTGAGGTCGGCCGGAGCTTCTTGGTATCCCTCCGCCTTCACTATCTTCGGTTCCTTCGGGTTTTCAATAGCTTGCGTTAACTTTGTTATGATCTCGTTTGGCTTTATCCCAAGGCCTAAGGCGATCAGCTCTCGCGTGGAGCATATGTTAGCCACAACTGGTGTCGAGAAACCCTTGACATTTTCAAACAGGAGCGGTTTGTCGTTCATCAGCTTCATCAGGGTCGAGATCTCGTACTTCGTGTCCACGGGGCGTTTGATGTGCACGAGGAGCCCCTTGTTGTCCAAAAATTTTATGAACTCTCGAAAGTTCATCTTATCACCCGATTCGCGTCATTAAGACTTCAAAGCCTTCCTTTTTAATCGCTCGGGCCACCTTGTCCTGCAGGTCTTTCCTGGGAGTGAGGGCCACCATGTTGCCGCCCAGTCCGCCCCCGGTCATTTTTGCGCCGTACGCCCCGTTTGATCTGGCGAGTTCCACCAAGAAATCCAGCTCCTTGCACGAAACCTCAATCGCCTGCAATTGCCTGTGGTTCTCATCCATGAGTTTACCAACTGCTTCAAGCTCATAGTCATCCAGCGCCTTTCTCGCCATGAAAGCCAGTTCCTTCGCCTCGTTGAAAATCTTCTCGTACTTCTCAGGGTACTTCTCCCTCCGCTCGCGAACTCCTGCGACCGCGGCTTTAGTGTTCGCCACGATTCCGGTATCCGCCATCACCACCTCGACGGAACGTTTGATCTTTATCCGTTCCATCACGTTCGGCTTCCCCCGCACGAACCAGATTAACCCGCCGTACGTTGCGGCAGTGTTGTCGATCCCCGAGGGACTCCCGTGGTATCCCTTCTCGCCCTCATACGCCAGCTCGTTTATTTGTTCGTCCGACAGTCCCAGATTGAATTCATCCGAGAGCGCCCTAGCAAGCGCGGTGCACGAGGCGGCGCTGGCCCCTATCCCGCTCGCCGCGACCAAATCCCCGCCGAACGTGATCTTGATCGGAGTTTTTGCGGGGTCTATGCCTGCAGATTTCAGTATTAGGTTGATGGACTCCTTCTGATGTTCAAGTTTTTCCTTCTTGTAGCCAAGGGTGGCTGGTCTGTTATCTTCCAGCGTCCATCCGGACCCAGTTGAACGCTCAACGGTGGCTGTTGTCGCCTTGTCAATCGCGGAGACTATTGAGGGCACCCCATAAACCACAAAATGCTCGTTTAACAGGATAACCTTTCCGTATCCGGTACCTTCTCCCATTGACTGACCTTTTTATTTCTCCACTGCTTTCCTTATCTTTCTGAGTTCTTTCAACATTTCCGAACCAACATTTGGCGCCCCGGGAGCACCGAAAAGCGGCCTCCCTCTCACGAGCTGGAGGATTGTGTCCCTTATCTCCACGAAGTTTGGCACTCCCCATATGGATGCCTCGGCACCTCTAGCCCCTGGACCAGCGGTCCCACCTCTCATGCCCGTATAACCGGCTGTATGCACATTCACGGAACCAAGGCCAAATCGTCTTGAAATCGGCCCTTGGATGATGTCAACAGACATCACGCGCGCGTACGGGACAACATGTTTCATTTTCCACCAAACCCCTCTTTCCACCATCACCTCGTCTTCCTTGAGCGTGTAATTGATCGAACGGTAATAGTTCCGGATCCAGTAGGCGATGAAAACGATGATTACAAGCACCGCCGCAAACGGTATGAAAAGGTATGGCCAGTATACTTGCCAGACTTCTGGTTTAAAGGCATACACAGCCCAAATCGGCAGCAAAGTTGCGAGCAAGGGAACAATCGCCACGAGCCCGAGATAAATGTGGTAAACTTTTTTCAGGTTTGGATGCGGACCAAATTTTTTACCTATTTTCAAATCGAATCCCCGCGTATCCTAAGCCAAGCGCATATTTAACTTTTGTAGCGATATCATACAGGGATTCGAATGGAGATCATAACCGCGAGTGCTGGGAGCTACCCCCGGATAGGCGACCGTCAGGAGCAGCAGCGCCACCGTCAGGCCTATGTCAAGCGGGAGCTGGGCGAGATATCTGAAAAAGAATTCGAACGGATCCAAGATGAGGTTACACGCGAGGTCATCGAAGAGCAGGTGAAAGCCGGGCTCGATATTGTGACAGACGGGCAGGTGCGGTGGTACGACCCAATCTCCCACTTTGTGAGAAAGTTGGAGGGCTGCGAGATAAACGGTCTGCTCAGATTTTTCGACACGAACTTCTACTTCCGGCAGCCGGTCGTCAAAGGCAGGCTCTCTAGGCGTGATGCGGTGATGAGCCGGGAGTTCCTGTTCGCTGAGGAAGTTTCGTCGAGGCCCGTGAAGCCTGTCGTGACAGGGCCCTACACACTCGCGAAGCTCTCCATCAATCGAAGTGGTGAAGGGTTCCAGTCACTTATCGACGGGTTTACTGAGGTCATTGCTCAGGAGGTCAGCGAGCTCGCGGGAGCAGGGGCCGGGCTAATCCAAATCGATGAGCCCACCATCCTGAAAAACCCAGGTGATTTTCAGATTTTCAATGAAGCAATAGAAAAACTCGCAGCCGAAAAAGGCGGAGCGAGGTTGGCTTTATACACCTACTTTGGGGATGCGGTGCCGCTCTATGAGAAATTGCTTGAGCTGCCGGTCGATATCATCGGGTTTGACTTCACTTACAGCCCGAAGCTGGCGAGCGTGATCGCCGACTCGGGGTGCGACAAAGACCTCGGGCTCGGGCTCATCGACGGTCGAAACACCAGACTTGAAAGGGAGGAGGAAGTGCTGGACACGTTGGAGTTGGTCTTGCCAGTCCTTGGAAGCGAGCGCGTGTATCTTAACCCCTCCTGCGGGCTCGGAGACTACCTGCCGCGCGAGATCGCCTTCAAGAAGCTTCAGAATATGGTTAAAATTGCGGAAAAAGCGAGGGGGCTGATATGACGCGAGAAAAACTGAAGCGCCTTGGTCTCGAACTACCTCTCCTACCCACGACTACAGTTGGCAGCTTCCCGAAGCCGCCCCACCTGCTTAAGGCCAGACGAAAATTCGACTCGGGGCAGCTTGGGGCTGGCGAGCTCAGGCAGCTTGAGGAGAAGGCTACCCGCGAGTGGGTCTCCGCCCAAGAAGAGATTGGACTGGATGTACTGGTCGATGGGGAGATGTACCGGGGGGATATGGTGACGTACTTTGCGAACAACTTGGACGGGTTCGAGATCAGCGGACTGGTCAGAAGCTACGGCAACCGCTACTACCGGAAGCCCATCATCACGGATGAAGTCAGATGGCGGGGCCCGATAACTGTTGATTGGTGGCGATTTACACAGAGTCTGACCAAGAAACCTGTGAAGGGGATGATCACAGGACCCTACACGATGATGGATTGGTCGTTCAACGAGTACTACTCGAGCAGGCGCGATGCTTGTATAGCACTTGCAAAAGCTTTGCATGAAGAAGTCAGAGCATTGGCAAAAACAGGCGCGAAGATAATTCAGGTTGATGAGCCAGCGATTTCAGCCCGGGCGGAGGAACTCCCGGAGTTTGCGGTCGAGGCCATGCAAATCGTCACGAAGGGAATGGGTGCCTACTTCATCAACCACATATGCTACGGGGCTTTCGAATTCATCTACCCCGAGATGCTCAAGCTCTCGGTTGACAACTTCGACCTTGAGATGTCGAACTCGGAGCTTGACTTGGTCGAGCTGTTCCGCGAACATCCCTTCACCAAGGATCTTTCGTTCGGCGTGGTGGATGTTCACTCACACATCGTCGAGGACATCTCAACGGTGGAACAGCGCATTCGGCGGGCCCTCGAGGTCCTGAAACCCGAGCAACTCTGGATCGACCCGGACTGCGGACTGAAGACGCGAACGCAGGAGGAAACGATAGGGAAGCTTCGCGTGATGGTCGATGCAGCGAAAAAAGTGAGGAGATCACTGATCGGGAAAAGTCCGTAAAACTTTATTAATGTTTGATTAAGGGAAGATAGACTATATGCTAATGACTAGACTCGGAGGGAGAATGTAGAATATAGTGGAGGAACTTAAATGAAAAAATGGTTAATCATCCTGCTAGTTTTAGTTCTTTCAATATCGGCACTTGGTATTTACTTTTTTTCACTTTATCACGCAGCAGAACCCCAATTGGTATTTCTTCAGATAAACGATTCCGTAATTTTTCAGGTCGATAACAGCGGAAATGCTGACTCACAGTGGGTTTATGAAATCCCGCCCTCAGATTTGGCGGATCAGATGAGAATTTCAATTGTAGGCGGAACAATGGGAGATGTCCCTGTTCATGGTATGGGTGTCGAAAACGCAAAACTGATGTTTTCATCGAGCGTACAGAGTTCTTATGCTAAATATGGCTTAGAGATGGAAAACCTCAGTTGTGATATCACCGGGCTGGACGATAACGAAACGTTCAAAATAATTATGCAATGGAAAATCTCCCATTTTGCCTACAGGCGGGAAAACATGTGGGAGATCCTGTTTCAGCCGGTAGACAACGAAAGTTATGCGCAGGAGTACATAAACAACATAAAGAGCCTTCAAAGCACCATTTCCGTGATTGCGGAGAACACCCCGCTAAGCCTCACTTCGAAAACATATCTCCTAATGCCAGCTGGGGCTGACATCATCAACGAGAGTGAATTGCTGAGCTTGGGCACAGGAAGCGTCGACTATGGGGGCGGGAGCACAGAAAATACAATCACTTACATCCAAGAAATAGAAGGTAGACCTGCGGTAGTGACCGAAGGTCGAGCGTTGCTCCAGCTCCAGCTGATTACGATCACGTCCGAGGAACTCCTAGAACTCATTCAATTTTGTCCGATAAATTATACAGGGGTTCCTCCAACATACGGCTTCGATGGCTCCGCAAGTTGGGCAGCAACCGACATTAAATTTGGGCGGGAGAGAGACATGTACACGGTTTCTTTTGATGGGGTAGAGTTCAATATCACACCTTATCAGTTGCTGTACTATTCTGCCAAAGAGATCGTTATTTTGGCTGAGAATAGTACCAGACCTCTCTTATCGGGTACCCAGCCGATTTCAGTGGACCCCCCGGACAACGAAAGCGGCGATTGGGACACCATTTTCAAAACGTTGACAAAAGAGGGTTACGTTGCTTTTGCTAGGGATATCTGCGATCAAATAGATTCGGCAGGAAAGGCGCCAGGAGTGGTTGATAGCCCAATTGGAACGATTAGGTCCAGAGATGCCCTGTTCACTTTCCTCAGAGTTGTTTCATTTTACTACGAACACGGGAATTTGCCAGATGAAATAATATTCGCCCCGGCACCCGCGGGCAACCTATTGAAGGATGGCGCGGAAATTCCGGCAAGCAACACGTACTTTTTGCTTAGCACTCAATATTCTATTACAAATACTCCAAGGGTAAGTCAAATAGTATCTGGGATTCGGGTGTTGGGTTACGACGACGGCAGACTCGCCGAAAACTTGTGTGGGTGGGTCTATGAGAACATCAGATATGAACTCGTCCTCGGGTGGTTCACATCTGAAGAAGTTCTCGATATGAGAGAGGGGAAGTGCCTGGATAAAGCGAATCTATACCTCGCCCTCATGAGGACCGCTGAGGTACCTGCCAAGCGCGTGGACGGGTTCTTGATTCTCGAGCAAGTGACTTATCCGTTCATCGAAATAGCTGGTAAAACACCGGATGGGCGCTACATAATCGGCCATGCTTGGACGGAAGTATATCTTCCCTCGGAGGGTTGGGTTTTTGCTGATCCCACAGGAAACATGTTCCGAATATGCGCATACGAGGACAGAATTTACTCAAGCGTCGAAGAGACGTGGCAGGAAGTGCTCGCTTCTTATGAAACCACATACGGAGAGCTCTTTTGAGCGACAGGTGCGCCTCGATGAAGCAAATTTCCCGTATTGATGGAGAGACGTTGAGGTTCATCTTGGGGGCATCGCGCTCCAGCCACCCTAGAGAATTCGCAGGGGTTTTGCGCGCCGAGGGAGATGTGGTCAAAGAGGTGCTCTTGTTGCCCGGGACGCTTTCGTCTGGTGAATCGGCGGTGCTCAGGCTCCACATGTTGCCGATCGACCCTAGCGCATGCGGCACCGTGCACAGCCACCCCTCGACAAGCGCCCTCCCGTCTAGAGAAGACTTGACGCTTTTCGCAAAGTTTGGATACGTGCACATCATCGTGGCATTTCCCTACGATGAGGTCTCTTGGAAAGCTTACAACCACCGGGGAGAAGAGATCAAGTTGGAAATCGTGGGTTGAGGTATATGCGTTGGGAAATCTGGCGGCCTTGGTATGACCGCATCGTGGGAGAGCTAGGTCTGAACCGAAAAGCGGATCAAGACGCAGCCGAAATCCTTGATAAGTTCCTGCCTGAGCCGGAACTTGCGGGCTTGAACAATCTTGTTCGTGGACGTGAGTGCATCGTATTCGGTGCAGGGCCATCACTCGATATCGACCTAGAAAGGTTGGAGCGGGCGGGTTTTCTGGGTAAAACCATTATTGCTGCAGACGGTGCGACTTCAGCCGTTATAAAGTTCCGTACTCCTGAAATCATTGTCACAGATCTAGACGGCAATGTTGATGATCAGCTTGATGCTTGGCGTCGTGGCTCTTGGATAATTGTTCACGCCCACGGGGACAATATTGCACAGGTACGTAAGATAGTCCCAAAGCTAAAGGAGCGA
This sequence comes from Hadarchaeota archaeon (SeqCode), assembly GCA_964552335.1. Classification (GTDB taxonomy): domain Archaea; phylum Hadarchaeota; class Hadarchaeia; order Hadarchaeales; family Hadarchaeaceae; genus B75-G9. The sequence continues at coordinate 13,559 of CAZKGC010000019.1, forward strand.
GTCATCGGCACCACGCAGGTCAAGCCTTTCGGCAAGCTTTACAACTTCGGTGGATTCACAGATGGAGACCGCGCCGCTTTTATGGCTCACGAACTCGGAGCGTCAAAAATCTACCTCGCTGGGATGGACTTGGGGACGAAGATCGGCAAGCACTCGGGTGACAAGGATCTCTCACGGAAACTCACCAAGCTCAAGATTTGCAAGGAGCTGTTAACATGGTTGGCGGGCGAGCTCAGAGCAAACATCGTGAATTTGACTAGTCACGGCGAGTCGATACCGAACGTGCCTTCCACAGTAGTGATTTAGTTACGCGATTTGTCCCAGTCAACGCAGATCATAACCCAAAACAGTTTTTATTACCATCGTGTGCAAGTTTGTGGGAGTTAAATTTGCTGAGCATTGCGGGGATAACATCTAAGTTCTGCGGGGGTTATTCGCCTTCCGATTGAGTCTCTTCGGCTTCTGCACTCTCCTTAGCTGGTTCGGTCGTCTGTTGCTCCGCCTGTCCGCTTTCCGCCGGTTTCTTTTTCTCTGGGAAAAGTTCTAGGTAAAGCTTCCTCAGCTCCTCCTCTTTTTCTTTCCTCGCTTTCGCTGACGGTTTTGGCAGACTCAGGCTTACTCCCGCGTCAGACAACTCGCGTTTGTACTTGGCCAGTTTTGCGGAGCGCATCAGTTGCCGAGCCTTCACGGCCATCTTTCCAGTTTTTCTCGTCACGATCTCACTTTCAATTCCTGCTATCCCTCTATTTATCACCCTTGTTGCGCCTCGGATGTCAGCCAGTACTCTGCCTCCTTCCTGATGTCCCGCAGGAACTGGCTGAACCCATCGTAGCTCAGATAATAGATCGTCTTGCCTCCCGCACGCCTTGTCGAGATCATCCCGGTTTCCCGCAGCGGTCTCATCAGTACATAGAAGTGCTTCCGCCCCGCCGTTGAATTTATGTCCAAGCCCAGCACCCCCGCCAGCTCATCGATGCTTTTTGCATTTTCCTTCAACGCCCTCAAGACTTTCAACGCCTCCGGTTTCAACGACGAACTCTTTGGATGATTTCCATACGCCAACGAAAGGAGCTTCTCAGCCCCGCCTCTTTCCTCCATATTTTCACCCTTGTAAACTCATTTTCACTTTACTTATGAGTAATTTTGGGATTTAAGCCTTATGGTAGGTGATTTTGGAACTCATCAAGAGTCATATTGCTTAACACCCACGGATTTCCCATGCAGCCACATTACCTTATATAAGGTATCTACCCCACTCCATGCTGATCGTTTCGCAAAAAATTATGCCCGAGGCAACACCCAGTTTCGGGTAGTTACTTTTTAAGGGTATTTTTCAAGGCTCACCCTCTCGGCCTCGTTCTC
>CAZKGC010000020.1:0-13272 GCA_964552335.1 Hadarchaeota archaeon (SeqCode)
TCTTAAAGTCCTTCAAACCTGCTATTAAAATATTTACAGCTTGGAACTTGAAGTTGGATAATTTTTATCAATACCGAATAAATTTCATGCCCAAAAAGTTAAAGTCAAAGAACTTTGATTACTCTGGGAGCACCGTGGGTAAAATAAAGTTCGTGAAGACGGATCAAGAAGCAAAGTTCCGTAGCCCGCTTTTTGATTTTAAACTTATCAGCCAATTAATCGAGATAAGGGAGGATCCGCTCACAGGAAAGAGATGTAGGATAAATCTCGAGCGAGCGAGAAGACCAAAGCAGGTATCACTCGAAACGTCTGAACTGAAAGAACTTATTAAACATTCTAAGGCCAAATGTTTCTTCTGCCCAGAGAACATGGAAAAAACTACGCCGATGTTTCCTGAAAGTTTCGGCGATAGGATAAAAATAGGAAAAGCTTGCTTGTTTCCAAACTTATTTCCATTTGGAGCTTTTCATGCAGTCGGAATTTTTTCCGACGACCATCATCTCGAGCTAGATGAGTTCAAACCTAGGCTGCTCCGAGATTGCTTTACGGCCTGCATTGAGTACTTTAAACTCGTCGAAGACATGCACCCGGAACTCAAATACTGGCACATCAACTGGAACCATCTCCCCCCAGGCGCCGCGAGCATAATCCATCCGCATGTACAGATATTTGCCGATTCCGGGCCAACGCCGTACCTGCGGGAATTAATCGAGAGAAGCAAGGGATACCACGATAGCAACGGCGACAATTATTGGTTAGACCTTGCAATGGCTGAGGAAGCCAACAAGAGCAGGTTCATCGGAAAAACTGGGTCAATTTATTGGCTCGCCAGCTTTGCCCCCCAAGGCAACCGAGAAGTCATGGCGATATTTTCCGACACATCTTCCATGGCCGACCTCAAAGGACGCAGGCTTAGCGAGTTCTGCATGGGGCTTTCATCGGTTCTGAAGGGTTATCGCGCTGTTGGAGCCCAAAGCTTCAACATGGCCACATTTTCTGGTCCCTGCGACGAAGATTTGAGCGATTTCTACCTGTTGAACGCGAAGTTGATATCGAGGCCTGACCCCGCCCCGTTCTACACCAGCGACAATGGGTTCATGGAGAAGCTCCACCAAGAGGCGGTCATTGAAACCATGCCAGAAGCTCTAGCCGGAAAATTGAGGAGATATTTCTAGACAGCGCCAAACTTATTTGCCTAGTACCTCTGAAAACACATTTAAAAGGGACCGAGCGCCCTTTTTGAGATAACATTTTTTCGCGGTCTCGAAGCCTTTTTCTCCTAGTTTTTCCGCCGCCTCGCGTTTCGAAAACACCCTAATTATTCTGCTCGCGATTTGAGATCCGACGCATAATGATATTTTTCGCATCCACTTTTGGTTTGTCTGCAATGTTTTTACTCTTTTCGTTCGACCTCTTGTGAGATAGATCTAAACAACCGAATAGACTTTTATTCTATACTTTGGATTAATGATAGAAGGGAGCAAAAGTGAATATCTTATACTTCTCGTACGAATTCCCGCCCCATTTCGTGGGGGGGCTTGGAACCTACGCCTTCGAGATGGCGCGTAGGTTTGCGAGAATGGGCCATAGCGTCACAATTTTTTCGAAAAACCCGGGAGATGCAATAACTCGAGACCTCTATGACGGTGTTGAGGTACACCGTCCGCTGCTGGCAGATTTAACTGACCTGCTCCCTGTGATTGTTCCCGAAGATGTAAAGAGGTGGCCCGTGAAAGCGCAAAGCTACTTTGCAGAAGTATTTATGTATAATATCCTTGCTGCAACAAAAACGATAAATCTCTTGGTAAAATCGGACAAGCGATGTTTCGATCTGATTGTCGCTCACGATTGGTTATCCGCCATCGCTGGGATAACTTGCAAAAAATCCCTCAACAAGCCCCTCATCCTTCATTTTCACTCAACAGAACATGGAAGGACTGGCGATGGATCCCCGACCATCAAGACTATGGAGCGGATGGCGGGCAAGGACGCCGAAGCGATAATAACAGTAAGCTATGCGATGCGCGATGAACTTATCTCGTTGGGATATCAAGAGGGGAAAATTCGAGTGGTGTGGAACGGGGTAGACCACAAAAAGTATGATCCAACAAAATTCTCGCATGAAAAAATCCGCGCGTTCAGGGAGAAAATAGGTGTGGGGGATTCCCCGTTGATGTTGTTCATCGGGAGGCTCTCTTGGGTGAAAGGTGCTGACACATTGGTGCACGCGATGCCGACAATCTTGAAGGAGATACCAAACACTAAGCTCGTGATTATCGGAAAGGGCGAACAAGAGGATATGATCAAATACTTGGTAGATCACTTGGGTATCAAAGATAATGTGATATTAAATTTTGAATACATCGATGAAAAAAGCCGATTACTTTACTACGCCGCAAGCGATCTCGTTGCCATCCCCTCAAAGTATGAGCCATTTGGCATCGTCTGCACCGAGGCGATGAGCATGGGAAAACCGGTAATAGTCGGAGCAACTGGAACATCTGGCTTGAGAGAGCAAGTAGTCAACTCTGGCCCAGATAGATGTGGGGCTCACGTAAACCCACACGACCCATACGATATAGCCAAATTTGCAATAGAATTCCTCAAGGACGAAAATCTGAGGAAGGAACTCGGAAAAAATGCACGGAAGAAAGTGCTTGAAAATTTTACGCTCGATAAAATAGCGGACGAAACCGCTAGCATTTACAAACAAGTTGCATGTGTGGATGAATCCTAAAATCATTGGTGAAGGGCGATTCAGTTGCGGATAGCGATCCTTGCTTGGGAGTCTCTGCACTCGATTCACGTGGGAGGGCTAGGGGTTGTAGTTACTCGAATGGCCGAAGAGCTTGCGAAAAAAGGTCACGATGTTCACTTGTTTACAAGGTGGGCAGAAGGGCAATCAAAACATGCAAAGATCAATGATGTTAACTACCACAGATGCAAGTTTGACCCTGGGAAAGACATCATTTCGTTCTTCTCGAATATGTCGAAAGCGATGGTGAACGAACTTCACGCTGTGGTGAGGCGCAGTGGAAGATTCGATCTTATCCACGGCCACGATTAGCATGTTGTGGACGCGCTTTACGAGCTTAAAAAAGAGGGTTATCCAGTTTTACTCAGCTATCACTCCTCGGAGTATGGTCGTTGCGGAGGGGCGCCCAGCGATCAGCGCATATTCAAAGAAATATCTACTAGAGAAAGGCTAGGCGGGCAGATCTCCGACAGAGTTGTTGCGGTGTCCAAAGCGATGAAGAAAGAGCTGTGGGCGCTGTACAAAATGCCGCGCGAAAAAATCGATGTCGTACCAAACGCCATCTATCCTAGAAAATATCAGAGGGATGTGGATCCGAAGAAAGTGAAGAAAAAATATAGTATCCCCCCTCTTGCCCCCACGGTTCTGTTTATCGGCAGGCTTGAATATCAGAAAGGCCCAGACCTGCTGATCGACGCGACCCCCAAAGTTCTCGAAAAACGGAGGGATGTAAAATTCTTGTTCGCTGGGAGGGGAACGATGGATCGCCGCCTCAAGCGTGGAGTTCGGAAACTCGGTGTGTCTCGTGCTGTGCGGTTTTTGGGATGGATTCCCTACGAACGGTATGTGGATCTCCTTAACTCTTGTGATATTGTCTGCATCCCAAGCAGGAATGAACCCTTTGGTATAGTGTTGCTTGAAGCATGGGCGGCTGGAAGGGCAGTCGTCGCTACAGATGTTGGGGGTTTGAGCGAAAAGATAGAAAACTTCGTTGACGGGGTGAAAGTTCGCACCTGCCCAGACTCAATAGCCCGGGGAATTAATTATCTCCTCAACTCCCCCGAGAAAATGAGAAAAATAGCAGCCAATGGGGAAAAGAAGGTAAAAAAATTCAATTGGGCAAATACCATGCAGAAACTGATGAACACTTACCGTACCGTGATCGAGAAGGATTAAACCTATAACTAAATATGGGGAAGTGCTCAACTTGCATCCTAGGTGAACGGCCAAGTGATCAAAATTAGGCATGGGCGATGCTACAGCTATGCTCATACTCAAAACTTTTTCTTGAGCTTTGGATGATACTCGTTGAGCGAGCCAATCGAAATTTTCCCCTTCAGCATACTTTCGATCGCCTGAACCGCCGCTCTGGCGCCGGTCAGCGTGGTGATGTACGGAATGCGGAGGTCGATGGCCGCCCTTCTTATCGTGTATCCGTCGCGCGCTGGGTGACGTCCCATGGTGGGGGTGTTGACGATCAGGTCCACTTCTCCGGCCCTTATGTTGTTGAGAACATTCGGAGTCCCCTGGGAGACCTTGCGCACAAATTCCGATTCTACTCCTGACCCCTCAAGCGCCTTTTTCGTGCCCTCCGTGGCCAAAATTTTGAACCCAAGCTCAGACAATTTTTTCGCTATCGGGCCCACCTTCTGCTGGTCCTCCTTCGCGACGCTTATGAATACCTTGCCTTTCGTCGGCAGCGTGTTTCCTGCCGCAAGCTCCGCCTTGAAGTAGGCCCTGCCGAAGTCCATGTCTATGCCCATCACCTCACCCGTCGACTTCATCTCGGGGCCCAAGACGGGGTCGACCCCTGGCAACTTTATGAACGGGAACACGGACTCCTTCACACACGAATAGGGCAACTCCACTTCCTCCGGGACGCCCAGATCATCGAGGGTGTGCCCCAGCATGACCTTGACAGCGACTTTGGCCAGTGGGATCCCTATCGCCTTCGATATGAACGGGACGGTCCTGCTCGCCCTCGGGTTGACTTCAAGAACGTAAACAGTGCTGTCCCTAACCGCATACTGCACGTTCATGAGCCCGATGACGTTGAGCTCCTTCGCCAGCTTTCTTGTATATTCCTTGATCGTCTCGATAACCCCTGGACTCAGAGTCTGCGGAGGCATCACCATCGTCGCATCACCGGAGTGCACACCGGCTTCCTCGATGTGCTCCAGTATCCCGCCTATGAAGGTCCGTTTTCCATCTGAGACGGCGTCGACATCCACCTCGATTGCGTTGGGGATGAACTTGTCAACCAGCACGGGGTGGTCTTCCGTGACTTTTGTGGCCTCCTCTATGTACCGCTCGAGCTCGGCCTCGTCGTGGACTTTCACCATCGCCCGCCCGCCCAGCACGTAACTCGGCCTCACCAGCACAGGGTAGCCGACCCGCCTCGCGATTTCTCTAGCGCCTTCGGCCGAGAAGGACGTGCCACCTGGAGACTGTGGGATGTCCAACTTTTTCAGGAGCTGGCTGAACCTCTCCCTGTCCTCCGCGATGTCTATGTTCTCAGCCGATGTCCCCAGTATATTCACGCCAGAGCTCGCAAGTCTGACGGACAAGTTGAGTGGTGTCTGTCCGCCGAGCTGCACTATCACCCCATACGGCTTCTCCTTCTCGATGATATTCATCACGTCCTCAAGGGTGAGCGGCTCGAAGTACAGCTTGTCCGAGGTATCCGAATCCGTGGAAACTGTCTCCGGGTTGCTGTTGATTATGATCGCCTCGATTCCATCCTCACGCAGAGCAAACGCAGCGTGCACACAGGAGTAGTCGAACTCTATCCCCTGTCCTATCCTTATCGGCCCGCCTCCGATGATGACCACCTTTTTCCTATCGCTGACTGGAACCTCGTCGACATCCTCGTAACTGGAATAGTAGTAGGGGGTCCGAGCCGCGAACTCGGCCGCGCAGGTATCAACCGTCTTGAAAGCGGGAGAAATTTTTTCATTCTTGCGCAGCTGTCTGACCTCGTGTTCGCTAGTACCTAAGATGGTGCTCAACTGGCGGTCGGAGAAGCCCATCCTCTTTGCCTTTTTTACCAATTCAGGTTCAATGCTGTGGAGTTCTTTTTCCTTGAGCTTTTCCTCCATGTCCAGTATGTGCTTGAATTTCCAGAGGAACCAAGGATCAATCCAGGTGAGTCTGTATATCTCCTCGACACTCATGCCCAGCTTCAATGCATCCCTGATGTGGAAGATTCTCTTGTCGGTCGGATGGGTCAACAGATACTCCAGCTCTTTTCGGTCGGTGATAGGTGGACCCTTCCCGTCGAGCCCAAACCTCCCGACCTCGAGAGAGCGAATAGCTTTCTGGAACGCCTCTTCGAATGTCCTACCGATCGCCATGACCTCTCCCGTCCCTTTCATCTGAGTGCCGATCACCTGGTCGGCCTCCGGGAACTTGTCGAAGGGCCAGCGCGGGATTTTCACCACGATATAGTCGAGAGCAGGCTCGAAAGAAGCCGGTGTATCCTTCGTGACGGGATTCGGGATTTCGTCCAATGTCATCCCCAGCGCCAACTTTGAGGCGATTCTCGCGATCGGATAGCCTGAAGCTTTGGAGGCGAGCGCAGACGAGCGGCTCACTCTCGGGTTGACCTCTATCACATAATACTCGAATTTCCTGGGGTTGACCGCGAACTGTATGTTACAGCCGCCATTCAACTTGAGCGCCCGGATCACCTTCAGCGACACAGACCTCAGGGTTTGGTACTCGTAATCGGAGAGGGTCTGAGTCGGGGCCACGACGATGCTGTCTCCCGTGTGGATTCCCATCGGGTCTATATTTTCCATGCTGCAGATCATGATGCAGTTGTCGACGCAATCCCTCATCACCTCGAACTCTATCTCCTTCCAACCAAGCACACACTGGTCCAACGCGACTGTTTTGTTCATGCTGAGGTCCAGTCCTCTCTCCACAATTCGTATGAGTTCCTCTCGATTGAACGCGACTCCTGAACCAGTGCCTCCTAAGCAATAACTTGGCCTGCTCAGAATCGGGTACCCCAGCCTCTCGGCGGCGCTCAGGGCTTCCTCCACCGAGTGAACCTCTATAGACAGCGGCATCCTCTCGCCGATTCTGTGCACAAGTTCGTAGAAGAGCCTCCTGTCCTCCGCAGCCATTATCGACTCCACGGGTGTGCCGATCACCTCCAAGCCCACCTCGTCGAGCACGCCCATCTCCTTGAGCTGGACGGCGAGATTGAGCCCCGTCTGCCCGCCCATCGATGGCAGAAAAGCGTCGGGTTTCTCCTTCCTTATTATCTCGGCCACGATCTCTGGCACGATGGGTTCGATGTAGACGGTGTCCGCTATGTCCGTGTCTGTCTGGATCGTGGCGGGATTTGAATTGACCAACACTGTCCGGACGCCTTCCTCGCGGAGGGCTTTGCAAGCTTGGGAGCCAGAGTAGTCAAACTCGGCTGCCTGGCCTATCACGATTGGCCCGCTGCCTATCACAATAACTTTCTTGATGTCAGACCGCTTGGGCATTTTTTCTCCTCCCTAATTTTTACCTCCCTTGAATTCCCCCAGCATCTTTATGAAGCGGTCGAAGAGGTACTGATTGTCCCATGGCCCAGGCGAGTCCTCCGGGTGGTATTGCACGGAGAAAATCGGGAGTTCCTTGTGGTCTATCCCCTCAACAGTTCCATCGTTGCAGTTGATTTTTGTGACCTCGAACCCCGTGCCATCCAAGCTCTCGGGGCGAATGGCAAAGCTGTGGTTCTGAGAAGTTATGTGGACTTTGCCTGTCTTGAGGTCCTTGACAGGTTGATTCCCACCGCGATGTCCGAACTTGAGCTTGAAGGTTTTCGCGCCAGCCGCCAAGGCCAAAACATGATTGCCGGCGCATATGCCCATCATGGGATATTTCTCCATCAGCTGCCTGACGGTCTCATGGACGTATGTAATGACTGCTGGGTCCCCTGGAGCGTTCGAGATCAAGATGCCATCCGGCTCCAGCGCCTCTATCTGGCTCGCGCTTGTCTTGGCGGGGACGGCGACCACGGAAACGCCGCGTTGGAGTAAACTCCTGACGATATTCATTTTTACCCCACAGTCGATCAGCGCGACCTTGAATTTCCCCTCGACACTGAAGTGAGTTATCTCCTTCCGGGTCGTTTCGGCCACCAGATCCTGCTCCGAGATGCTGGGCTGTTTCTTAACCCTCTCTAACAAATCCTTGACATCTGGCTCTGGACCATCGTAAGTGACCAAGCCGCTCTTCATGGTGCCGCGCTCTCTTATCTTGATCGTGAGCGCGCGGGTGTCGATACCCATTATCCCCGGGACACCGAACTCCTCCAGCAGCTCATCGACTGTTTTAATCCCCCTCCAGTGCGACGGGTGCTCACAGAGCTCCTTGACGACGAAGCCCTCGACCCAGACCCTATCGGACTCAAACCACTCGGGATGGACGTTGTAGTTTCCTATCAAGGGGTAAGTGGGCATTAAAATCTGACCATTGAAGGAGGGATCGGTGAGGGACTCTGGATAGCCGGTCATCGCAGTGCTGAAAACTATTTCACCAAGAGATTCTTTCTCAACACCGAAGCCGATGCCTCTCACTACCGTTCCGTCTTCGATTACTAATATTGCCTTCCTTTTCAAGAAGCCCACCCAACTTCTTAAATGCTTCATTTATAAGACTTTCGGATAAAAATTTTGATCAGACCACCGAGCGGAAGAACACGAAATGAGCGATTTTAATAGTTTTACTACCGAGATTATTTACGGTAGGAAACTGCGTGGAACTAAATTCAATAATGGAGGTACCGCCGCCACCTAAATACATATGATTTTGATAATTAATGTTTAGATGTTTCAAAGACGAGGTCAGGATTAAATGAAATATTGGCATGGCATGGAAATCGAAGAAGCCCTCCATGCTTTAAACGTCAAATCGGGAGGGTTGAGTAGCGAAGACGCCCAAAAGCGCTTGCAAGAGCATGGACCCAACGAGTTGAAAAAGGAAAAAAGAAAGCCGCGCATATTACTTTTCCTCAAACAGTTCAAAAATATATTAATCATCATATTGCTGATCGCCACAGGGCTCTCGCTAGCTTTAGGGGAGGTCTACGACGCAATAGTCATAATATCCATAGTCATAATTTCCGCAGTCCTAGGCTTCGCGCAGGAACACAGAGCGGAAAAAGCCTTAGAAGCTTTGAAAAAGATGACCGCCCCGACGGCCTTGGTTTTGCGTGACGGCAAAGAAACACAAATTCGAGCGCGCGACATTGTTCCAGGTGATATCCTTCTGTTTTCTACGGGTGATAAAATAGCTGCAGATGCTAGGATCATCGAAGCCATTAATTTGAAGGTCGATGAAGCCCCGTTGACGGGTGAATCCCATCCCGTAGAAAAAGATTCTAAGCCTGTGAGGGAGGAAACTCCTGTCTCTGACAGGCGAAACATGGTTTTTACCGGAACAGCTGTTGTTTATGGGCGCGGCAGAGGCGTTGCCACAACGACTGGAATGAATACAGAATTCGGAAAAATCGCTGAAATGGTTCAAGTTATAAAAGCAGAAGAAACACCGCTTGAAAAAAGAATGTCGCATGTTGGGAAATGGCTTGGGATCATATCAATAACAGTTTGTGCAATCGTCGCAATTTTTGGAATTGCTAGAGGATACACTGTCCTAGCCATGGTTTTGTGGGGGGTAAGCCTAGCAGTTGCGGCAGTCCCTGAAGCTTTGCCAGCGGTTGTGACGGGTGCTCTCGCGTTAGGTATGCACCGCATGGCCGAGGAAAACTCCATAGTCAGGAAGCTTCCAGCAGTTGAGACCTTGGGATGTGCAAGTATTATATGCGCGGATAAAACCGGAACTATGACTAAAGGCGAGATGACCATTCAGAGAGTCTACGTGAATGGCAAAAGGATTAAAGTTACAGGTATCGGCTACGAACCGCAAGGCGAACTCTTTTTCGAAAACACCAAACTTGACCCCAGTAAAGAAAATGAACTTTATGCGCTCTTCGAAATCGCAACCTTGTGCAACGACGCAAAGCTTGAGAAAGCTGAAGAAAAGTGGGTCGTTAAAGGCGATCCTACAGAGGGAGCCCTGTTGACCGCGACAGCTAAGGCAGGTCTTTGGAAAGAAGAGGCCGAGAAAAAAGAACCACGTGTTGGGGAGATTCCCTTCTCCTCGGAGAGAAAACGCATGACCACCGTCCACGAAATCCCTGGGAGAGGTAAGGTAGCCTACATGAAAGGGGCACCTGAAGTTGTCTTAAAACATTGCTCTAAAATTTACATCGATGGAAATGCAAGGGCACTAACCGAGGAAGACCGCGCAAAAATTTTAAAAGTAAACGAGGAAATGGCCGCCCAGGCATTGAGAAACTTAGGCTTTGCTTACAAAGATCTTCCAGAGACAGCATCCCCATTTGGTGAAGAGGGCGAGAAGGACTTTGTTTTTGTTGGAATGATGGGAATGATTGACCCGCCGCGTGAAGAGGTGAAGGATGCAATCCAGTTGTGCAAAAATGCGGGCATCAAGGTCGTAATGATCACAGGCGACCATAAATTGACCGCCATGGCGGTGGCGAGGGAGCTGGGCTTGATAGATGAGAATAGGAGCAAGGTGTTGACTTGGGAGGAACTGGACAAGCTGAGCGACGAAGATTTAGCAAAAATAGTTGAGGATGTGGCGGTTTACGCGAGGGTTTCTCCAGAACACAAAGTCAGGATAGTGAAGGCCCTGAAACAAAAGGGGCACATCTGCGCTATGACTGGTGATGGAGTAAACGATGCCCCGGCATTAAAAATGGCAGACATAGGTATTTCCATGGGAATCACTGGAACCGAGGTCACAAAAGAGGCGTCCGACATGGTTTTGGCGGACGACAATTTCGCAACCATCGTTAAAGCAGTAAAAGAAGGTCGCGAAATTTACGACAACATCAAAAAATACTTGACATACTTGCTTCGCTGCAATATCATGGAAATACTTGTCCTATTCAGCGTGATGATGCTCAGCCCAACAGTGGAAGCGGCGATAGCCCTAACCACAATACAAATTCTTTGGATAAACTTAACGACTGATGGATTGCCAGCGATAGCCTTGGGTGTCGATCCAGGCGATCCCGACCTAATGCATAGAAAACCGAGGGATCCTCGCGAGAGCGTTTTCACAAGAGATGTTAAAGTATATTTAACTGCAGTTCCGGTGCTGATGACCTTGCTTCTCTTGGGCGGATACTTCTTTACCTTGAATAGCTATGGCTTGAATACGGCACGTACACAGTTGTTTACCGCAATAGTTTTGATGGAGCTAGCCAACGCTTTATCCGCCAGATCTTTGAAACATACTGTTTTTAAGGTAGGCATTTTCAAGAACAAGTTTCTTTGGCTTGCGATATGTTCCTCACTCGCCCTTCAGCTGGTCGTACTTTACACGCCGCAGATTTCCAGTTTGTTTGAAATGACTTCTCCAGGACTCGTTATCTGGCTATTAGCGATAATATTCACGCTGATAACATTCTTCAGCTTAGAAATGGGCAAGTACATCGCAAGCAAAAGACGTAAAATCTAGGTAAAACCCCTAAAAAATTTTAGACATGGCTGACTGCGATAGACCGGATGATGTCGCTGACGTCCTCGCAGAAGTCTGCCACATCCTCCATGTTGTCTGTTATCTCCTTCAAGACCATCGAGGGCCCTATGTCTTTGATCTTCCTGTACCAGACCAGCAGCTCTGGGATTAGCTCGTCCGCCCGCAGGTCATCTATTTTTTCCTCCAGTCTCTCAACCTCGTGGGAGAGCACAACCGCCGTCTTTGAGTCCTTTGTTAGGGCCACGAACGCCTCGTAGGTCTTGTTCGCAATATCCTCTGAGTCTTTGGAAAATTTCCTCAGGGTCTCCTTCAGATTCTCATGGAGTTTCTTGGGGTCGAGGTAATGCAGCTTCCTCGCGGCGGCCTTCGCGTTTGCGGCTATCTCGTCGGCGGTCATCGTGAGCCTGACTATCTCATCCCGGTGGATCGGATGAAATATGCCAACTGTGAGTTCCTCCAAAATCTTGCGCTTGAGCTCGTCGGCGGCACGCTCGTTCTTGAAAACTTTCTTGAACTCGTCGTCCACCTTCTTCATGTCCATGTCGCAAAAGCCACGGACCGCCTTGCTCATCGCGATGACAGTCTCAGCAACCTTTTTGATGTGGCTATCGCATATCTCGAGGATTTTCCTCTCCCTAGCTTCCCCCATCCAGAGAAGCGGACCTTTTGCACTCACGTTATCACCATCACCTGACTAAATAACCAAAATAGCGACATACTTATTAATGCTACGGCGGGAATGGTCAAAATCCAAAATACGAGTATCTTACCAGTAGTTTTCATGCTCACGCCTCTCAACCCCCTCATCGCCAAACCAACGCCTATGATTGAACCAACGCTGCTATGAGTAGTTGAAATCGGCACGCCAAATCCCATAAGAAAAGTTGGAATGACTGTAAAAAGGAAAACGGTGATAGCGTTTGAATATTCAGCCGCTGCCCCGCTTAATGGGTCCAAGCGCGTCACCTGATAAGCTGCTGTGTTGATCACCTTATAGCCCCATGTAAAACCTCCAAGTACTATACCGGCAGCTCCAAGAGCGGCAAGTAAAAACATGACCCAAATTGCCGGCGAACCTCCCATGAGCTTCTGGGTCGGTGTCACGAAAACACCGGTCGCATTTGCCATATCATTTGCCCCAAAGGCGAAAGCGGAAAAACAAAGTGCGACGATGAGCAAGTAGCCCAGAGACTGCGTGGTTTCAAACCTCCCGTATATCTTCCTGAATGCATGGACTGAAAGAGCTGAAAAAATCAGCGACGCAAGAAAGCTGCCGACGACGGTAGGGACAACGTCCCACTTTAAGACTTCTTTGAAAATGGAGATGGAGGTGGCAAAACAGAGAAAATAGATGAGGAGGTAAACCATGGTCAAATTGTTTCGTTCTTTTCTAACCTTTCTGAAATATGCTCGGAAAAGATAGAAAAGACCTGTAGCTAGGAGAAGTGAGAGGATTGGGGACATCACAAGACTGAGGAGGATGATATTGAGTGTATTCCAGTTTATCAAAGAAAATGCTGCGATGAGGCCGAAACCCAAGATGCCCCCGATGATAGAATGAGTCGTAGATACTGGCATGCCTTTCCAAGTGCTGAATGTCACCCAGATGCCGGCTGAAAGGACCGCGGTGAAACTACCTACGACCACCATTTCCAAGCTGAGCTGATCTCGCGGTATCAGGCCACGATCAACTGTTTTCATCACGAATGGACCCAGCAAGATGCCTCCCAAAGCGGCGAATGTCGCGAAGAGAACTAGCGCCCTCTTCATCGATATCACCCCTGCACCGACAGCGCATTCGGTTGGATTTGAAGCGTCGTTAGCCCCTAAACACCAAGCCATGTAAAACGCGAGAATGATACCGACGCCGAATATCAATAGCTCAATCACTTTAACCCCACCTGTCCAAAAAACTAGAAATACGCGGCATATATAGCTTGTCCAAATAC
>CAZKGC010000020.1:13282-14832 GCA_964552335.1 Hadarchaeota archaeon (SeqCode)
CTTTATATATTTCTGAAAAAACTATATAGATGATAAATAATGGAAAAAAATGTCGAAGAGATCAGAAAAATCCAACTGACGGGAAAATCCACATACATCGTCTCGCTCCCCAAGAGATGGATAACCGAGATGAAGCTCAAAGCTGGGGATGGCCTAACAATCCAGAGGCTGAAGGACTCCTCGCTATTAATTCTCCCAAAACCGCCACAAAAATTGGAGAGGGTTGGAGAAGTTGAGGTAAAGTTTCTCCCCAATGAAGACCCATATAAGACAGCGAGAAAAATCGTATCGTTGTACCTCCTTGGATACAATGTGATTCGGTTGACCGTTGACGATGGGCGAATATCACCGACACAGAGGGAAACCATCAAGCGGTTTGTCAGGACTAAACTAGTTGGAACGGAGATAACCACCGACTTGCCAAATGAAATGACATTGCAGATCTTGCTCAGTTACCCGGAACTATCAGTCAAGGATGCTTTTAGAAGAATGTGTTTGATTGCGAGGTCTATGCAGAAAGATGCGATGACCGCTTTGGAAAAACTCGACCGGGGACTGGCCAAAGATGTTGTCCAGAGGGACGACGAGGTAGATCGGTTCAGCATGTATGTGATCAGGCAATTGAAATCAGCAGTCGAGAACCAGAGATTAATCAAAGAAATAGGCCTGAGCACGGCACGTGATTGTCTTGGTTACAGGCTCATGACAAAAAGCGTTGAAAGAATCGCTGATCACGCCGCGTTAGTAGCCAAAAACGTGCTACAACTAAAAAGGGCAGTGAAACCAACGCTCTTCAGAAAAATAATTGCCATGAATACTTTCGCGGCTTCAATGTTCGAAAAAGCTGTTGAATCTTTGTTCAAGGAGGACTACGAATTGGCGGAAAAGGTGATTGAAAGAGAAAAATCTATCCGCTCGCTGGAAAATCGGGCGGTTCGCTACATGCTCAAAAAAGCATCCCGTGAAGATGTGATAACCCTCCGATTGATAACCGAGAGTCTGCGCAGGATGGCAGAACACAGCAGCGATATTGCGGAGATAGTGCTGAACTTGACCGCCATTGGCACGATCAAACAATCTTGAGTTGTTTTATTTAGGTGTGTATTGTATTAACCTTTGTATGTTCGTCAAATACATCAGAGATCCGATCCACGGATACGTCGGCATGACCGATGTAGAGCGGCGAGTAATCGATACCTGGCCGGTCCAGCGCCTGCGCGGGATCAAGCAGCTTTCAATCGCGTACATGGTTTACCCCGGAGGGGACCACACACGTTTCACCCATGCTCTCGGCACGATGCATGTGGCCGGACAGATAGTCGAAGCTCTCAAAAGAAGCGCTGACATCTCCGATGACGAGTGGCAGCTCGCCCGCCTTGCTGGCCTGCTACACGACATCGGGCACGGGCCATTCTCACACTCCTACGAGGAGATACTGATAAAACACAGAGGGATGAACCACGAGCAGATTGGGGAGGAAGTTGTGAAAAAGAGCCAGCTCGCCGACACGCTCAAAGAATGTGGATTCATGCCCGACGAGATAACAGAAC
>CAZKGC010000021.1:0-601 GCA_964552335.1 Hadarchaeota archaeon (SeqCode)
CTTCGGGAGGAACTCGGGACGCCATCAACAAGCCCTCACGCGATGTTATAACGGACCCATCAATATTTCCAACGTTCATTACTTCTGCAAGGACTGCGTCCAGCCTTTCTTTTTTAGTCATTCCTTCAACCATATTCTACATTCCCCTTGTTTTTTCTATCCCCTCTTTTATCCTTTCTTTTCACGAGCAATACCAACTATTCCTACGATATTGCCATTTTTGTCAAATAAGGGTGCCTTGGTAATTAAAACATGGTGTTTGCTTCCGTCGGGGGCTGTGAAATATCCCTCCTCGTCAATTATAGGTTCCCCTGTTTCCATCACGCGCTTATCGCCCTCGGCGCCCGCTCTAGCCTCATCCTCCGGATACAGATCAAAAGCAGTCTTTCCTATCATGCTCTCGGGATGGATCATGTGATAGGACTTACTTACCCGGAGGAACCGGCCCTCCCTGTCCTTGATGTAAATAAAAGCCGGGATGCTGTCCAAAAAACTTTGAAATAGGTTGCTCTCCTCAGTCAGCTTCTTCTGCGCCTGCTTGAGTTCATCAATCATCACCTTGTATTTTTCTGCTGCCAGCCTCACTGCCTCTGTAACCTTT
>CAZKGC010000021.1:611-14719 GCA_964552335.1 Hadarchaeota archaeon (SeqCode)
CCGCCGCCTCTGCCGACGCCCTTTGTGCTTCCAGCCGTGCCGCCGCTGCTACTTCTACTCTCACTCGCTCCTCCTCCGCCCGCTTGAGTTCGGTGATGTCTCGCGAGATGCCCATCGTCCCTATAATCACACCATTATCATCACGCAGAGGCACTTTAATAGTGGAGAGCCAGCGCTCCTCCCCGCTCGGTAGGATGTGCCTCTCCACTCTATCGACAATCGACTCACCTGTTTCCGCAACGTGTTTATCGTCCGCGACCGTCTTTTCGGCTAGTTCTTTCGGATAGAAATCAAAATCGGTCTTCCCGATTATATCTTCAGGAGTTGAGCCCACTTGTTCGGCCTTGGTCTTGCTCACCATTATAAAACGGTTATCCTTATCCTTGAAGTA
Source organism: Hadarchaeota archaeon (SeqCode) (assembly GCA_964552335.1). Lineage (GTDB taxonomy): Archaea > Hadarchaeota > Hadarchaeia > Hadarchaeales > Hadarchaeaceae > B75-G9. Next base: position 1,003 of record CAZKGC010000021.1, read on the forward strand.
AATGAGGTCTGGGATATTGCCCATGAGGTTCTGCAGTAGCTCCTCCCTGGTCCTGTCACATATTGCTGGCTTTTTCTCGTTTACCATCCGATTACCAACCCCCAACCTCCAATTAATCTGGTTTTTTTGCTATATAACACTAGGTTCCGCACTTTTTTAAGGATAGCTCTTGGAAAGCTGAAATCGTGCACTGCCGTCCAGTCTGGCGATTGGAGAAATAGAAGGAACTTTTTTACATCTAATTTTGCCCTTAACTAGTCGCAGAACCTATATGGGCCTGTAACGCGGGTTCAAATCTCGCCAGCCACACCACATGATTATATCGTCCTAGGGCTAAAGAAGCTCACAAGTTCATTTCTAATGACTGCCATTTCAATAATTTTGAAATTTCCGGCCTAATAATGCTGTTATTTAGAACTAAATCTAGAAGAAAATGCGGGATTGCATATGAGGCCTGTGGTAGCTGTTGGACTTGATTCAACGGTCGATGTCTGGGTAACCTTTCCCATTCTTGATGATCTAGAGAAATTTGCTAACGAGTACTCGGGCCGTCTAGCCGGGCAAGTGAGAAAAGGCTACAAAACGGTGGCGGCAGGGAAAGGTGATGAAATATCAATAGACGGACAATTGGAGGAAGCCCAAAAACTTGTGAAATCAGCAAAAACACGAGGGATAGATATCAGATACAAACTCGGAGGAAATGGCGTACAGGAAGCAGCCTCATTCGGAGCTCTTGGATCGGATGTTGCATTCGTCGGCGTTATCTCACCAAGTCTGAGTACTTGGCTTTCACCCAAAGACCAAAAATTCTTAAAAAAGATCAATCTCTCTTACGCCTCCACCAGCAAATACAAACCCTTTTCATTTATCCTCCAAGCCCGCGGGACGAACAGGTACATCCTGTGCGAGGGGCGAGGGCGGAGGATCGAGCAGCTTCGGCCATATCTGCGGGAACTGCCTAACGCACTTGAACGAATTTTAGATAAGTACGGCAAGCTGGATATGGTGAACTTGGTCGGATGGCATGTCCTCTTCGCAAACGGAATAAGCGACCGGGATTTTCGTTTTGTTAAAGGAGTGATCAGAAAAGTCCGTAATGTTGTCGACTCGCCACTTTTCACCGACGCTGGAGGGTTGGCAGCATTTGACGAAAGAGAGAAGCGCCTTCTCCACCGACTCTACTCCATGTTTGACATACTCTCAGTGAACGAAGATGAAGTGCTGCAGGTCTCGCGGGCGATCGGGGCTGAAGCGAAGGACGAGATCCAAGCGATGCGTAACATCTTGGAATCATCGGAAAGATTATCCACTATTTGGTTTCATTCCATCGATTATCAGGCCTCGTTGAGCACAAAATACGGGCGGGAACTGCTTGAAGGAGCGCAGGTTGCCGCGGCCACCGCTGGAGTTTGTAGGGTTGAGAAGGGCGCATATCCAACCCTCGGGGAACTTGCCAAGCGAAGAGAAATAAAGAACTACTCTGAAAAAGGTCTAAAAGCAGCTGAACATGCCACAAAAAAGTACGGTGGCAAGATTGGGGACGCCGCGCTGGTAGTCACCCCATGCTACAAGACAAGGAGTTTTGCATCGACCGTTGGAGCAGGAGATGTCGCGGCTGCTGTATACACTTACGTGATTGCTGGTGGGAAAACCTAGAGATATGTTGGGGGTGGAGAAAACCAGCATATAGGGTTAAACCTTATGTGCCTTTTGAAAAGTGAGTGGAAAAAAGGACAAATACTTCCAAAAGTGGGTTAAACGTTTAAAGATAGATATAGGAAGGTTATGGGGGTTATGAGTTGTGCGGAATTGTTGGATATATAGGCAAACGTGGCGCGGCACCATTGTTGTTAAATTCCCTCAGACGTCTCGAGTATCGAGGTTATGACTCGATTGGCGAGGCAACTATTCACGAAGGTAAAATACATGTGAAGAAAGACCGTGGCAGGCTCGAAGAGGTCAACAAAAATTTGAAACTTGATGATTTACCGGGAAATTTAGGAGTGGCGCACTCACGCTGGGCAACCCACGGCGCACCTTCTCGTGTGAACGCCCACCCTCACCTCGACAGCTCGGGAACTGTCGCGGTCGTCCACAATGGTATCATCGAGAATTATGTGGAACTTCGGCAATTTCTCAAAAAAAATGGATACCGTTTCGTCTCAGAGACCGACACAGAAGTTATACCCAATTTGATCGCTTACTTCATGAAGCAGGGGGAAAGTCTTGAAGCGAGTGTCATGAAAGCGGCCAAGAGGTTAGAGGGGGGCTTTGCTGTTGCGATAATCAGCGCGGCCGAGCCAGACAAACTTATCGCGGTCAGAAAGGAGAGCCCGCTCATCATCGGATTAGGCAAGGATGAGATGTTTTTGGCTTCGGATATCCCAGCGATACTTCAGTACACCAAGCAAGTCATCGTACTAAAAAACGGCGAGATGGCTGTCCTGACCCCGAAAAAGGTCGTGATAAAAAATATCGCTTCTGGAACCGTAACCAAGAAGCGCCCGATAAAGGTGAAGTGGACCGCGGAGATGGCAGAGAAGATGGGCTACCCTCATTTCACCCTTAAGGAGATATATCAGCAGCCAGATGCGATTCGCGACACTCTTCGCGCAGCTCAAGCGGAACTGAAGAAGCTAGCAAAACTTCTGCTGGAGGCGAGACGCGTCTACTTAATCGCCTGTGGCACCTCCTACCACGCCGCCTTGGTAGGTAAATATGCACTAGCGAAACTGGCGAACCTTTCTGTTGAGGCTGTGATATCATCCGAATTTCAGGAGAGCTGCAGATTGGATAGTAAGACTGTGATTTTGGCGATCACACAGTCTGGGGAGACCGCAGACACGCTGAAAGCGGTTCGAGTAGCGAGAGAACATGGCGCGAAGGTGGCGTGTTTGACAAACGTGGTTGGAAGCTCGATAACCCGGGAGAGCGACCTCGTCTGTCACACCTACGCGGGCCCTGAAATCAGTGTGGTGGCGACGAAGACATTTGCAGCACAGGTTACCTACCTGCTTATGCTTGCGGTTCATCTAGCACGGGGGAGAGGTCTGTCAAAGCAGGGGACTGATAAGCTTATCGCGAATCTCGCAAAATTACCGGATGCTGCGCGGGCGGTGCTTGCCAGCGTGGAACCGCAGGTGAAAAAGCTCGCGAAGCGCTACCGCGATACCCAGGATATTTATCTGATAGGAAGGGGTATTGGCTATCCTGTCGTGCTGGAGGGGGCCCTGAAACTTAAGGAGATAACCTACATCCACTCGGAGGGAATGCCTGCCGGGGAGCTCAAACATGGCACGCTTGCTCTCATCTCCGAGGGCACACCAGTCATCGCCGTGGTACCGCCGGGGGAGTGCAGGGCCCGAATGATCGGCAATATAGAGGAAGTGAGGGCCCGCGGGGCGACGGTGATAGCGATAGCTGAGGAGAGTGACGATGTGAAAGAGCATGTGGATGAATTTATTCCAATCCCACCGACAGAGGAGCTCTTCACTTCACTGCTCTACATCATCCCGCTCCAGCTGCTTGCCTACCACATAACCGTCGAGCGGGGCCAAGATCCCGATCGTCCCCGTTCGCTCGCAAAGTCGGTCACGGTCGAGTAATCAGATGTTCTAACTGCTATCCGCGCACCCTTCAGTAATACACTCATGCCAAACCTGCTCACAAAAGCCCGTTCTTGAAAAGTTCGTCCCTAAACGCAAGCAGTACCTCGCGAGCGCCCCCCTCGTCCGGCGCGTGGATCTCGATATAGTTGGTCGGGAAAAGCAGAAGGTAGCTGCCGCGCTTTAGTTCGAATTTCACCACAGTCTTGTTCGAGGTTCGCAGTTTGGTTACCCTTGGAAGACGGTTCAAAATTTCCCTGAAATCTATTTTAGGGTGAAGGGTTGTGGTTGCTCGAACAGATGTCATTTTTGGCACATCGAAGACGTTGTACAGATGTGGCATCTCACTTACGCGCGGTTCAGCCTCACTCACTCTGATCCCAATTTGATTGGGGTGCAGAATTATAAAAATCAAACTCTTTTCGCGGCAAGTCGGATGTCAACATCCCGCACAGTTCGCCTTCCGGCATGTTCCGCGAGCTTCGCCGCTTCAGCCGCAATCGCCAACGCCCGCTCCTCAAGGACCTCCGCGAGAGCGACCGCGGCCTCCTCACTAACTCGCTTCGCACCTGATTTCCTTATAACACGATCTATAGCCGCAACGGGCAATTCCACCATTTATCTGCCTCCTCAATTGTTTCAAACACCTTATAGAGCAAATTTTCTTTTATTTAGACAGTATTTAAAGCTATCCCTAAAACGGGCTTTTAATCGAGCGCCTTTTGCCAAAAAGAGTTTTTTATTTTATAACAGATGCAATCCTTTTTCAGTTATAGCTGCGTTATTATTAATCTTTGTTCGAAAGTGCTCTATCTCGACAGAAATTTAAACCTCCAAAGTATAGTGCGATGGGTGAGTGCTTGCCTTGCACGATCGTGGCGGGAGGCCAATGGGGCGACGAAGGTAAGGGTAAAATCATCGCCTACCTTGCAATTCACGATAAACCAAAAATCGTGGCCCGAGCGGGTGTGGGCCCGAACGCAGGCCACACGGTGTTTTACCAAGGAAAGAAATTCGGGTTGCGCCAAATCCCATGTGGATTCGTCTATGAGAACGCCCACCTCTTGATCGGTCCCGGAGTGCTGGTAAATCCAGAGGTAGTGGCTGAAGAAATAAAGCTGACGGGGACGGAAAACAGGCTCGGCATAGACAAACGCTGCACGGTGATCGAACCCCAGTACATCGAGCAGGATAAATCCTCGGAGCATCTCAAGGGGAAAATAGGCACGACCGGAACTGGTTGCGGTCCAGCAAATGTCGCTAGGGTTAACCGCACTGCGAAGCTGGCGGAAGAAGTGCCCGAACTCAAACGCTTCTTGGCAGACGTTCCTAAAGAAGTCAACGACTCACTTCATCGTGGAGAGCGAGTGTTAATCGAGGGTTCTCAGGGGTTCGCTCTCTCACTGACTCATGGCACCTATCCCTACGTCACGAGCAAGGACACGAGCGCGAGCACCCTTGCAGCGGATGTCGGTGTGGGACCAACAAAAATTGATGACGTGATGCTCGTCTTCAAGGCTTACGTGAGCAGGGTTGGGGCCGGACCTTTTCCGACCGAGATCTCCCAAGAGAAAGCGGAGGAGCTGGGTATAGTCGAGTACGGAACGGTAACCGGTCGGCGCAGAAGAATAGGTACTTTTGATTTCGATCTAGCAAAGCGTTCGGTTATGATCAATGGCGCGACACAGTTGACGATCACTTGTTTAGACCGGTTATTCAAAGGTGCTTCTGGCATCAAAAATTGGAAACAGCTCCCAGAAGAGGCGAAGGAGTTCGTGAAAAAAATCGAAAGTGAACTTGGGGTACCCGTGACGATAATCTCAACCGGCAGCGAGCTGGACAACACGATCGACATGCGCGCCGAGAAGCTATGAGGCGGTTGCTTGAGGCGTTTGGTGATTGCGGTCAGCGGCACCCCTGGCACTGGAAAATCTGTTTTCGCCCGAGCGCTAGCAAAAAAGCTAGGTGCTTTGGTGACAGAACTCAACACCCTAATCACCAAAAAGAAAATTTACAAACTTGATGCTGATGGCATGAAAATTGCCAATCTCCCAACAATGAGGGAAGAATTTGCTCGCGCTATCAAAGATTCTAGCGGACCGGTCGTTGTGGAGGGATTGCTGGCGCACCTGCTGCAAAAAAAGCTTCTCACTCATGTAATCATCCTCAGAACCAGACCTAGGGTACTCGAACGGCGCCTCCGTGCCCGAGGCTACTCGAAAACAAAAACGCGTGAAAATGTCGAGGCAGAAGCGCTAGATATAATTTTGTGGGAAGCTGTTGACGCCCACGGTATCGACAAAATTTACGAAATCGACACCACTAGACTAAAACCCGACGCTGCGGTAGATTTATTTTTGAAGGCACTTGAGGGGAAAACCTCGCTCAGGCCAGGCAAAGTAAGCTGGCTTACGGAAGTTTTTTAAACAACATTAGATAATTAATTTAATTTGATGATCAAATGGGTGGCACCGCGCGAACTGCTCTGCTGATGGGTATGCTTACCGGACTCCTGCTGCTGATAGGACTCGCAGCGGGGTATCTTACCGGAATCCCCATATCTTATACCCTTGGAATTTTCCTCGTCATGGCTGTGCTGATGAACTTGGCCATCTACTGGTACGCGGACAAGTGGGTGCTGAAGCTCTACCACGCGAAAATCGTCAGCGAGGCGGAGCAACCCAAACTCCACGAGATGGTTTCCCGTTTGGCCTCCAACGCTCGCCTGCCTAAGCCAAAAGTTGCTGTAATCCCAATAGAAACGCCGAACGCATTTGCAACAGGTCGCTCTCCATCTCACTCAGTCGTCGCGGTAACGCAAGGTGCGATGAATCTGCTGGGCGAGGAAGAGCTTGAGGGGGTACTGGGGCATGAAATTGCCCACGTCAAAAACCGCGATATGCTAATCAACACGATGGCGGCGATAATCGGCGCGGTGATTACATACGTGATGTATTTCTCGATTTTTGCTGGTGGACGGAGGGATCGCGGGGGAGGAGGGGGAATATTGGCCATCTTAGCGATAATTTTGATCCCATTCTGTGCGATACTGGTCAGACTCGCGATATCCCGGGGCCGTGAATATGGTGCCGACGAAGGAGGAGCCAGTATCTCGCGTAAGCCGCTCGGTCTGGCCAACGCACTACAAAAACTTCAATCAGCAGCTCACAACAAACCCATGCGGCAAGGCAATCCATCCACCGCCCACATGTTTATAGTGAACCCGTTTGCAGGAGTTCGCCTTTCCAGTCTTTTCTCCACACACCCGCCAACAGAGGAGCGGATAAAGCGGCTGGAGGAACTCGCGAAAACGGGCCAGTTCTAGAATCCCAGCAGCGCTGAACCGAAAAACCGCAAAAATAGCTCAAAAACGATGATCGCGATAGTGAATATCAACACTGCCTTCGGCGAGATTTTTACTCCATGACCCTCTTCCTGAAAGTACCGTATCAATCCAGCACCAGTCGCGGGCATTCTTTCCTCTCGCCTTCGCATTCTGCCACCAGTTTAAGTATGTGCCAACGAGTTTAAGCTTTTCTTTGAACAGTTATAGTTTCAATCATTTAGACGCTGGGTTGGCGGTACTTAAAGTTGTTATCGGGGAGACATGAACTGGTGCTGGATAGCGACTACTTCACCGCTGTCTTTAGCGCTAGCGTATGCCTCTAATGGTTCCTGGTTCAAATCGAGAAAAACATGCCCCCAATTAAAAAGGTTGAGAATATCCTCCGCGGAGGCCATTTTTCCAAAGATGAATAAAGCCGCAGCTAGCGCCTCTGCTGTGCTCAAAGTAGTCGGCCGTCCGTAATAGGTTGGATTCGCTGCGACCAAGTATGGCAGAGCTCGGGACTCCATCCTTCTTCTGAGGTTGGATATCTCTCTGATTTGTTTCCAGGAGCAGTCGAGGGCAACCAAGCCGTATTTTTTTGCTGTCTCGGCATCGACCTTCGACAGGGTCTTTTCAGCGAATGGGTCGAGGAGGACCGCCCCTGGAGGCAACTCACGCAGGTTATAGACAATCTCGATCTTACCGGCGTGATGCAGACGTACCGCAGTACACCGCTTTGGGTCACATTCACGGGCGTTGTAGACGACCAGCCGCATCACACCACCACTCAAACTTAAACCTGCCGCCCCAAATACCGCTTGGGATATCATGCCCAAACAAGTGTTCTCCAATGCCGTCATCCTAGAGGGTGAAGAGCTTGAAGTCACGCGGGGGTACCTTGTAGTCGATGACGGTGTGATTGAAAAAATCTCGGAAGGTTCCCCACATGGCAAGGCAACAGATTTAAAACACGGATTCATCCTGCCACCGTTCGTAAACGCCCACACTCATGTTGTCGATTCAATCGCGAAGGAGTGTTATCTTGGAAAAACACAGCCTGAGGTAGTTGGTCCACAAGGTGAAAAGTTTAAGGCGTTGAACTTTCACCCCACCCAAGACATCATCGCTGCTACCCGTGCAACCCTTCAGGACATGCTTCGCACAGGCACGATTGCGCACTGTGATTTCAGGGAAGGCGGTGAAATGGGTGTGGAGATACTCAGACAGGTTTCCCTGAGGTCGGTAAAATCCATCATCTTGGGCCGTCCCCTGAATTTCGAGGAACTTTCTAGGATACTGGCCAAAGCTGATGGAGTGGGTCTGCGCTCGCTGAGTGCTTTCAGCGACGACGAGCTCATTGAAATTGCCCGCCAGACACGCAAAGCAAACAAACTGCTTTCGATCCATGCGGCCGAAACCGAAACCGCCCAAAAGGCTTCAGTAAAGTCAAAAGGCGTGGGTGAGGTAAAACGGGCCCTTGAACTCAACCCGACATTTATTGTGCACGCAACTCACGCAGGCAAGCAAGATTTTTCACTGCTTCAGAAAAAGGATGTCCCAGTCGTCTTCTGCCCGAGGGCAAACAACATGCTGGGCGTCGGGAGCCCACCCATTCACTTGGCTCTTGCAGCAGGGACGAGATTCTGCTTCGGGACCGACAATGCGATGGTATGCCAGCCAAATATGTTTGAAGAGATATCATTCGCTTGGGCATGCCTGCGCGGCACGACAACTTCCGCTGGAAGCGACGAAGCACGAGAGTTCCTGAAGGCGGCGACGGTGGAGCCGACAAAGCTCTTCAATCTGCCATGGAGGGGAATAGCAGAGGGTGAAAAAGCGACATTTGTTATCCTGGCCAGAGGGGAAAATCTTTTGAACATCTCGGATGTTTATGCTGGCTTGGTCAATCGTGCACGCGCAGACAATCTCCGAGCAATTTACGTTAACGGTAAAATTATTTAAGCTGACGCACCAAAGAAAATAGGTTCTGGGAGGGTAACTCTCACAGTAGGTAGTGGATGTGGGAATATGCTGGTAAAAGATGTGATGACTAAGGAGGTCAAGTGGGTGGAAGTACCAGGAACCCGAGCTGAGGCTCTCGAACTTTTGAGGAAAATTGATGCCAGCGCGATCCCTGTGGTCAAACATGGAACTGATGAGCTTGTGGGGATGGTCACGCTACGCAAGTTGTTTGAAAAACCTGATGAAGACCAGCTCGCGATGTTGGTAGACCGGGATGCCCCGCGCGTAACCCCAAACGACAAACTGAAGGACGCTGCGAAACACATGGTAAATTTATTTGTGCGGAGGCTGCCAGTATTGGAAAATGGGAAGCTTGTTGGGATAATCACGGTTCGGGATATAGTCTATAGAGCGATTGCCACGATGAACCTAGAAAGACCGGTTGAGAACTACATGCGCCCCCACATCCTGACAATGTGGGAGGGCACCACTCTCAAGGCAGCGGTCGAGATAATCGACCTTGCCGGCTTCCGTGGGCTCCCCGTGATCAACGAGAAGGGGGATCTTGTCGGAATCATCGACGACTCTGATATAGCCAAAATAAGTGAGTTAGAGGTCGATTCCAAGATGAGCCAGATGGCGGGACGAAGCGAAGGAGACAGCTGGACATGGGACAGCGAAGCACGTTTATACATCACAAAACGCAAACTGAAGATCCCAGACAAACTCGTAAAGGACGTGATGACGAAAGAGCTTGTCACAGTAACAAGAAAGACCGGTGTGAGCAAAGTCGCCCAGTTGATGAAACAAAACAAAGTGGAACAAGCTCCTGTAATTACAGCCGAGGGCAAACTTGCTGGTCTCGTCAGGGATATCGATCTTCTGCGCGCTCTGACCGACTAAGATAATCTTTTAGCCTCTACGACAATTGAAATTGCGGTGTGCAGGTGAAGCAAAAACACGAAGAGGTAATGGAACTGGCCCTCAGGCGGGGTTTCATCTGGCCATCGTTCGAGATCTACGGTGGTGTTGGTGGATTCTATGATTTCGGACCGCTTGGAACTATCATGAAGAATAAAATGATCCAGAAATGGCGCGAGTTTTACGTGATCGGGGAAGGCTTCTTCGAGATTGATTCACCCACCATCACGCCCGAGGAGGTCCTGAGAGCCAGCGGGCATGTCGACCACTTCGTCGATGCGATGGTGGAGTGTCAGAAGTGTGGCGAGGCATTCAGAGTCGTGGACCTCGCGCGCGAACAGACTGGCAAAGACATCGAGGGCACACCTAGGGAGGAAATAGAGCAGTTCATCAAGAAACACAGAGTGCGCTGTCCCGATTGCGGCGGTGAGCTTGGAAAAGTTTTCGATTTCAACGCAATGTTCCGAACAGCTATAGGGCCTAGAAGCAAACGTGTGGGATACCTGCGGCCCGAAACTGCTCAGGGGATTTTTATCGATTTCAAACGACTTCAGCGATATGCTCGTGGTAAACTGCCATTCGGCGTGGTACAGATTGGTAAAGGTTACCGGAACGAAATTTCCCCACGTCAAGGCATGATAAGGCTGCGGGAGTTCACGATGGCCGAAGCCGAAGTCTTCTTCGACCCTGAGAACCAGCACCACCCCAAGTTTTCTGAAATGGCGGGTGAACAGCTCAGACTCTGGCTGGCGAAGGACCAGGAAAAAGGGGACAAAAAGCTGACCGAGGCGACTGCTGAACAGGCGGTCAAAAGGAGGCTTGTATGCAACGAACTCATGGCATATTACTTGGGACTGACCAAACGCTTTCTGATTGAGCTAGGAATCGCTAGCGAGGCTATTCGTTTTAGGGAGCAGACTCCTGGACAGCGGGCACACTACTCAAGTGAAACTTGGGATGTGGAAGTTTCGACAGAGCGGTTCGGCTGGGTAGAAATCGCGGGATTGGCCTATCGCACCGATTACGATCTCTCCCGCCATGCGAAATTCAGCAAGGAGGACTTGACGATATTTTCTGCAGACAAGAAGCGTAAGGTCCTCTGCCATGTAGTTGAACCTTCATATGGAATCGACCGTCCATTCTATTGCGTACTTGAACACTCGTACATGTCGGACGGAAAGCGTCTCCGGCTAAAGAAGTGGTTGGCCCCCATCACTGTTGGAGTTTTCCCGCTCCTCAACCGCGACAGCATGCCCGAGAAAGCTCTTGAAATACACAAAATTTTGAGATCAAAAGGTTTCATGGCAGAGTATGACGATGCGGGCTCGATCGGACGCCGGTATGCTCGCGCTGACGAAATTGGTACTCCATACTGCGTGACGGTTGACCATCAAACTCTAAAAGATGATACAGTAACTATAAGAGACCGTGACACCGCGGCACAAGTTCGGATGACGCTGACGGAACTCCCAAAAATTTTGCACTCTTTAATACATGAAGAAGTGCCGTTTGAGTCGGTCGGGGAGCTTGTCAGAGGATAGATATAAAGAAGAGCAATAATGGCAGGACGACAAACAGGGAAACTAAAGTAAGGTAAAAGATGAGCGCACCGTAGAGCTTGCGGTCTAACTTGTAGTTATAGGCGAGGAACAGGTTAAAAATCGCCGGGGGCATCGCTGCCTGGATCAGGGCTGGCTTGGGCGTGAGATCAGGTAGGGGCCCAGCCACATGCAATCCAAGCGCTATTATTCCAAGATAAGTGACGAGAGGACAAACCACAAATCTAATTGCGCCGACCGTGGTCAGCAACCCGACGTATTTGCGAGGTCTTACGATAATCATCTGATACCCAACGACTAGCACCATCAAGGCAAAAAATAGTTTGGCAAGATGGACATCGAAAAAGTCACGCACCACATTAGGTAGCGGGGCCCCAAAACCGACAAAGAGCAGGGCGACGATGAGCATGAATGCGGCTGGAAAAGTAACCACATTCTCAATCAAAGATCCCGGAGTCAGGTGCTTTTTGGCGGCTGATGACACAAGCATTATGCCAAATACTAAGTTCGGAATCCCGATCCCCATAGCATAAAGGCTGGCTGGACCGAGCCCGCCGCTGCCCAACAGCGCGTACACGACTGGGAGACCAAGATAGGTGACGTTCATGAAAGCGGAGTTCATTGTTATTGCGACTGTGGTTTTTCTGTCGTCCTTTGCAACATGGGAAATCATCACAGATGAAACGAAGCACACACCGAGCCCGACGAAAGCTAGCAATAAGGCGTTCCCAAACCCGAGGATTTCCTGAAGGGTGTAGCGGGCGATTGAAAAGAAGACCACGAGAGGCAGTGCCGCCCACACCACGAAAACATTGAGGCAACGGAAGCAGGCATCCATCGGTCGTTTAAGAACCTTTACACGCTCTCCGGCGACCCTTATGGCAGCCCCGGCAAACACGAGCGCGAGTATGTATATCACTGCACCCATGAAGGTCTCCAGCGTGAACTCACCTATTCAACAAGAGCCTAACCTCTTTTCAACTTTATCCTGGCCTCTAGAAATCCCGCTCGTGGCAAAATTGTCGGTGGAAATTCCGTGCTTGACCATTATCCAACGATCAACCCTTTTACCTCCCTCGATATCTCGTCTATCCGCTTTAGCTGCTTCTTCGCTAGTTGCGTGACGACTTCTGGCTTTTCGCATGTCAAACGTTCTAGCTTCTTTGTTTGTTGCTCCAAGCGACCCAGCACCGCTTCTTTGTCTATCTCTCCCCGCAAATGCCCCTTGACTTCCCGTTCGTACAGGCTATCAATCGCAACGGCAATTTCAACGAGTTCTGATAGATCTAGTAAGGTTAGAAGCTCGCCAGTAATGGCCTCGCCTATCTCCGTCAGTTTCACCAGCCTGACCCTTCCCTCCTCTTTGGATACGACTAGCCCCAATTCTTCCAGTTTGGAAATTACACGGAAGGTATGCGCGTACGTGCTGTCTGTTTCCTTGGAAAGCTTCGCAACATACACCGGCTTGTCCGCTCTCCTCGCCGCCAACATTATCTTCGCCGGCTTCTCCTGCAGAAACAATGTCTCGACTTTGTCCTTCACCATCCGCTCCCTCAGAAGTTTTTAACATTCACCACCTTATAAATTTAACTATAAAATATATTTTTTAGTATATATATAATTAAAAATAATAAAAATATTGTGTATTTATTTTCGCACTTTTCAAGGATTTGGACCTAAGCGTACGCTGTAACAGCTAGGAGCCAGCCTAATATCGAGTATGATTCGCTTTTCGCACGCCTTTGCCCTTGCTCGCAGATTTATGGACCTAAAAAACAATATATAAGTTCGAGTGCTGGGGCGCGCGCCCTCGCTGTCAGCCTCAAGGGTCACTCGGACGAGCGCATGTGTGAGCAAGGGGAAAAAAATTAGACTTTTTCTAAATAGGCGACATCGTTGACGACAGATACTTTTACGTTTTTTAATCCTCTGACTTCAACCCTCTTGTTCAGCTGAGCCTTCAGATAGTTGGCGTCTTTGCCCTCCATTGAGACCTCGACTAGTCTAGCCGCTCTCTCCATGAACCTATCCAGAATAGGGTCGTATTTGGATCCTTTTCTGTATCTTCTAGAAGGCTTCTCAACTACAGGTTTTAGGTCGAATCGTACTTCACTCATTTCTCGTCGTCCAATACTTAATTCATACTGTACTGAAGTTTTGCGTTTTTTGATTAAGCCTTTTCTGATGGTTTCTACCACATCTCTCTCAGGTTCAGCTGGGGGTTTCCCGCATGCTTGTTCCGCCTGCCTTCAACGTCATGGAGGGGCTGATGGAGCAGTTCAGACCCTGCTTCTCCAGGCCCCAGTTCAGAAACTTCTCCACCTACATCCTCGGCCTCGTCG
>CAZKGC010000022.1:0-9699 GCA_964552335.1 Hadarchaeota archaeon (SeqCode)
CCCCCACCGAAGAGAGTTTTCCTCCCCCTGATCTCTAGATTCTTGGGAAGCTCCGATTTTTTCAGTTTTGGCTTCTCAGGCGCAAGCACTCGAACAGCGATGTTTTTCATCCCGAGGGCAGGCAGGAAGGAGCCGAGTTTTGTGACTTCTCTGGTCATGCGCGGCAGGGAGATGAGGGCCTCCACTTGGGCGCGGGCGAGCATTTCCCCCGCCTTGGCGAGCAAATTCCTCTCGCCCCTGAGGATCCATATATCCGGCCGCTTCGCTTCAGCCTTGCTTTCATACAGAGCCTCGAGTTCCTTGATTACCCCCTCGCCGAGTTCCTTCAGATGACGCTCCTGATCGATTTTGAGCAGCCTGACCACTTCGGCTGGTGCCTTTGCCCTGTACCTCGTTGGCCTGCCAGACTGTACTTCCACCCAGCCACGCCGCTCCAGCCGGGAAAGGATGTCGTAGATACGCGAATATGGCACGTTCGCGGATTTGCTGAGTTCGCCCGCTGTAGAAGGCCCGGCCGAAACAAGCCCCGCATAGGCTCTGGCTTCGTAATCGGTCAATCCAAGCTCCTGCAGGATACGGTGCGCTCTCTCCATATTCACCACTTTTCATATTAAGAGAAGTTTGACAAGGTTTAAATATTCACCACTTTGAGTGGTGAATGATTGGAATGGCAGGGAAGTTGCTGAAGAAAACCAAGAGCCTCTGCCCCGAGTGCATGAAGGTCATCGAGGCTGAGGTGGTGGAGGAGGACGGCAAGGCGCTGATCAGGAAAGAGTGTCCAGAGCACGGAAAATTCGAGGATGTTTACTATTCGGATGTTGGAGTATACAAACGCTTCGAGAAGTTTGCGGGGGTAGGCGATGGGATAGAGAATCCGCGAACGGAGAAAAAACAGGGATGTCCTCTTGACTGCGGGATATGCCCCAACCACAAGTCCCACACTGTCCTCAGCATAATAGATGTTACAAATCGATGCAACCTTCAGTGCCCCATATGTTTCGCCAACGCCGCCGCAGCTGGCTACGTCTACGAGCCCACGTTTGAGCAAATTAAAGAGATGCTGAGAAATTTGCACTCTAACAGACCAACGCCACCCCCTGCTATCCAGCTAAGCGGAGGCGAGCCGACATTGCGCGACGATTTGCCAGACATAGTTCGCGCGGCGAAGGAGGCCGGCTTCTGGCATATTGAGGTGAACACCAACGGGATACGCCTCGCCAAAGACTTGGATTTCGTAAAAAGACTGCGAGATGCAGGGGTCAGCACAATCTACCTGCAGTTTGACGGTGTAACCCCAGAGCCGACGATCAAGGCAAGGGGAGCAGACATTCTCCCGCTGAAGTTAAAGGCGATCGAGAACTTTCGGAAGGCCGGGGTAAACAGCGTAGTTTTGGTGGTCACGTTGGTCAAGGGGGTGAACGACGGACAACTTGGGGACATCATCCGCTTCGCTGCTAAAAACAAAGACGTCGTGCGTTGCGTGAACGTGCAGCCTGTTTCTTTCGCCGGCAGGATTTCTCAGAAGGATCGTGAGCGATGGCGCATAACCATCCCCGACTTCATGAAGGCTGTGGAAGAACAGACGGGCGGGCAGATCAAGGCATCGGACTTTTACCCCGTCCCGTCCACGTTGCCGATTTCACGCTTCACCAGCGCGTACATGGGCAAGGAGTTCGTGAAGTTCACCTGCCACCAGCACTGCGGCGCGGCGACCTACATTTTTGTCGAAGACGGGCGCTTCATCCCGATAACGAGTTTTGTCGACATCCCGAAGTTGTTCAGCCTGCTCGACAAGTACGCAGAGCAGCTGGGGAAGGGAGGATTCGCGGCCAAGGCAAGGGTGCTGGCGAAAGCAGTCAATGAGGTGCCGGGGACCATCGACATGTCGAAGGCGCCGAAGGGTCTCAACCTCCCAAAAATCATCTTGAAAGTTCTAGGTACCGGGAGCTACGAAGCTCTGGCAGAGTTTCACGAGCGAGCGATTCTCTTGGCCGCGATGCATTTCATGGATCCATACAATTTCGATTTAGAAAGGATTGAGCGGTGCGGCATCCACTATGCAGTCCCCGATGGCCGTATAATCCCGTTCTGCACCATGAACTCTATCCACAGGTCCACTGTGGAGCGAGAGCTTGGGGTGCCGCTGGGCGAGTGGAGGGGCCCGAAGTAAAGCTTTTAAAGTTAGGTAGTTCCAGTAAGGTAGGAATTTACCAGTTGAGATAAAGGAGGAATTTTATGGCAGCTCAGATGGGAGGACAACAGATACTGATATTGCCCGAGAGGGTCCAGCGCTATCTAGGTCGTGATGCGCAGCGCATGAACATAATGGCTGCTCGAGTGATAGCCGAGTCGATTCGAACGACCCTCGGGCCGCGCGGCATGGACAAAATGTTGGTAGACAACTTGGGTGATGTAACGATAACGAACGACGGCGTCACCATTCTCGAAGAGATGGATGTAGAACATCCCGCGGCCAAGATGATGGTGGAGGTTTCTAAAGCTCAGGAAGACGAAGTCGGGGACGGCACGACGACAGCTGTGATTATAGCGGGCGAGCTCTTGAAAAAGGCAGAAGAACTGCTTGATCAAGATATCCACCCAACCGTCATAACCGCAGGGTACCGGCTCGCGGCTGAAAAGGCGCAGAAGATCCTGGAAGGGATGGCAACACCGGTTTCGAAGGACGACGACAAGATACTCAAACAAATTGCCATAACATCGATGAGTAGCAAGGGCTCTGAAATGCGCGGTGAAAGACTAGCAGAGCTTTGCGTGAGGGCAGTCAAGCAGATAGTCGAGGAGTCGGACGGCAAACTGGAAGCGGACATCGACAATATCAAGGTGGAGAAGAAAAGCGGTGGGAGTTCAGCGGACTCCCAGCTCATCCAGGGCATCGTGCTTGACAAGGAAGTAGTCCACTCAGACATGCCCAAGCGAAAAGAAAAGGCCAAGATAGCTCTTCTCAACTTGGCACTCGAAGTGAAGGAGACTGAGACGGACGCGAAGATCAACATAACCGATCCAGGACAGCTTCGGAGTTTTCTTGATGAGGAGCGGCACATGTTGCAGGAAATGGTCGACCAGATAAAGAAATCCGGCGCGAACGTGGTATTGTGCCAGAAGGGCATGGATGATATCGCCCAGCATTACCTAGCTAAGGCAGGAATCCTTGCGGCTCGGAGGGTAAAGGAGTCGGACATGGAGAAGCTGGCGCGCGCGACCGGAGGGAAGGTCGTGACGAACATCAAAGATTTCACTTCAGATGACCTAGGCGCAGCGGCCCTCGTGGAGGAGCGCAAAATAGCTGGAGAGGAAATGATATTCGTTGAGGGTTGCAAGGATCCAAAGGCCGTAAGCTTGTTGGTTCGTGGTGGCACCGAGCATGTTGTGGACGAAGTCGAGCGGGCTGTGCATGACGGGATTTCGGTGATATCTGCGGCAATTGAGGACGGCAAGATAGTCGCTGGCGGTGGGGCACCGGAGATAGAGGTCGCAAAGGGTCTGCGGGAATACGCTGATACAGTCGGTGGGCGTGAGGCACTTGCAGTGAATGCGTTCGCGGATGCGATGGATATAGTTCCAAGGACGCTCGCCGAAAACGCAGGTCTGGATCCAATAGATATCTTGGTACAGCTCAGATCCGCCCATGAGAAGAAGGATGGAAAAAACATCGGCATCGACGTAATCAGCGGGAAAACCCTAAACACGCTCGACCATGGGATCGTTGAGCCTTTACGCGTGAAGACGCAGGCGATCAAGTCCGCAAGTGAAGTCACGGAGATGATTCTGCGCATAGACGACGTCATTGCCGCGGGGAAGCTTGAGAGAGAGGAGAGAGGTCCAGGCCCAGAGATGGGTGGTATGCCGCCGATGGGATGAGGGGGACCGTCTATTTTCCCCAAAAAATATACCCGGTATGAAAAAGCGCGTATAGTGGGAGCTAGATCCCTCCAGATAGCGATGGGGGCACCGGTCTTAGTGGATGTGCCAGAAAATTTGGGCAACCCGATTGACATAGCTTTACTCGAATTTGATAAAGGTGCGATACCGATAACGGTTGTGCGGAGACTGCCCAGTGAAAGGGGAACTGGGATTTCAAGTTAGTCATCGACTGTCGAGTCATTCCTACTCACGCGTTTTCGGTATTTTTTGAAAATTTTACAAAATCTGTTGTCGCGTTTGGATTTAAGTGCCGTAAAGTAAATTTTTATTGGTGCGCGGATGGGGGTTCAGCTCGGCGACATTGTCACGAAGCAGAAGATTGAGCTTGAGCAGCTGCGCGGGCGTGTACTCGCGATAGATGCGATGAACTCGCTCTACCAGTTCCTCTCGATTATTCGGCAGCGAGACGGGGAACTCCTGCGCGACTCGAAGGGGCGAATAACCTCACACCTTTCCGGCCTTTTCTATCGAACCGCGAACTTCATCGAGGCAGAAGTTCGTCCGATCTACGTGTTTGATGGAGAGCCCCCCCTGTTAAAGCGGCAGACGGTTGAACAGCGTCGCGCGTTGAGGACAGAGGCAGCTGAGGAGTGGACGAAGGCGCTCAGGGAGGGCAGGGTTGAGGAGGCCCGAAAGTTCGCCCAGCGCGCGGGGCGGGTAGATGAGCAAATGATTCGGCAGGCGCAAACGCTCTTGGATCACATGGGGCTACCTTGGGTTCAGGCACCCGGGGAGGGCGAGGCCCAGGCAGCGCGCCTTGTCCAGCGAGGTGATGCTTGGGCGGCTGCTAGCCAGGATTTCGACAGTCTTCTGTTCGGGGCCCCAACTCTCGTGCGCAACCTAGCGATCACGGGCCAGCGAAAGCTCCCAGGAAAGGATGTGTATATAACAGTTTCTCCGGAGGTGATTGAACTTGAAGCGGTCACGGAAGAACTGGGCGTGTCTAGGGAGCAACTGGTCGACATAGGTATCTTGATCGGCACCGACTACAACGAAGGCATAAAGGGAATAGGGCCCAAGAAGGCACTCGAGCTTGTGAAGAAAAAAGGTTCAATCAAGGAAATCGCGAGCACGGAACTTAGAGAAAAATTCGAGGTCGACCCGATGGAGGTGCGGGAGATTTTTCTGAAACCAAACGTGACTGACAAGTATGAGGTGGAGTGGGGAGAGCCAGACACGGAGGGGATCAAGCGGTTCCTCTGCGGCGAGCACGACTTTTCCGAGTCGCGGGTACAGGCGGGAATAGATAAACTAATTAAGGGACGGGAGAAGCGCGAGCAGGCCTCGCTCGAGAAGTGGTTCGATTAGCCATCCTCCTTCCAACCATATTTTCCGACGAGCGGCACGAAGGAGCATCCTCCATGTTCCTGAATTTTCAGCTTCTTCTCGCCCTGTTTTTCGACGACGATCCATGTTTGGGCCATGTAGTGCTGCCCTACCGGGGCCCCCAATTTCCCCCCTATTTTTAGTTGTGCAATCAGGGGATTTGGTAATTCAGGTGCGCAGGCGGTCACAAGGATGCGATCCCACGGAGCCCCCTCCTGGTAACCTTTTGTCCCATCGCCCGTCACAACTCTGATCCATCCGTAGCCAGTTTTCTTGAGGTTGCTTTCAGCGAATTCCGCTAGTTCAGCGATTCGCTCGACGGTGATGACTTCTCCCTTTCGCCCCACGATCTCTGCGACGAGAGCAGCGTTATATCCAGACCCCGCTCCAATCTCGAGCACCCGCTGCTCAGGTGCTAAGTCAAGCGACTCCATCATTATCGCGATCATACTGGGGGCGGAAATCGTTTGTCCGGAACCGATGGAGAGTGGCTGGTCGGCGTAGGAGTAGTTTTGGATGTTTTCAGGGACGAACTCGTGGCGTGGAACCTTCCTGAAAGCTTTTACTACTTCGGGCTTGTTCAAGTATCCCCACTTGGTCAAACGCTCGATCAGCTCCTCCCGTTCCCGCTCGAACATCCCGACCAAAATAATATCTGCTCTTTCGAGCTTAAGGAATTTGGGGGCATGAAAAGATGAGCTGGGTCATCGTGGCGAGAGGGCACCCGGGGATCACGGCTAGGCACCGAACTACATTCATGGTCACGAAGGATCGGGAAGTGGGGCCGATGGGTGACTGCATCATTGCCGTCGGCGCTGACAAGGCAGGTCCTGATCTGTCACCCAAGCTAAAGCAAGCGATAAGGGCCGGCCGGGAGTTCGTCATAACTCTTGAGGTTGGGGGGATGGCCGAGAAAGTCCACGCTTTTGGGCATCCCTCGCTTACATTAAGTCATCCCACTGATCTTGTCATCAGGAAGAGTAGGTTCGTCTGCGGGCGTACACTGGCGATCGGAGCCGACAAGGCCGCAGCGGATTTGCGGAGGAAATTAGTGGTCGCCCTGCGGAACCCAGCAACCAAACTTGAACTAAAGATAGAAGTTAGCGCAGCTCCTCGGGCAACATATTAGGGATCCCGTCCGTGATAGAGTACTGCCGTCCGCACTTGACACAGACTAGCTTCTTCCCCTTCAACTTCACATCCCGCTTGCAGACAGGGCAGGCCAATATTTCGAGTAATTCTCGGCTGATGGGGGGTTCTGTCATAATTATTCTTCAATCTGTCACTGGTAAATATTTAAAACCATCGTGGTATCCGGGCGAAGCTAGCGCACTAATAGAACCACGCACGCGGCCACGAAAAGCGTCGCCTCTACAGCGAATATTTTTTTGTCGGTCACGTAACTCCAGAAATCGTAAGTGAAAATCCTAAGCCCATAGAATTTCTTGCTCACTGGATATAGCAGCATCCTGCCTTTCTCGTCCAAGGCGTCTATGAGTACGTGAGTGAATCCACCGATCATGAACGACAGGGCGATGACTAGGGAGTTGAACATGAAGTAAAAGGGCACGAAGAGTACCACGAAGAAAAATAAAGTATGGAAGATCGTGGCAGCATGCTTTTCAGCGATTGGATTTTTTGGTGGTTTTTTCCTGAGAAGGGTCGGGAAGACATCAAGGCTTGAGATATTGGCGCCAACTAGGAGTGCGAGCAAGTTAGATTGTGGGAAAATTCCGTAGAGTATCAGCGGCAAGGTGATGTGAGCGAGTATCATCTTTTCAACTCTTGGCGGATTCTTGCCAGAGTTATGATGAAGTACGGAATGAAAGGCCCAACCCATATTAGGATATCTAACTTGAGTTTCCAAACAAGTAATGTGAAGAGGATGACCCCCATGGTGATCCACGCAATGATGTACGGGAGGTTCGCCCCGCCCCACTTTCTCAGGTCGACTCTTACAGACATACAACGAAATCAGGTTTACGTGGTTAAAAATGCTTGCTAGACGATCTGTGGAAAGGTCTTTTTGTATGGCGCCCACGTAAATTTAGGAATGCTTCATGGCAAAGCACGAAGTGAGGATAAACCTAAGAAAGACCCTTATATCGGTACTCATTGTGTTTTTGGTCGTGGTCTTAACCTGGTACCTGTTAGCCCGAGAAAACCTCATCGAGATGATAAACGCGCTCAGCAGGGCGAACTACCTGCTCGTGGGGCTAGCGATCTTTGTCTATGTGTTCGGCATGGTGATCTGGTCGACGCGTTGGAGGACCGGCGTCTTAGCGGTGGGGTGCAACGCCAGCAGGAGGAGCCTTTTTTTGGCGGTCTGGGGCAGCGTTTTCATAAACAACGTCACCCCT
This sequence comes from Hadarchaeota archaeon (SeqCode), assembly GCA_964552335.1. Lineage (GTDB taxonomy): Archaea > Hadarchaeota > Hadarchaeia > Hadarchaeales > Hadarchaeaceae > B75-G9. The sequence continues at coordinate 7,629 of CAZKGC010000022.1, forward strand.
TTCACTTACAGCGGAGGCGACCCATTCGCACGCACGTACCTCCTGAACAAGCTGACAAAGACGCCATTTTCATCAGGTTTTGCTGTCATCGCGGGGGAGTTTATCCTAGATATGCCGATCTCCCTCTCCCTCCTGGCGTTCGGCCTGCTGCTGTCCTTCGGGCGGGTCGAGACCCTACCAACGCTTTTCTTGCTTGGGACATGGCTCGTCGTGCTCATCGTCGTGGTACCGCTCGCGCCGCGCTTTCTTCACGGCAGAATCGCGGCCGATAAACTAAGTGGCTTCCTCTGGCGAGTGGCGAGGCTGTTTCGTATAAAGACAACTAAGACGAAGGTATCTAGTGGGGTGGGGCTGTTCTATAGTGGGGCCTACCACATCGTCCACAAGAAAAAATGTGCGCTGAGCATGGTAGCGCTCGGGGGCATATTCTGGACTTTTATCATGGTGCGGCTTCTATTGATATTCCTAGCACTTGGGCACTCCCCGCCGATACATATGCTCATGCTGGCGGCAACAGTCCCCGCGATCGTGGGGATGGTCCCCGTTCTGCCGGCTGGGCTGGGAACGGTAGACGCGGCCTTCTACTTCATCTACATAAGCTTCGGGTTCGACCCAACAACTGCCATCAGCGTGATCCTGATAGACCGGATGATAACCCTCATCCTTGGGACGTTGATCGGCGCAGGTGCGCTGTCGTATCTGGGCATCCGGACATGGGCAAAGAAGTAACTCATCACTCCTTTTTGATCTCCCTAAGATAACCATAGTTTTTGACCTGTCCCTTAGAAAGCAGGTTTAGGTAACCTTGTAGATATTCTTTCACAGTTTTCAGATGGCCCTTTTGTCTTGACCTCCTGATGGAGGTCACAGCGTACAGCCTTGGCTCAAATTTTTCTTTGCCCAAATTTTTTATTCGCATCGAAAGGTCGGCATCATCTAGCATGCTGAGGCCTTCCCTGAATCCGCCGGCTTTCAGATAAGCTTCTCTGGAATAGGCGCAGTTTGCCCCAGAAAATTGATGTGAACCAAACACAGAGGAAGTTCTCCTGACTAGATCGGCACACACAAAGAAGATCAATTTATCTAAAAATCCGCCACCATCAGGGAGAAGTGGCCCGCCCACTCCGACAACCCCTTTTTTGAAGACTTTATCCACAGTTTCGACCCAATTTTGGGGGACCGTTGTGTCGCCGTCCACGAAAGCGACTATCTCAGAATCGACCGCTTTGACGGCGAGGTTCCTAGCAGCACCAGCCCCTTTGCCCTCATCAAAGAGTATCTCGTCAGCGTATTTTTTTGCGATTTCCACCGTATTGTCCCTGCTATGGCCGTCAACAACGACTATCTCATAGTCCTTGAAGGTCTGATTCCTCAGAGCCTCGAGGCACTTCCTTATTGTTCCCCCTTCGTTGTAGGTCGGCACGATTACGGAGATTCTCATCGGAAATTGTTATCAACCCCGCGGTTATAGCGGTTATTGTGATAAGCATTATCATTCCGACGCTGAATGAGGGTAAATACCTAGACAGAACCCTCATGGCCATCAAATCTCAGAAATATGGTGGAGAAGTGGAAATAATCGTCTCGGACAGTCATTCCGACGACAACACTCGGGAGATCGCGAGGAGGCGCGGGGCCGAGATCGTGCTCGCAGAGAGGCTCGGGCCGGCCGTTGGGAGGAACCGAGGGGCGCAAGCAGCGAAAGGCGAAATTTTAGTGTTTTTGGACGCCGACACAGTTCCTTCGGAGAATTTGCTCGCTCGTATAAGTAAGATACTGGAAGAAAACAAGGACATCGTCGGCGGGACCTGCAAGTTTTTACCGTATAATGGCGGCTTATTGGACTGGCTTATCTATACTTTTACGAACGCCGCAGCGAGGATAATGATCAACCTTAGGATACCGCAGGATCCCGGTTATTGCTTTTTTTATCGAAGGGATATTTTTAAAAAACTTGGTGGGCTCAGAGAGACCATTCATGGGGCATCCGCATGGGGGTTGGTGCTCCCGAAACAGGGGTACAGTCACCGGATATATCCTTCTTCACCGCCATGATGATCAACTGGTTTAC
>CAZKGC010000022.1:9709-14594 GCA_964552335.1 Hadarchaeota archaeon (SeqCode)
AGACTCACGACCTTGCCATCCGTTCCAAGACATACGGAAATTTCGTCTATATGAATGCCCCCGTGTTTACCTCTCTCCGGAGGTACAGGAAAGCGGGATACCTTCGCACAATCTGGATGTACCTCATCTCGGCTATCACATATTTTAAGACGGGCAACGTTTCAAAATCTAAATTCAAGTTTGAACCAGTTCGGTGATCGGACCGGTGAAAGGATGAAAATAGGAATTTTGGGCGGTGGCTTGGCAGGGCTGGCAGCGGCAAGTTTCTTAAAGCACGATTTTGAAGTGCTCGAGAAGAATGAAGAGTGTGGCGGCCTGTGCAGGAGCCTGAGAGAGCGAGGATTTACCTTTGATTACGGTGGAGGCCACATCATATTTTCCAGAGATAAAAAAATCTTGGGCCTGATGGTGCGAAAACTCGGGAGAAACGTGACGAGGCGCAGGAGGAACACCAAGATATTTTTCAAGGGAAGGTATGTGAAGTACCCCTTCGAGAACGGGCTCTCCGAGCTTCCGAGGCAGGACTCATTCGAATGTCTTTACGGCTACGTGGAAAACTGGATCAGGCTGGAAAGAGGTGAGTTGAAGGAACCAAAGAACTTCGAGGAGTGGATGTACTACACTTTCGGGAAGGGTATAACTGAAAAATACCTCCTTCCGTACAACTGGAAAGTCTGGAATTTCGAGCCCAGAGAGATGGCCGTGGACTGGGTCAGGGATAGAGTGCCGCAGCCCCCTCTTGAAGACGTGATAAAGTCGTCGCTGGGGATTGAGACGGAGGGATACACCCACCAGCTCTTCTTCTACTACCCGAGGCGAGGAGGGATTCATTCGCTGATCGAGAGCTTTGAGCGTGGGCTGGGAGACAGGATAACGCGGGGTTTCAAAGTGAAGCGCGTGGAGAGAAATGGGAAAAAATGGGTGGTTTCGGATGGTGCCGTGAAGAAGGAGTTCGACCGTATAATCTCGACCATCCCGATCACGGAACTCGTCGACATTTACCGCGGAGCCCCCAAGAACGTGAAGCGGGCGGCGAGAGGACTGAGGTACAACTCGCTAGTGACAATCCTGCTGGGGTTCGACATAAAAAAGATGAACGATATTCACTGGCTTTACTTTCCGCGGGAGGAAGATGGGTTGTTCAACAAGGTGTGTTTTCCCTTCAACAACAGTTCGCATGTTGTTCCTGATGGAAAAAGTTCCGCGATCGTTGAGATAACTTGTAGCCCGCGAGACAGTATCTGGAAAATGAAGGATGAAAAGTTGATCGAACATACAATAGACAAGCTGGACGGGCACAAAGTGGCGAGCAAGGCGAAAGTGTGCTTCTCCAAGGTTATGAGATCGGAATACGCATACGTGATCAACGATTTGAATTACAACAAAAACATCGGAGTTCTCAGGAACTTCTTCGCGGAGGAGGGCGTGATGTTGTGCGGCCGGTTTTCAGAGTTCAAATATCTGGGTATGAATGCTACCGTGAAGAGCGCCATGGAAAAAGCTGAGAAACTCAACAGAGTTCACTAGAGTCTTTGATAGAATTTTTCTAACTTAGTCGTACATTTTTCAATTGAGTAATTTTTCGATGTCTTTATTGCATTTTTTTTCATTTGTTCGGAAGGTTCGAATTTTTCGATTTTTTCGGTAAGCTCTTCAACATTTCCCGGTTCAAAGAGGTAACCATTTTTTCCATCGGATATCATCTCAGGAATGGCTCCGGAGTTAACTCCTATGACTGGTGTTCCACAAGCCATTGCCTCAACGACAACGAGCCCCTGTGTTTCAAATTCAGATGCGATAACCAAGGCATCCGCTGCGGAATAGTAAAGATGTTTCAGTTTTTCTGGGACGAATCCCTCGAAGATGACTTTGTTTTGGAGGTCGAGCTTTCTAGTCATTTTTTCCAGTTTTTGCTTGGCAGGCCCCCTACCAACAATCACTAATTTAGCGTCGAGGTTTTTGAAAGCACGGATCATCACATCTATACTTTTTTCATGCCCGATTCGTCCAAGGGAAAGAAATATTTTTTCGCCTTCTATCTCCAACTTTTTCCTTGCCGTATTCTTGTCGGATGGGTGGAAAAAGTTCGTATCGATGCCGTTCGGGATTGTCTCTATCGGCTTCCTGATCTTATGGTCTTGCAAAATCTTTTTGAGTGTCATGCTTGGGGCGATCAACTTGCGGTGCCTGTTGTAAAAAGTCCTGCAGAACTCCCAGGTCACTGGCTTCAGGATGATTTTCCCGAGTTTCGAAACGTAGCCCGCATATTCCGAGAGCAGGGTGTGGAATGTGGAAACGCGGGGGATATTTTGTAGTTTTGCGACCCTCCAACCGAAAAAACCCATCGTGAACGGCGAGTGGGTGTGGACGATATCGAGTTTTGGGGCCCTGTCTCTCCCTTGGGGTACAGCGATCTTGAACTCGGGATAGCCCCTGAAAGTGACGGCGGGATAAGAGAAAACGGTCATGCCCTTGAACTCCTTTACATTCGACTTCGGGCAGAAAACTGACACCTCGTGCCCCCGCTTGGCCAGTTCAGGACCAAAGCTCAGCAGTGACGTGACGACACCGTTTGCCTGAGGCAGGAATGTGTCCGTGAAGAAACCTATACGCATGTGCCATCCCTTTCACTATACCCATTAAAAGTTAAAATGTCACAAGTTAAAGGGGTTGGGTGGTTGCGTGAGAGTAGTTGTTACCGGAGGCGCCGGATTCATAGGCTCAAATCTGGTGGGAGAGCTTGTCAGGCGGGGGAGGAATGTCACGGTCGTCGATAACTTCTCGACGGGGTCAATGGAGAATCTGAAATCCATGCGGGGTAAAGTGAAAGTTATACGCGCTTCTTGTTCGAGGATTCCAAAATTGAAACTTCCCAAGACTGAACTTGTTTTTCATGTAGGGATCCCTTCGAGTTCCCCAATGTATCGGGAAAATCCATTGCTGGTGGGGGAGGCGATAAACGATTTCATAAATGTGCTCGAATTTGCAAAGAAAAACCGTTCCAAAATCGTCTACGCGTCTACCTCGAGCATGTACTGCCGCTGCCCGCCGCCCCACCGCGAGGACATGATATCCGATCCCTTTGACTATTACACGGAGGCCCGCCTTGCGATGGAGCGCCTCGCGCGCATGTATCACGAATTGTATGGTGTCAAATCGGTTGGCATGCGGTTTTTCTCGGTTTACGGCCCCCACGAGCAGGCGAAGGGGAAATATGCGAACGTGGTATCCCAGTTTTTGTGGACCATGCGCGATGGAAAAGCACCTGTAATTTACGGAGACGGCACCCAAACCAGGGATTTCGTTCACGTGAGCGATGTGGTCAAGGCGTGTCTCAAGGCGGCCGAGGTGGAACTCGGGTGCGAAGTTATAAATGTCGGCACCGGCAAGAGCGCGAGCTTCAACCGTGTGATCGAGTTGCTTAACGAGTTTATGGGGAAGTCGATCAAGCCTCGTTATCTCCCGAATCCCATCAAAAATTACGTGTACCGCACGCTTGCCGATTTGACGAAGGCCAGCAAGCTGTTGGGATACAAACCCGATGTAAGCCTTGAGGACGGGATAAAGAGACTCGTGGACGAAGGAAAATAAACGAAATGCGTGGGCGCTCTTTGGATGACAGTTTCGAATTATAAGAAAGCAGCGCTTGTGGGTCTGGCAGTGTCCTGTTATCGGGCTGCAAAAGAGTGCATGGAAGATCGTGGAGGTAAGCGATGAGGTATTCAATCCACCCTCACAAGAAGACGATCATCACAGCGCTTGTCATCACAGTTGTAGCAGCAGTCATCATCTTATCTATCACTTTCGCGGTAATCATACCAAATGTTTCTGAAGACGTTTGGAAGAATATCGGATATCCCAGCGCTTTCCTCTTGGGTCTTGTTGGTTCGGCTTCGGTCGTCATTCCGGTCCCAACCACGGTGGCTTTGTTAGGGATGGCTATATCTAGATTTTTTCATCCAGCCCTTCTTGGGTTAGCGTTCGGGCTGGGTGCAGCAATCGGGCAGCTCACAAGCTATGTTGTGGGATACGCCAGCAGGGGGGTCGTGGGCGAAAAACACAAGCGCCGTCTGAATGCGTTGCTTAAAATTTTTAATCGCTACGGAATGGTTGTGGTATTCTTCTTTGCGCTGACACCTTTGCCCGATAGCCTGCTTTTTATTCCGATGGGACTTGTCCACTACAGTCTGTGGAAGGTATTCCTCGCAGGGCTAGCGGGTAAAATATCAATGTCCCTCATAATCACTCACGTTGGTGTTGCATTGGGGGAAACTCTTGTCGAGAACTGGGTTTTTGGTGTGGTCACCGCAGTCTTGCTGATTTTGGCAGTGGTTGCAGTGTTCAAAATAGACTGGGAAAAGTTCGCGGAGAAACATCTAACCAAAGAGAAAAAAAGAAAATAAGGGGTTTTCCCTTTAGTCGGCTTCTTTCAGCCTCTCTTTCAGTTTTTCCAGGACCTTTGGCAGAGTGGTGTACTCCATTGATTCGGGGCCCAAACGAGCTGGTTCGAACTCTCCCATCCGACGCAGTACGGCGGCATATTCCACAGCTTCTCGGCGAGCCAGGTCAAATGAGGGGTCATCGAACATGTCGGATACCATCGGTTTGCCATAGTCGTCAGTGGATATCTTGCCATTGCACACCTGGAAACCAAGCGCGACCATACGTGGAGGCCCATCGAACACCAGACACCTGGAGTCTTTCAGCCCCACGGGCATCAACGGACCCCAGTGACTGCCCCGCATCCAGCCCTCGACGAAGTAGCTGTGCATGAACGGCACCAGCAACTCACCGATCGATGGTAGACCGTGTTGTCCCCTCGTTAGGCAAACCGGGTCGTCCTTTCCGACGTACTTGCCCGCTATCAGGGCGAGTTTCGTCGTAC
>CAZKGC010000023.1:0-13556 GCA_964552335.1 Hadarchaeota archaeon (SeqCode)
AGCTTGGATTCGCAGATCCCGAGATCATCGGCGATTTCACAGTGGGGCTTTACGGCCACCCAGACGCCACCCCTGCGAAGTTTGGCTGGGATGCGAACCCAGTAGCTGGCGATTTTTGTATCCCTGCGCTCAACTCGGATGAGGTCCTTTCGGATGGAGAGCGGGTATTCTCGCTCTGGATTGACACGGTGGTAGAACCGTTGAGCCTGCTGTCTGTTCGCCGAATAGAGTTCAACGCCGGAGTCGCCCCGCAGGAACCGCTGGAGCCCTTCGTATTCGTGGTCGAGGACTTGGCGCTTGACGCGGGTCAGCCCCACAATTTTGGCTTTGATGACTTTCTGAACTTGCACCTTGTCCACCATCCTTCCATGGGCCGTTTTATCCGTGTCTATTTCGGACACCCCCCTCCGAAAGTATTCGTCTCTCCATCCTTCTCACGTTTTCAAAAATGCGGCCTTCTAGGCGATATGACGCTTTCTTCAGCATTTTCGATCCATTGTTTCTCTAGGGGGGGCACCGAAAGTATTCGGGCCACCGCTCCCATCCCCGCTTTAAAAAGCAGGGTTTTCCCGCAGCGGTTCGATAATTTGTTCAGTTCTCTACCTATTTTGTGGAACTCGCTATCGCCGCAAGCAACTCGTAGATTATTTTTGCCGCAGCGAAGGCGGTGGTTCCATCATCGTGTGGCGGAACAAGCTCTACAACGTCAAAACCCCCCACGTTAAGTTTACCGAGCTCTCTGATCAAGCGCAGGAGTTCCACCGTGGAGGGACCGCCAGGCTCGGGTGTCGCGACCCCTGGGGCGAAGGCGGGGTCTAAGACATCTAGGTCGATCGTGAGGTAAACGCGCGAGTTGCCAGCGAGTTCCTTCACTGTTGCAACTATTTCTGGAGTCTTGTCGGTCACCTGCTCAGATGTATAGGTCGCCACTCTCGCCTCTCGCGCGAACTCCTCCTCTTCCTTGGAGCACGAGCGGATGCCCACCTGTAGAAGACGCTTGGACGGCAGATGGTCGAGTACTCTACGCATCACCGTCGCATGGCAGAGCCTGTCGCCCATATACTCGTCGCGGAGGTCGCGGTGGGCATCAAGCTGCACCACAAAGACATCGTCAAAGGCCTGAAGGGCGAAGTATGTCAGTGTGTGTTCTCCACCTAGCAGGACCGGGATCTTCCCTTCGCCGCTCACTCGCTTGACCAACTGAGTGACCCGCCCTCCAGTCGCTTTTAGGTCAGTAGGTGTAATCACGATATCACCAAGGTCGGAGATGTTGAGCCGCTCGAAGACATCCAATCCAGCCGATATCAGGTATGTCTCAAGGTTCGCCGACGCCTCCCGGATCCGTGCTGGACCGAAGCGATAACCAGAGCGGTAGCTCGATGTGACATCTAGGGGAACACCTGCGAATACCACGTTAGCACGATCGTAAGGCTCGTCGAAACCGCCGAAGCCAGGGCGAACCGGTGTCAAAGTCTCCATCTTTTTCACCATTCAATGGAAGATTTTGAAGGCTATGAAGTTTGCTCTTAGCTCACAGCTGACCCAGCATTTTTGCAATTAACAATAGGTTAATTTGCGCTTAACATGATGTTAACTCACCAAACACCCGAACAAATAAGGTTTAAATACTTAACTCTCCTCTGAAAGCTGATAGAGGTATATCCATGGCTAAAAATCTGTACTTCTTCGACGAGGGAGACGGGAAAGACAAGAGGCTTCTGGGAGGAAAGGGTGCCGGCCTATGCACGATGACTCAGCTCGGACTGCCGGTTCCCCCCGGTTTCGTGATAACTACCGAGGTCTGCAAGCGTTACTACAAGGACGGCGGGAAACTCCCGGACGGGCTGATGGAAGAGGCCGGAGCGGCGGTGCGTAAGCTTGAGAGCCTCACGGGCAAAGACTTCGGCGACCCCGAGAAGCCCCTTTTGGTTTCCATCCGTTCAGGGTCGATGCTTTCGATGCCGGGCATGATGGACACAATTCTCAATCTAGGATTAAATGACGAGACCGTCGAAGGGCTGGCCAAACTGACGAGAAACGAGCGATTTGCCTGCGACGCCTACCGAAGGTTCATCCAGATGTTCGGAAAAATCGTGTTCGGGATAGACGCAAAAAAGTTTGAGGATGCCTTTGAAAAACAGAAGGAGGATGTTGGAGCAAAGCTCGACACGGACCTGAAAGCCGAGGACATGAAAAAGGTCGTCAAGAGGTTCAAGCAAATCGTGGAAAGCGAGACGGGGAAGAGATTCCCCTCCGACCCTCTCGTGCAGCTGGAGCTCGCGATAAATGCTGTATTCAGGTCATGGAACAACAAACGGGCCATAGAGTACCGGGAGTATTACAAGATTCCCCATGACCTCGGCACGGCGGTAAGCGTCGTCGTCATGGTGTTCGGGAATATGGGGCCTGACTCCGGCACCGGCGTGGCATTCACACGCGACCCATCCACCGGCGAGCGAAAATTGTATGGTGAGTTTCTCTTCAACGCTCAGGGGGAGGATGTCGTCGCTGGCATCAGAACTCCGCTCAAGATCAGTGAACTCGAACAGAGGTATCCCCCACTCTATAATCAGCTGCTCGACATCGCTGAAAAGCTTGAGCGGCATTATCGCGACATGCAGGACGTTGAGTTCACGGTCGAGCAGGGCAAGCTGTACATGCTCCAGACCAGGGCCGGAAAGCGGACTGCGCAGGCCGCGGTGAAAATAGCCGTGGGCATGGCCGAGGAAGGTCTGGTAACTGAACAGGAAGCGGTTTTGCGGGTGGAGCCGGGTCAGGTCGAGCAACTGCTCCACAAACAAGTGGACCCGAAGGCAAAGGTGAATGTGATTGCGAAGGGTTTGAACGCCAGCCCCGGTGCGGCTATTGGCAAAGTTGTTTTCGACGCCGAAAGGGCGAAGGAACTGAAGGGCGAGAAGGTAATACTCGTGAGGCCCGAGACGAATCCCGATGACGTCGGCGGCATCATAGCCTCCCAAGGTGTGCTTACCTCCAGAGGTGGGGCAACTAGTCATGCTTCCGTTGTTGCTCGAGGTTTGGGGAAACCAGCTGTGGTCGGTTGCGAGGCCCTAAAAATAGATTTCGAGAAGAAGCTGTTCGAGGTCAACGGGGTCACGGTCAAAGAAGGCGACATCATCACGATCAACGGCTCTACCGGCGATGTCATCCTTGGCGAGGTGCCGCTCATTGAGCCAAAGATGTCCGAGGAGCTTAAGCTGCTGCTGGCATGGGCTGACGGGTTTAAGCGGCTGCAAAACTGGGCGAATGCTGATTACCCACGCGACGCAAAGCTGGCGAGGGAGCTCGGGGCCCAGGGGATAGGTCTCTGCAGGACGGAGCATATGTTTTTCGAAGAGGAGAGGCTGCCGATTGTCCGCCAGGCGATACTTGGAGAGACCAAGGAAGAACGAAAGGAGCCTCTCGGGAAACTGCTAGAGATCCAAAAGGACGACTTCAAAGGTATCCTAAAGACCATGGACGGGCTGCCAGTGGTGATCCGCCTACTCGACCCGCCGCTGCATGAGTTCCTGCCGAAGTACGAGGAATTGCTCGAGGAGGTAATCACGCGGAGGGCAAGCGGTGGGAAACCCGACGAATTAAAAACTGCAGAGGATCTCTTGAAACGCGTGGAGGAGATGCGAGAGGCGAATCCCATGATGGGGCTCCGTGGCTGCAGGTTGGGGATAACTCACCCAGACATAAACGAGATGCAGGTCAGGGCGATTTTCGAAGCAGCCTGCGAGCTGAAGCGTGAAGGGCGCGATCCACGGCCTGAAGTAATGATCCCCCTGGTAGGCCATGTCAACGAACTCAGGGTGGTGCGGGAGCAGCTTGAGCAGGTGGCGCGCGAGGTGATGACCAAGCGCGGTGTCGAAGTGTCTTACAAGTTCGGTACGATGATAGAGGTGCCACGCGCGGCGCTCACCGCCGACGAGATCGCGGAGTACGCGGAGTTCTTTTCCTTCGGCACCAACGACCTCACCCAGATGACCTACGCCTACTCGAGGGACGACGCTGAGGGGAAGTTTCTGTTCCAGTACATTGAAAAGGGTATACTGGAGGTTGACCCGTTCCAGACTCTCGACCGAAAAGGCGTCGGGAAGCTGATGCGGATCGGGGTCGAGTTGGGGCGGAAGAAAAGACCGAATTTAGAAGTCGGCATCTGTGGCGAACACGGTGGAGACCCCGCCTCGATCGAGTTCTGCCACGAGCTGGGCCTGAATTACGTTTCTTGCTCGCCGTTCAGGATTCCGGTTGCAAGGCTGGCTGCGGCTCACGCTGCGCTCAAGACCGGAGAGGCGGAAAAGCTGCGGTATTTGTAAAGACACTCATTCCAAATACTCAATTTCTCATCAGTGGTGCGGTATTAGTGCTATGACGTCCTTTTCTTCTCATGAGGCTTAGGATAGGCTTTTTTACTTTGCGTCAGTTTAAGTTTAACCAAGTCTTCAGCTATCTTTAGAGCTACCAGACCCGGATCGATCACGGGCACATTGAGTTTTTTTTGTAGTATCCCAGCGATGTTTAGAAGACCTCCGCACCCTAAGACTATGACATCGGCCCCATCTTCCTCAACGGCCTTACTGCCTTTCTCTGTCAGTTCATTCACCAACCGGTCAAACTCCTTCGTAATGTCAAGAACTCTCACATCGGTTAATCTAACAGAGGCTAGTTTGCCTCTTAATCCATAAGACGCCACCTTGTCCTCTATCGCTAGGGCCATGTTTTTCCCTCCCACACCCACCACGGAGAATTTTCTTCCTAACATCGATGCTAAGTGGACGCTTGGTTCGTCGATGCCCACCACTGGGATGGTCAATGCCTCCTTTAGACTCGGAAGCGCTGGATCTTCAAAACAGTAGTCAATCACCGCGTCATAGCCCTCCTTTTCCGCCTTCTCTGCCTCGAGCAGCGTTGGTACGCCCGCCCAAGTTTCGTCGTAGATTTGCTCTATGGATTCAGGACCCTTTTTTGGGTTGACTATATCTATCTCTGTGCCGGGATCTTTGTATGCCTCATATGCCTCCTTTATCATCTTATTCCAGGGGGTTGCGGGTGTAACAGGCTCGATAACTTTTATCCGCATAATGGTTTCACCCGTTATTGTTGCGGAAGAAAAAAATTTAAGGCTTGTGGTATTTAAAACACCCAATACAAATATGAAAATTGGTTTGATTTGTTTAATTTATTTATTAGATTGATTGAGCAGTGCAATGGGCAAATGCAACAAACGGTTCTGGAGGTTAAGGCATCAAGATCCAACTCTTCATCTGATGTGAACGGAGTCACAGCTACCACGAAAGTTCCTTCAAATTTCTTCATAGTCTCACCGTATTCTTCCCTTAACGGGGACATGCTACTTACATTTTTCATATGTGCTCTTTCTAAGATTCGCGTTAATGCTTTTCGTTCTCCACGATTCGAGTCAAAATTCCAATCCTAACTCTTGAAGTTTTTCTTTCTTAGGTCTGCCTTCCCTATCCCACCCTCTTTTGTCGTAGTAATCGTCCAGCATCCTGTCGAATTCTTCGTCAGTAAACTTGTGACCTTTAGCTGGCCCTGAGGGAAGTGGTTCTTTCCAACGTTTGGGAAGAGAAGCATCGTCCTTTCTGCTGATTCCCTCTCTAATATTAAACAATCTAATAAGATTCCATGTTCGCTCTCCATATTTCAATAAGTGAAGATATTCTATGTCCCAACCTGTTGCGGCTGAAACCAGTTTCGCATAGGTATCGTTTGAGATCCCTGAGCGGCTAAATTCACACACGACAAGAGAGTAGAGAGCAGCTAGATGATCTTGCTCCCATTTCACAACTTCGGCTTTTCCTTCAAGTGTGAGTCTGTCTAAAGGGCCTCCGAAAGCCCATGATTGACCGGTCTCGTAAGCTATGGGCCAGGCTCTCTGATGGTCGCATCCTCTGTCAGATGTTGCTAGTGCTAGCCCCATTCCCGTGGACCCTCTCGGCCCCCAAGCAGGGGCTTCCATGCACTTCACATGAACCGCGATATCCTCTGCGCCTCTCCCAAACTGCTTCGCTGCTCTGAATACACCCTCAGCTAATATGTCCCCAAGCCCTTCTCGATAAGCTATTTTCTCTACCAGTTCTTTCTGAGCCTCCCAATTTCCAAAGGTAAGATCAAGTCCATCAGTGTCGCTCTTGTTCAATATTCCTCTTTCATAGCACTCCATGGCAAAACCGATAACGTTTCCAGTAGAGATCGTATCGAGGCCAAGTTTATCACATAGGAGATTAGCGTATGCTACATCTTCTAGCGAACTTATTCCACAATTCCCTCCAAGCAAGCCCACTGATTCGTATTCTATTATGTCACAAACTGTACCAGTCCATTTTCCCCTTCTTATCATCCCAACCTTAGTGCAATGAATTGGACAGGCGAAGCATCCATATTCCCTCAACCATAAATGCTTCCTCTGGCCTTGCTCTCCGAGATTCTGATATTCTTCATAGAAACCATCTTGGAAATTCCTAGTTGGGAAGAATGCTTGATAATTCGCAAAATCCGTGAAGGATTGGGTACCACCCCTAATGTATTCCTGTGCAGCCGTGCTTTCCCTTATCTCCTGATAAGATTTCCAGACTGCTTCATCGAAAGCCTTTGGATCAGCAACTGAAATTTCCCCAGTTCCCCTTACAGCGATAGCCTTCAGGTTCTTTGAGCCCATAACTGCTCCAGTTCCGCATCTTCCAGCCTGTCTATGATAATCGCTATCAACAAGAGCATATTTGACCATCCTCTCTCCCGCAGGGCCTATACAAGAAATCTTTACAGTTTTGTCTCCTAGATCCTTTTTCAATACTTCGTACGTTTGATATGTGTCTAACCCCCAAAGATGGTCGGCTGGTTTAACCTCAACATCGCCATCAACGATCCATAAATAAACTGGTTTCCTAGCTTTCCCACTTATTATCAACACGTCATATCCAGCGTATTTTAACTCTTGAGAGAAATAGCCACCTGCGTAAGAGTCAGAGAAAAGGCCAGTCAATGGGGATTTCGTTACAATGCAGTATCTATTGGTTGGAGCCAGTGTTCCGGTCAGTGGTCCCGTGCAGTACATAATAACGTTACTTGGACTCAATGGGTCCGTACGTGGTTCTACAAGATCGTAAAGGAACTTGGCACCAAAACCCTTTCCTCCCAGAAAATCCTTTGCAAACCTCGCATCTAAAAGTCCTTGAGTCCCTTTTCCCTCAGAGAGATCAACTCTCAGAATTTTCCCTGCATACGCATGAACCATCTTTTTTCCTCCTCAACCTACCAGAGCCAAAGCCTTCGTGGGACAGTATTTCACACAGATTGGATCTCCATCACAAAGATCGCATTTAGTGGCCTTCATAGCGCGCTCATCGAAAAATATAGCTCCAATAGGACAGGCTAGAACGCATATACGGCAACCTGTGCACTTCTCTTCGTTTATAACTACTGCACCAAGCTTCTCGTCTCTCTCGATGGCGTTTGATGGGCACGCTTTCATGCAAGGAGCGTTTTCGCATTGAATGCAGATGGTAGGTTGAGCCCTTAATCCCTCAGCCTCTATTGAGATAGCAATATGAGCTTTTCTAGGGGCATAGGCTCCAAACTTGACTGCTGAACAAGCTAGTTCGCATATCCTACAGCCAGTGCACAAATCGAAATATCCAAAAACAAGCTTCCTCAACGTGTCACCAACTAAACCACATTTGCCTTAGTACCATAAAAATCTTAATATGAAGTGATTCTCAAGTTCTGCGGCCGAGGGAATTAAGACAAACAGCGTCTCCTCGCCTTACTGCGAAGAAGATACTCTAAATAAGCATGTCATCTTATTCTAGGGGGTTGCGGGTGTAACTGGCTCGATAACCTTTATCCGCATGATAGTTTCACAGGTCATGGTTGCAGAAGAAAGAATTTAAGGCCTGTGTTATTTAACACACAATACAAACATGTAAATTGGTTTGATTTACTTAATTTACCAGATTGATTAACGAATGATGTCGAGTCAATATGCTAACTGACTCTAAGCTCTTCATAATATGAAACTTTTAATAGGATAAAATCAAACCCAAAACTGAGGTTGTACAAGATGCCGGAATATTATGAATACGAGTTGGTGAAAGCAGCTCATAAAATGGCTTCAGAGA
This sequence comes from Hadarchaeota archaeon (SeqCode), assembly GCA_964552335.1. Classification (GTDB taxonomy): domain Archaea; phylum Hadarchaeota; class Hadarchaeia; order Hadarchaeales; family Hadarchaeaceae; genus B75-G9. Next base: position 8,145 of record CAZKGC010000023.1, read on the forward strand.
TGTTTAAGCTCAAACCGGGAGAAACACTCGTTATAACGGCAGACACAGAGTCTAACCCACGAGTTGTCGATGCCACGGCGGCCGCTGCCTTTGCTGTTGGAGCGAAACCAATGGTGATATGGACTGCCTCGCCATTAGGAGTCGGCAAAGCCGCTGACCCAATGTTGCCCGTGGAAGCATTGACGGCCGTTTTGAGTGTTACAGACGCATGGGTTGAATACAACAACGAGTGGCTTCTATATTCAACCCCATACGAGGCTGCCGAAAAAGAAAACAAGAAGCTTAGATATCTGAATGCGTGTGGAATGAATGTCGATATGATGGTAAGGCTCATCGCCAGAGTTGACTTAGCTACTCTCGGAGAGTATCAACACAAACTCGTATCTTTGACCAAGGCGGCCAAACACGTTAGGATGACAACGCCGGCGGGAGGAGATATAGAGCTTGACATTGACCCCAAGAGGCCGATGATATGCGAAGTTGGATACGCAGATACACCCGGGTCCCACATGCAGGCTGGGCAGATAGGCTGGGCACCAGTCTTTGAGTCAATAAACGGCACAATAGTGTTTGACGGCTCGATAGTTCCTCCAATAGGTCTCGTAACTGAACCAGTAAAATTCCACGTTAAAGAGGGTAGAGTGGAGAAGATCGAAGGCGGAAAAGACGCTAGAGTCTTTGAGTCATGGCTGAAGAGTTTTAACGATCCCAGAATGCTGTGTATGGCACACGTCTGCTACGGATGCAACCCAGGAGCGAACTTAACAGGTAACATAGTTGAGGACGAAAGGGTTTGGGGAGCCACGGAGTGGGGCATGGGCTATGTGGGTCCAATGCTAACCGGTAGCAAACCTATCCCAGCCGCTTCACACACCGATTGCATATGCCTGAACACGTCCGTCTGGCTTGACGGAGAACAGATTTGGGATAAAGGCAAATCCGTTCATCCGGAACTTGCTGAACTAGCCAAAAAATTGGGAAAAGCCTAACACTCTCTTCTAATTTAACGAGGGATTTTGCTTGATTGAAAAAGAGAAGATCATGCAAGGCGTTGTCGACATATTCAAGGTGAACATGGGCCTCAAGAGCGGTGAGAAAGTTCTAGTAGTTACGGATGTGCCGACCGTTGAGGAATGGACGAAATATGACAGCGAAAAACTCACAGACTTTGTTGAAAGATCCATATTAGCAAAGATGGTAAGCGAAATAGCTAAAGAGAAGTTCCCAGACTGCCCGGTTGAATTCTTCTCGTATCCATCTGTTAGAAAACACGGATCTGAGCCTGGAAAAGAAGTTGAAGAGAAGATGAAGGCCGTGGATGTCGTAGTAGCGATATCAACCTATTCGCTCACTCACACGGAAGCACGTGAAAACGCGACCAAGGCAGGAGCAAGGATAGCAAGCATGCCTATGTTTCTGGCAGCAATGTTCTATCCGGGAGGCCCGATGGCCGCAGACTACCATAAGATAAAGGAAGAAACAGAGAAAATCGCCGAGCTAATAACGGAATCCAAAGAAGCAATTGTGACATCTCCCGGAGGAACAAACATGAAATTCAGCATTGAAGGCAGAAAAGGCGGAGTTGACGCAGGAATCCTCACTGAAAGAGGAGCATGGGGCAACCTACCTTCAGGTGAAGCTTACTGCGCTCCAGTGGAAGGAACAGGGGAAGGCAAACTCGTCGTTGAGACTAATTGGTATCCCAGGTTAAAGGAAAACATGACTCTGGTCTTCGAGAAGGGAAACGTCATCGAAATAATCGGCGGCGGAAAAGTTGGCGACGAATTCAGAAGATTGCTGGCTTTCGACAAGAATGAAGAACCGTACATCTCGAGGAGAAATCTATCTGAACTTGGCGTGGGGACAAACCCGAACGCAAAGAGGCCGGACAACATCCTCGAGGCCGAAAAAATCAAGGGCACGGTTCACCTAGCAATAGGCGACAGCTCCCACATAGGAGGAAAAGTTTCCGCCGATTTGCATCAAGACTTCATAATACCTCGACCGACGCTGATACTTGACGGAAAAACCATAATGAAAGATGGGAAACTGCTTATCTAGACGCTAAATTAACAAGCTATATGACTGTTTGCCAATGTGCAGATGGGCAGTTTATCCATTGAAGGCGACGACTGGGAACATTTGCTAGTATGTGAAAAATACCCAGATGACTTCATGAAACCTATGGTGCGGGGGAGGGGATTTGAACCCCCGAACCCCTACGGGACCAGACCCTGAATCTGGCGCCTTAGACCTGGCTCGGCTACCCCCGCTCAAAAAATCATCATCTACAAAGCTTTAAGTATGTGAGGACAAGCCTTATGAAAATCAAAAACAATTATGGTTTGGGATATACATGGCGGAAATAGAAGGCATGATGGTGTGGATAGTCATCTTATTTGGCTATTCAATAGTTTCTGTGTTATTAATGCCTTACATGTTAGGTCTCCAGGCACGTATGGGGATCGGACAGCTGCGGAAGTCCGTAAAGCAGCTTGAGGGCTGGGCGAAGGAGAGCAAGCAGATCGCGCTAAAGGAGATAGCTAAGCACGGGAAGCCCAAGCGCGATGTTGAGAAGGAATTCGACAACTTCCTAGAGTTTTTCGCCATAGAGCCGGTGAGCGAAGACCCCTCAGGAGTGCTCCAAAGGCTTGAACACATACTGGATGTAAGGAAGCGACGGTTCGAGGGCACTGTGGCCCGCTTTGCGCCAAACGCCGATTCAGAAACCGCGGCAAACTTGGAGATGACAATAGAGGGGGCGATGGCAGGTCATATCCTCTACCGCTTCATGCGCCACTTCATGTTGCTCGCTGAGAAGACGAAGAATATGCAGATTGTCATGTTGGCCCAGATGAACATCCCCTTCTTCAAGGAGCAAGCCAAGGCATTTGTGGAGGCGACGAAAACTTTTGCTGAAGGAAAACCGATCGGGGACGGCGTTGGGGCACTGACCGCCGCGAATTTTATCGGTAAGGCCAAATACAGAGAGCCCGTCGAGGACACAGTTTACGCAGAGACGGATTTTGACGGACGAAAACTTCTCATCGTTAAAGCGAAGGGGCCTGGCGGGCGGGTCGGCAAACCAGGCGAGTTGATAGACCACCTAGCTCAGAAAAGAAAAATCTCACGAATTATTATGATCGACGCGGCCGGAAAGCTTGAGGGTGATGTGAGCGGAGATGTTATAGAAGGGGTCGGCGCCGCGATCGGAGGACCACCCACCGAAAAGTACAAAATTGAGCAAAGCGCGGTGAAGCGAAAAATACCTGTAGACGCCATTTTGATAAAGGAGTCCTTCACGGAGGCGATCAAGCACCTAAACAAACGCCTCGCCAAAGGTGTGGAGGTTGCGACCGAGAGGGTCAAACAGGCTATACGGGAGCGCACGAAGCCGGGTGATGTCGTCATCATCGCCGGGATAGGGAACACAATAGGCATAGGGCAGAGTCCAGGTGAGATACCGAAGGAATTCCCGGCACCGCCAGAGAAGGAAAAGGACGAAATAGAATCCGCCGTCCTACCGTTCCGCTAGCCCTGTTTTTATAGGTGAAGCGGTAATTTATCGAGGTGATCAAATGCGCCGTTACAAGCACCTAGCCGATATGCAGAAGACGATGTGGACACCGGATTGGATCCGGAACATAGGGATCATAGCTCACGTTGACCATGGGAAAACAACCCTTACGGATTCGCTGGTGGCCGCCTCAGGCATAATCAGCTACGAGTTGGCGGGAGAGCAGCTTTTCACGGACTTCCTCGAGATTGAGCAGCAGCGCGGCATAACCGTGCAGACATCTGCGGTTAGCCTATCACACACCCTAGAAGGTCAGGAGTACCTCATCAACCTGTTAGACACTCCAGGCCATGTGGATTTCAGCGGTGACGTTACCCGGGCCTTGCGGGCGATCGATGGGGCCGTGGTCGTCGTGGACGCTGTTGAGGGGGTCATGCCTCAGACCGAGACGGTGTTGCGGCAGGCCATGCAGGAGCGGGTGCGGCCAGTCCTTTTCATCAATAAAGTCGACCGCCTCATCAATGAACTCAGGCTGACTCCGGAGGGCATGCAGGCACGCTTCGCAAAGCTGATAACCAAATTCAACGAACTCATCCGGAGATACGCCCACCCCAGCGTGGCAAGCGAGTGGCAAGTGAGCGTCGAGGGAGGTTCGGTTGCTTTTGGGTCCGCCAAGGAGAAGTGGGCCCTCTCGATCCTCCAGATGAAAAAGAAGAACATAAGCTTCAAGGACATAATTACCGCCCATCAGAACGGCACCCAAGCCGAACTCGCGAAGAAGAGCCCCGTGTATGAAGTCGTCTTGGATATGGTTATTCATCACCTCCCCAACCCGAAGCAGGCGCAGGCGAGCCGGATCCCCGTGATATGGAAAGGCGATCTCACAACTGAGTTGGGCAAGGATATGTTGAGCGCTAACCCCGAGGGAAAAATATGCATGGTGATTACCGATATCATCGTTGACGAGCAGGCTGGCGTGATATCCACCGGGCGTGTCTTCTCAGGCACCTTGGAAAGGGGAAAAGAGGTAAAATTGGTGAGCGCCGGTCAGGAGGCTCGCATCCAGCAGGTCAATGTCTACATGGGGCCGGATCGCGTGATGGTGGACAAGGTTCCCGCTGGCAACATCGCCGCCGTCGTGGGGATGAAGGAGGCTTATGTGGGAGAAACTCTCGTCGAGGTCGGAGCCGAGGGCAAAGGGTTCGAAGAGCTCCACTACATAAGCGAGCCGGTCGTCACGGTGGCTGTTGAGCCGAAAAGTTTCCAAGATTTACCTAAGCTCGTGAACGAGTTAAAGAGGATTTCACGGGAGGACCCCAACATCCGCGTGAAGATCAATGAGGAGACCGGGGAATACTTGGTGTCCGGGATGGGGGAGGTCCACCTCGAGATCGTCGAGTACAAGCTGAAGGAGGCCGGACTTGAGGTGAAGAAATCAGAGCCCATCGTCGTGTACCGTGAGAGCCTGACAGCTAAAGCTGGGCCAGTTGAGGGCAAGTCCCCCAACAAGCACAACCGGTTCGAGATTTTGGTTGAGCCCTTGGAGCCAGAGGTGATCAAAGCCATCGAGGAGGGCAAAGTCGCCGAGAAGCAGGAGAGGAAGGAACGCGCGAACGTGCTCAGGGAACTCGGGTGGGAGACTCACGCGGCACGCAATATCATTTCAATAATTGGGCCGAACATCATGACCGACGCGACCAAGGGCGTGCAGTACATGCGTGAGGTCGAGGACTATGTCATCGAGGCATTCAAAGAGGTCGTCGAGGAAGGTCCCGTCATGCGCGAACCGATGCGAGGCCTCAAGGTGCTGATAGATGATGCCATGTTGCACGAAGACTCAGTTCACCGGGGTCCAGCGCAGATCGTTCCGGCCGTCAGGCGTCCGATTCAGGCTG
>CAZKGC010000024.1:0-12964 GCA_964552335.1 Hadarchaeota archaeon (SeqCode)
AGACATCACCATACGTACATAACCAAAATTTCTTGATACGATTTTGGGGGAGGGGTCACCGAAAGTAATTTATAAGCAATCTAAAATGCGACAAAATTGCATGAGATGGAATTTAGCCCACTCTTTGATAAGGCGCTGCCGAAAGTATTTTTGCCAACCGACCAAACCCAAAGCTTTTTCTTAAGTTCAAAACATTTTCTCAGGGATGAACTTGAAAACTCTGCTATTAATCTGCGACGGGATGGCCGACCGCCCAGTGCCCGAGCTAGCCAACAAGACCCCGCTCGAGATAGCGAACAAGCCAAATATGGACTGGCTGGCTAAGCGGGGGATCTGTGGCATCATGGACACGATAGCACCAGGAATTCCCCCAGGAAGTGACACGGCCCACCTAGCACTCCTGGGTTACGACCCTTATGAGACCTACACCGGGCGTGGGCCTTTCGAAGCAGCTGGCGCAGGCATCGAACTCAAGGCGGGAGATGTCGCCTTCAGGGCCAACTACGCCACAGTGGACGACACGCTGACAATTACGGACAGGCGCGCTGGACGCATCCAAGGCACAGAAGAACTTGCGGCAGCAGTGAGCAAAGTCAAACTATCCGGCGCGGAATTCGTCTTCAAGAGTACTGTGGGTCACCGGGCCACCCTTGTACTTAAAGGCAAAGGATTGTCTCACGAAGTCACCGATTCAGACCCACATGATGTTGGGAAAAAACCACTTCAGGTGAAACCATTGCTGCGAACCCCAGAACAGACCGTACCATCCTACCCCATAATCGCCGGTGGTATGCGCAAGTATGTCGTCCGCCGAAATTGGGCTACAAAAACAGCGAAACTCCTGAACGACTTCTCACATAAGGCGTACGAAATTCTTAAAAATCATCCTTTAAACAAAGAGCGCATCCAGAAAGGGCTCCCTCCTGCAAATTACATCCTGCTCCGCGGCGGCGGGGTCGTTCCTCACTTGAAACCTTTTCACGAACAGTTCGGACTCAAGGGCGCATGTGTGGCCGCTGCGGCGCTCGTGAAAGGCGTCTGCAGGTTGGCCGGTATGAACGTAGTCGATGTCCCCGGCGCAACCGGAAGCGTCAACACAAATTTGGATGCAAAAGCAAAAGCGGCACTGCGAATGCTTGAAGACCACGACCTCGTGCTGCTGCACGTGAAAGGCTTTGACGAGGCCAGTCACGACGGCAACACGCGCGCAAAAATTGAACTCATCGAACGTACAGACGCTATGCTGAACCAGTTCATCGATGCTGTGGATTTCATCGCCATTGCTGTGGATCACACGACGCCGGTGAGCATCAAAGAGCATGCGGGCGACCCAGTTCCAGTTCTGATATCAGGCCCAGGTGTGCGCACAGACGATGCCCAGACTTATGGCGAGCGCTCGGTTGTAAAGGGCGGCTTGGGTAGAATTCGGGGAAAGGATTTTATGCCTATCATCGCCGACCTGATGGGAAAAAGTACGAAATTTGGAGCATGAAGCGAGAAAGTAACAGGTTTTTAGGTGATATGTACTCTTATGATAGATGTGATAAAATGCGGGAAAAAATTGAAGCAGCTCTGAACAAGATCCGGCCAGCACTCCAAGCCGATGGTGGCGATGTGGAGCTAGTCGACGTGACAAAGGATGGGGTGGTAAAAGTCCGTTTAGTCGGGGCGTGCGCTGGGTGCCCAATGTCGACGATGACGCTGACGTTCGGCATCGAGCGTGAACTCAAAAAGCATGTGCCCGGCGTAAAGCGCGTCGAGCCGGTCTAAGTCCCCAAAAATGATTTTAGTTCACTTGGCTTTACCAAACCACGCTCAGTCACTATACCTGTTATCAAACGCGCAGGGGTCACATCAAATGCCGGGTTAAGAACTTTTACACCCTCAGGGGAGATCCTCTTTCCTTGGATGAACTGCACTTCCTGAGCCGCACGATACTCGATGGGTATCTTCTCTCCGGTGGGCGTGTTAAGGTCGATGCTCGTGGTGGGAACTACTACGTAAAACGGCACGCGGTGCTCTTTAGCGAGAACCGCTATTGTATAGGTGCCGATTTTATTCGCTGCGTCGCCATTTGCCGCAATCCGATCAGCTCCGACTAACACTTTAGTCACCTCACCCTTGGCCATCAGGTGCCCCACAGCGCTGTCGACCACAAGCGTCGTCGGGATCCCGTCCCGCTTCAACTCCCACGCTGTCAGTCTGGCTCCCTGTAATAGTGGCCTTGTCTCCGTAGCTATGACCTTTATTTTTTTTCCCTCACGCCAAGCGGAACGGATTACCCCCAAAGCTGTTCCGTAGTCGACGGTGGCCAGTGCACCAGCATTACAGTGGGTGAGCACCACATCTCCGTCTTTCAACAGCTTCGCGCCGTTCTTCCCTATTTTCTTGTTCACCTCGATATCCTCCTCCGTTATGCGCGCCGCCTCACGCACAACCGCTTTTCGTAATTGCTCAGCATCGGCGGAGGCTTGGGCCACATCCATCACACGTTTCAACCCCACGAAAAGATTTACTGCAGTCGGTCGCGTTCGCTTCACAACATCGGCGGCTCGTCCAAGTTCCTGCAGTAGCTGGGCCTTTGTCTTTGCCTTGCTTCTAAGCGCGGTGATTGCAAGCGCCATGGCCGCGGCGGCTGCGAGCGCCGGAGCACCGCGCACTTGCATGCGTTTGATTGCCCTCGCCAATTCTCCAGCGTTTTTACACCGGACTAATCTCAACTTTTGAGGCAGTTTCGTCTGATCTACGAGCACAACGCTATTGCCCCGGAGTTCTATCGTGCGCAAGCTTTCACCGATTCTTCCTGTGTCTCCAGTGCCATAAAACATCATGAATTAGCAGCACTATCCCGAGCAAAAGGCCGCCCCAGGCCAGCCACGGGTTGTACTCACCGATCATGAGGGCTTTGAAACCAATTGCGGCCACGCTCCAGAAGATCAAGAAGACGCCAATGTAAGCGTGGTGGATATGCAACGCTTCACCCCAAATTTCTAACATATTCTTTAAGTTAAAAGTATTCAGGAGACAAATGGTAGCCATATGCTCACCATCGCCCGAAGAGCTGCCGAACTGATAAAAAAACACAGACATGATTCCATCGAAATAGTTTCCCATATGGATGCTGATGGTGTCTGCTCTGCCGCCATCATCTCAAAAGCGCTCGACAGGCTCGACATCAAACATAATGTGAAATTCGTCCGCATGCTCTACCGGGAAATTGTGGATGAACTCGACCCCGCCGACCTGACTATCTTTACGGACCTCGGCAGTTCCCAACTCCAGAATCTCCAGGTCAAATACCACAACCATGATATTATAATCTCGGACCACCACGAACCACAACAGATGGAGGGCTGGCCGGGGCTCGTCCACTTCAATGCCCACCACCACGGACTTGACGGGGCACAGGAGATCAGCGGGGCGGGCATGACCTATTTGATTGCTCGGGAACTCGACCGCGACAATTTTGATCTATCCGCGCTGGCGATAGTTGGGGCGGTCGGAGATATCCAGAACGCTTGGGGCAAACTCCTCGGATACAACAGAGAAATCGCCAAGGATGCCATCAGCTCGGGGGTCTTGGAGCAAGAGATTGACCTTATATTGTACGGGCGACACACCATGCCGATCTTCAGGGCGCTCGAGATTTTCACCGATCCGCTCACTCCTGGTGTCAGCAATTCGCCCTCAGGGTGCATGAGCCTGCTGAAAGACCTCAATATACCACCCAAAAGCGATGGCCAGTGGCGCCGGCTCGTGGATCTCACCAATTATGAAAAACAGCGCTTGGCGACAGAGCTAATCGCGCGCGCCTACATGAACGTGCCCGAGGAACTTGTACGGTATGTGCCCGGACTCATAATTGGAGAAGTCTACACTCTGATAAAAGAGCAGGAACGGTCGATGCTCCGCGGCGCCGAGGAGTTTAGCACCTGCATAAACTCGACCGCACGCCACGAACAGCCATTCATAGGCCTCAAGGTCGCGAAAGGGGACCGCGGAACTTACTACCGGGCAATGCTCAATCTTCTAAGTCACCACAGGCGCAACATCGCCAAAGGCATGGAATTCATCGAACAGAACGGGCTCCAGCGCGGCCCCAAGGGGTACCTCCAGTACTTTGACGGGACCGGTACGATAAAGGAAACTTTCATCGGGATCATCGCTGGCCTCACGCTAGGACACGAAGGGTGTGACCCGTACAAGCCTGTAACCGGCGTGGTCCGGGAGGGAGGTTCAGCCAAGATATCTGCGCGATGTTCCAAGCTCCTCTTCCTGAAGGGCTTGAACATGGGACAGGCGATCCGCGATGCCGCTCGGTCTGTGGGCGGGGAGGGCGGTGGGCACGCTGTGGCCTGCGGCGCACAGGTACCGGAAAATAGGACGACAGAATTCTTGGAAAAATTTGAGGATTTGTTGATCACCCAGCTTAGCTGAAATGTCGAACTTTGGCTCCGCGGGGGGTAAAAATCCGATTCACGCCCTCTTTCCTTTTCTCCTCTCCTGGATCTCAAATAACTCTTCAATCTCCCCCACAGTCGTTATTTCTTCGGGACGTCGATCCTCTCTTATCCTCTTATACCTGGGAAAGCGTAGGCCCATGCTGGATGTGTGCCTCTCCTCCGGGCTGACCTGAATTTCCTCGTACGCCACCTCGAAAACAATCTTTGGCTCGAAATACACGTCGCACTCTATCTCGATATCAACGTCCTCGTGGGGTTTTTTTATCTGAATCTTCTTGAACATCTTCGTGAGATCCTTCAGGTCGTCGTCGGTGAAACCGCTCCCGCATCTCGTGACTGTTTTGAAACGTCCACTTTCCTCATCGCGCGCCGCCAAAATGTAGCTCCCGAAAAATCCTGCACGTTTTCCGCGGCCGTAGTGCGCACCGACCACAACAAGATCCAAAGTTTCAAGTGTCGGTTTAAGCTTGAGCCAGACGAACTCCCTGCGACCTGCGCGGTAATTTGAATTTAGGTCCTTTGCGACTAACCCCTCGTGCCCTATTTTAATCGCATAATCCGTGAACTTCTGGATCTCACCTGAGTCGCTGAGAATCTTTTGCTCAACCACCATAACCCTGCCCTTTACCTCCTCAACGATCTTTTCCAGCATTGCCCTCCGCTTGAGGTACGGCTCATCAAGCATGCTCTTGCCATCCGACAGCAGGACATCGAAGAACTGCACCTCAACGGGGATTTGCTCGACCGCCCTCTTTATCTCATATTTGCGGCGGCGCTTCAACACCTCTTGGAACGGCATGGGCTTTCCCGTTTGTTTGTCGATCGCCACTAACTCCCCATCGACGATCACCCGTCTCGGCTTCAGGGCTTTTTTCAATGGGCCGATGATGTCCGGAAACATGTTGGTGTAATTTCCCATGCGTCTCGTGAACAGCGCGATTTCGTCGCCGTCCTTGTGAACCTGAACTCGGATGCCGTCGAGTTTGAGCTCAAAAGCCGCTTTGCCTCCCATCCGCTCCAGTATATCGTCGATGTCCTCCGCCCGCTGAGCCAGCATTGGGTTCACAGGGTGGCCGAGTAAGACCCCAAGCTTCTGAAGACCCTTATCCCCGCTCTCGGCGGCGGCCTTGGCGACGAGAGAATAGTCTGTTGTGAGCATGTATGCGTGTTCGACCTTTTCCGGACTTATGCTGAAGGCGCTAGCCATTGCGTCCCTCACCCTTCCCTCCGCCACGCCTATTCTGAGATCCCCCAAAACGGTGCGAACGATGAACTTTGCCTCAAGCGGTTTCGAGCTTGTGAGGAGTTCGGAGATAGAGTCTATCTTCCGATCCACTGAACCCTCACCCGTGATGTCAGGCAGCTGCTTGATCTTATCAAAAACTTTATTCACAGTTAGCTCCTCCGTAAAAAGCGTAACCTGCTTTTTCTTAGTCATGAGCCGCCGCGCCACCTCCCCTAGGTCTCCCACCTCCTGCATGAGTTTATCCACCCCGCTGGACGAGTAGCCGGAGGCCTTCGCGACCGCCTTCTTCAGCTGCTGCAATCCCACACCAGTTTCCTTAGACACATATGCCGGCCAGGGCCTGCCGAGCAGGAACAGGACAACCTGCTCTATTTCCTCAGTCGGTGAATTTTTCAGCAGTTCTGCGATAATCGAATTTTTCTCCAAGTAGGATGTCGTTTGCTCCAATCTCTCAAAAGCCTCTGCCAAACTCGCGTAGAGCATCCAGACCCAAGATTACTTAACATTCCGGCCTAAAATCGTTTAACTTTTCAGAGGGATTCACGCAAGCACTCGATTATCTTGCTGTTTGGGTTTATCTTAGCTGTCATTCTGCCGAGTTCAAATATCCTCACAATCCCATCCTCCCCAGAAACAGTCACTCCCTTGGCGTGGGTCGCCGCCGTCATGGATGCGACAGCAAGATGTCTGGTCCCGAGTCCCTCCGGAACCTTGACCCTAGCCTTTGCGTTCAAGTAACGATGCGCCGCGACGATGAACCCGCTCCTATCCACGACGAATGCCCCATCGAACATGGCATATTTCTTCAGGAGATCCCAGTGCACCCGATCGGTGATATTCGCATTATAACCCCTGAAAGGATTTATCATCAACTGACGCGAAAGCCTCAGGACCGCCTTGCTTTCTCCGATTATGAACGCCGTACCCACCGGCCTGCCATTTTGACCCGCCCTCCCAAGCTCGAACGCTAGTTCAACCGCTGCGGCCAGAACGGAATCCGACTCCAATAACCCTATGGCCGGCTCATCCTCGGTAACATCCAAAACCATGAGGGAATCAGTGATATCTGCGAAACCGTCCCCCGCAAGACAGACCAAGCGTTCCCCTGACTTAAGTATCCCTTTTTGCAGCCCACAAACAATCGCATGATGGGCCTGGCTCACCCTACCTTGAGGACGCGCGGTGAGCTTAATCGATTCAACGGATGCACACTTGCTGAATTTTCTGTAAGCTTCTTGATTCGGGGTAGCGATTATTATTCTCACTCCTTTACCGTGCCAGCCCGTCAGTTTCTCTGTAGTAAGTTGTTCACAATTTTTTCCAGTTTCTGTCAAAGCGAGAATAGCATCTGCATTTACATCTAAAGCAAGACGCACAGCCACCTCGGCTAGGGCTCTGGGGACATCCACCTGTTCATCGCTCCGTCCCCCACCTACCTCAGTCAGCAGTTTAGCTTAGCTTTTTCATGGATTAAAAACTTTTCCCTCAAGCAAAATTTTGTGCCCAATACTTATTTGAACTCGAGTCACCGCTCCGGCAGGTAACTCGATCAGGTATTTTGCGACAGCCTTGGGCCAGTACACGCGCCAAGGCTTGAGCCGCGCGCGAACTTCAACAATTTTGAAACTCGAATCCAAGTAAACTAAATCGACTGAGAACCGCACGAAATACATGTGCACTCTATGGCGTCCCGGCTTGTTGAATTTGAAAAATAGTGCCTTCCCGGATGGAAATCTTCGTCTGAACATGAGCCCGCGAAACCTCCTCCAGAAGCTGTCCGCCAGCTCGACCTCGCCCGCTATTATTTTTCCGGTATCTTCGTCAATCAAACGCACATGACCACGATCTAGGCCTCTCTGCGAAGAGGTTTTAACGTTGCTGAACTTATCTGGACACGGCCTCAATTAGTAGCGAGTTTTTCAAAACCGAATACTTTCGGTGTGGGGTGTCTGAAATCAATTAAATCACCCACCAGACAATCCAACAAGGAGGAGGCTGAACCTGATGCAGAAGTCGTTCTTGGTGTCTGGGCGTTCATAAGCGGGCGTCTCGTCTACCAAAAAACATCACCCTCCTCCCTCCAGAGACGAGGTGTTTCCTCCGTCAATTCTTCGGAATTGTTTAGGGTACCCCTTTTCTTTTTTTGCGAGAAACTCGGAAACGACACCCACTTGCTGTCCTACAACGGGACACCCTTCCTGGGGAGCACTGCAAAGACCGACGAAGATGCGGCCCTGCGGTGGGGCCTATTCCCGCGGTGCGACTTTCTTCTGTTGCCGCAGCCAGAGCTCCAGCGTGTTCCAAAGTTCTACCCTTTGGTTGCTGTCCCGAGCCCAGCGGGGTCGGGGGGAGGCCAGTCTCCGGTTTCGAGGGGGGCCCCGGCCGCGGGCGAGCCGAGTATGTCAAAGATTTAAAACCAAACGGCGGTATGAGATACACTTTCTTTTTAAAGATGGGCAAAAATGTATGACAAATTGTTTAAAAGCAAAATGGGGTTTGTGCGTACAGACACTTAAAAGCAATGGGGGGTTTGTCATACGCCTGCCTTGTTTGGCATTCTTGTGTGACAAAATAAGGGATTTGTCGAATGTTATCAAAAAACCACCCCGTTCTACAATTCGAGGGATTAAAGCTCTATTTGTAAGACAACTTAGGTTTTGTAGAACAGTTCAAGCGCAGAAAGGTTTGACCCCCACAACCTTCTAAGGTTATTTTTCTGTTCATAACCCCTGTAAGTTATCACATCACCATTATAACGCGGTGCCTACTTACCCCCCTAAGTTAATTACCCCCATAAGTTCGGTCTGAGTCCCCATCGTAACGCGGTATCGTAACATACGTAACTTCGTAACATGGACGGGGGCGCCCACGAGCGCCTGAAAAACTGAAAATGGTTTATTTTGAACCAAAAACGTACCCCCGCAACCCGAAAAGCGGTTCGTCCATGAGATCCAGCGAAAACGCACAGCTGGAGGCTGGCGATGTTCGCCGGGCGTGGACGGACCGCAGCCCGATTCTCGGCTTTTGAGTTTTGACCCTTTCCCGTTCCGGCGCCTACTGCGGCGGGATTTGAACCCGCGCTGCGAGCTTGGCAAGCTTAACAAGATAGATCAATGCTTAAATCCGATTTAAGTCAAAAGAAATTTTAACCTAGTTGCTGCATCAGCGCCATAGATATCGATGGTATTCTTCAACTTTCAGAGAATTTTAATCAATCTTTCTGGATAAAAACGCCCGTACCAATAAACCAGAACGATAGGGCGGTTCATCATTTCTTCTCGATGTATGTGCCAACGCTGTTGAGGGGGCAAAGTTGAGATATCATCTAGCATTTTTTCTACGGACTTTTTGTTTCTCGCCAGTTCCTTTGCTTGACGGTCTAGGGATTTTATGGCGGCGGTTGCTTTGGCGGGGCTGATTCTCCCATTTCTGATGAGTTCAAACAACCCAGCTGTGAAAGCAATGGCGGCGGCAGTTTCTCGCACGTTTTCCCATGTGTATTGAGTTTTAAACGTTAGAAATGGCGGGAACCTTTCGGCTCCTTTTCTGCAGATGCGAAAGTGTTTTATGACATCATCAGAACCTGCGCCAAGAGATGAAGCGCATTCAGAGGCGACGTCCTCCGTTAGGGTGAGAAACCTACATACGTAATCCAAGTCTCTGAGGCTTTCCTCAAGATCGAGTTTGATTTCTCTTATCTGTAGTTGTAGGCTGTGGCAACACTCGTAAGCCTTCAGTGCTCCCCCAATATTTTGAATGTGTGGTAGCAAGCTCTGTATGTCGTAGAGATGCTTTATGTATTCCAACCCATTTCTACTGTCCTCAAGATGCCTACCGATGGTATTCGGCCCAAGAGCCGAGAGCTTGTCCCCCAACAGGGAATCGATTGTTGGCGTTTTGACCTCGACATTCGACTCGTAGAAAAAGCTTCTGAGCCTCGTTCTTGTTGTCTTGTATCCCGCTGTTGCCATCATTGCGTCGAGGAGGATTACTGCGCCACCAGGAACTCCGATTCGGTAACTGTAAAAAGGACCTTTTACTTCACTTTTCCTGGGTTCGTAGGAGAAGTATTCCCTCCCGAATCTGTTGTGGATTTCTTCTAGTCTTTTCTTCATCTCCTCCTCTCGCAAGCGGGTTTCTATATCTAGGTCTATGCTTAATCTCTGCCAGCCTCGTGGGAGTAACAACTGTACCGCCGAACCTCCTTTAAAAAGAGCCACCGCCCCTGCTTTATGCAGCTGGGCCAAGTACTCGAGCGTATAGAGGGCCTTGGACAAATACGTAAGATTTGCCGCCTTCCCTTCTTCTACGTGTTTCCTGAGGGTTTCTTCATTAAAACAACTCGACTTGCCGCATAGCTTCCCACCGTATTTTGCCAGATCCACTTACGTCGCCCCTTTTACTATTTCTTCGATCAGGTCTGCGGATGCCCCTTTTTCTCCTTGGGGCCACATTTCTAGTTCTGGGTACTCTTCCTTGAACCTGACGATCAAAGCGGACATCTCGTCCCTAAGCCCCCGCCGCGACGCGTACTTTTTGAGCATGTCGATGTTTAATACCCGATCTCGAAGCACGTTATAAAAAATCCTCCCGAACTCGTCTAACGGGAAGGGGAAGCCCCTCCGCGTTATACAGTAGTACTGGTCTACAAGGGTTCTCTCCAACCGCGGCAGCAATAGATTGCTTTTTTTTACCGCAGCGTACTTCTCCCTTCGCTTAAAGACTACGACGGGCCTGTCGAAGTATGTGAATAGGTTTTTGAACTCCTCCTTAGATGGCTCTACGATGGCCTTAACGCCCCCCTCCAATAGCGTGTCAACTATTTTTGGAACGAGCTGATTCTTCGCCTCGACAAACACAACATCCCTCCCCACCACGTAGTGAGAGAAATCCGCGAGGTTTTCTGTACCCCACACCACGAATTCGCTGAAAGGCATCTTCTTCAGTATGACGTTTGCTACCTCCTTTACTCTCGGCGGAAGAGGAGGTTCAGCAACTTGAATTTTTCCGACTCTGTATTTCCCGCAGCCTACTCTGCTCACTTTCCCTTTCTTACTCAGCCTGCTGAGGTAAGCGTATGCCGTTGTTTTTTTGTATCCAAATCGCTCAACAAGATCCTCCACGCTGACGTAACTCGTAGAGCTCAGATATTTGGCAATCTTCCCTGGAACTTCTTTCATCGCATTCCCAGTTATTTGATATAAATTCGGCAATATATAAGTTTTGTTGACAAATCTATATTAATGCGAAATCGCAATGTGGATGAACTGAAAAAACCAAATACAGGCTTGAGGTGGGATTCCAACCTAAAAAGGAGCGGACACTGATTGAAAACCCGAGCGAGCGGCATCCAAGCCCAGCAGGGTCGGGGGGAGGTCGGTCTCCGGTTTCGAGGGGGACCCGGCCGCGGGCGAGCTCCGTCTTTCGACCTGAAAGCCCTCATCAGCGGTTTTAAAGTCTAGATTTGCCAAAGTTCAGTAACGTGTAAGATTCGACTTCCTTGCTCTCAAGGAGGGCCTTCCATCTCGCCATCATCGCCTGCCCTTTTTCATCCACAATTACCCTCCGCCCACTTTACACCCTCCAAAAAGCACAAACCGAGTCGGATGGTGAGTGGTCGAGGGGGCCAAGCAGCTTGCGGGGAGGCTAATCCGAGAATTACCAAAAACGGATCCATTCGAGGGGATAAGCGAGGAGACCGTTTGGCTGGCGAAGTTCCTGGCGAGGGCGAAGTGGATTGAACCGAATAAATTTTCTTAATCTCAACTGTGGCCCGAAAATTTATTACGCATGAAACTTATCTGAACTCGGTCGTATGCTCATCGAAGACAACCTCCGCGATGTTGTGGCTGAGATGCTTCAACGCGCCGAAACCACTTTGCCTGCGGATGTTGTGAGCGCACTCAGAGAGGGCATGAAATGCGAGCGGAATCCTGTTCCTAAACTACAGTTCGATTTAATGTTGAAAAACTTAGATCTGGCGAAAAAATTTGGTGCCCCCATCTGCCAGGATACAGGAACCTTCACGTTCTTCGTTCAACTTGGGCGAAAACTCAGAATCGACTTCGATCTCGAAGCCGCCATCAGCGAAGCCGTATCGTCGGCGACACAGAGGGTGCCGCTCAGAGCTAATGTTGTAGACCCCCTGACACGCAAGCCCATTAAATCTAATACCGGAAGGGGACAGCCCACAATCCACATTGAGCTAGTCGAAGGGGAAAAGTTCCAAATCGACCTTTTGGTTAGGGGCGCCGGGGCAGAAAACTGTGGCAAGCTTTTCATGCTAAGGCCGGTTGAAGGCATGAGAGCAATCGAGCGAGCCGTGACGTCGACTTTAACAGAAGCATGGGGGAGACCCTGCCCACCCGTCACAGTAGGTGTCGGGATAGGAGGTTCGATGGAAACCGCTCCACTGATGGCAAAACATGCGCTCCTCCGCCCACTCGATAAGCCAAATCCAGACCCCGAGCTCGCGAGGCTGGAGCACCAGATAGAGAGAGCGGCCAATCGACTCCAAATAGGACCCATGGGCTTGGGTGGAAAAACTACCGTCCTCGGCGTGCACGTCGAGAAAGCCGCCTGCCACACCGCGAGCCTCCCGGTAGCGATCGCCCTGCAGTGCTGGCCTGCTAGAAGAGCAAAAGCGAAGCTTGTGGGCGGCCGGTTAAAGGTGGTAGAGCCTTGAAAATTAACCGATTGACCCCACCCATGAGCGAGCGTGAGGTGCGGAAGCTACGAGCTGGTGGCGTAGTCAGTATAACGGGAAAAATCGTGACCGCCCGAGACAAAGCATATGCTCGGGTTGTCTCTGGGGCGAAACTCCCGGTGAAACTTCAAGGTGGGGTAATCTACCATTGTGGGCCTCTCGCCAAACGAACACCAGAGGGCTGGCACATCATCTCAGCTGGCCCGACCACCAGCGCCCGCCTAGACCAGTTACAGACGGAATTTGTCAGGCGCACAGGAGTCCGGGCACTCGTGGGGAAGGGAGGTGTAGATGAAGAGGTGGCTGTCCAGCTCGCGCGGCTCGGATGCGTCTATCTCGCCTTCACCGGCGGCGCGGGAGTTCTGGCAGCTAGGGCCATCGAGAAAATCGAGAAAGTTTACTGGGAGGACCTAGGCTCCGCGGAGGCCCTTTGGGTGCTCAGGGTTAAGGACTTCGGGCCGCTCGTGGTCGCTATTGACACCCACGGCGGTAATCTCTACCTCCGCCGAAAGCGTCAGAGCTAAAAAGCGGCAATACCAACAAGGCGTC
>CAZKGC010000025.1:0-12782 GCA_964552335.1 Hadarchaeota archaeon (SeqCode)
CTCGTCCTTATGCTTGAGCTTGGTGTGAATCCCACGAATCTGCTGAACCCGCCGGCCGTTGAGCAGGATGTCGTAGTTCTCCCTGACATCCCCTGTGGTCGGGTCTAACACCTCCTCGACCACTTTAGGATATCGTCGGCTGAGCTTCATCAACAAAGTATCCACGGTTTCGTCATCGCCAATCGGCACCCTTATGGTGTTCGTCCCTGCACGGTCCCGAAAATCACCGTGTAATCTGACTATGACTTCCATTCCATCACAGTCTGTAAGGTACCAAAGCGACCATCATTTTTCCACTGCCGAATCATTTCTCCATCTGAGTTTCAACAATAGCAGTTGGAGGGGCTGCTAAAAAAGGTTTTCGTGAGCCTAAGAAAACCATCAGCCGAACAAGTTTAAATCAAACCAAGATAATTAAAATGGATGAAAAAATGGCCGAAAAGATTGTGCTCGCATTTTCCGGCGGTCTGGACACAAGCTTTTGCGTGGTTTACCTCAAAGAAAAAAGAAAGTTCGATGTGATAACCGCTACGGTAGATACGGGCGGGCTTAGTAAGGAAGAGCTGAAATACATTGAAAATCGCTCTAAAGAACTCGGAGCGGTGGAACACTATTTCATCAACGCGAAGATGGAGATATTCGATGAGATAATCTCCAACATGATCAAGGCCAATGCGCTGTACAATGGAGTTTATCCACTCATGTGCTCCGATCGCTATACCATCGCAAAGCACCTAATCGATATCGCTGAAAAGAAAAATGCCAACACGGTTGCACATGGATGCACTGGTGCAGGAAATGATCAAGTGCGGATCGATGTCACCGTGATGAGCTTGGCCCCGGAACTCAAAATAATCGCCCCAATCCGCGAGTTAGGCATGCGGCGACAACAGGAGATAGAATACTTGGAGAAGAAAGGGTTCAAAGTAAAAGGTGAGACTAAAAAGTACACCATCAACGAAAACGTGTTTGGGCGCACGATATCTGGCTCGGAGATAGACGAAAACAAGGCGCCGAGCGAAGAAGTATGGGTGATGACCAAAGTTCGGAAGAAAGAACCCGAGCGCGTCAAAATCTCCTTTGAAAAGGGCGTCCCCACCGCAATAAACGGCAAAAGGATGCACGGGACAGAAATTCTTCTGAAACTCAACGAAATGGCGGGGAGACACGGATATGGAAGAGGGCTGTACGTGGAAGACGAGACCCTCGGAATAAAAGGATATCAAGCCTTCGAAGCACCCGGAATGCTCTTGCTCATAGAGTCGCACAGAGCGCTGGAGAGGCTCGTTCTCACGCACCATCAACTCAACACCAAAGCGCCCTTGGAAAATATCTATGCCGATTTGTCTTATCGCGGCCTGTTTTGTGAACCAGTGATGCGAGATATCGAAAAGTTCGTGGACTCAACCCAAGAAGTTGTGACCGGAGATGTCGTGATGCGATTGCACAACATGAGCGCGATGCAGGAAAGCGTTTCTTCCCCATACTCCCTGGTGCGAGAGGACATAGCACGCTACGCACAGACGGCTGGTTGGAAGGGGACAGATGCGGAGTCGTTCATCAAAATTTACGGATTGCAGCAGAAAATCGCTTGGGCTAGGAAGAAGTGAACTACCCATTCCAATGAAAATATCAAACTTTTTATGTAAACCCGCTAACAACAACTCGTGACGGAACAGGTGCCGGTGTTAGAGATGTTGCGCAAAGGGCGATTCGAGCGGCCGATGGAATCTCTCGCCGCTGAATATACTTCCTCGATGCAGGCCGACATGCGAATTTTCTCCTCTGTTGTGCAGGTGAATATGGCCCATGTCCTCATGCTGGCGGAGCGGAAGATAATCGCCGAACAGGACGCTGCGGCCATCCTACGTGCCCTCATCGACCTTCAACATAAGGGCTCGGGGTCGCTGGAGTTGCGCCCCGAGTTAGAGGACATCCACATGGCGATCGAGGAGTTCGTCAGCAGGGCCACGAGCGAGGAAATCGGGGGCAAACTTCACACCGCTAAGAGCCGAAATGATCAGGTCACTGCGGCAATTAGGCTTACCCTGCGCAAGGAGATATCAAGCATCGAATCGGCATTTCTGGAGCTAATCAATGCATTGATCACGCTCGCCGAAAACAATGTTGATACCATAATGCCGGGATACACCCACCTACAGGTAGCAGAGCCCACAACTTTTGGTCACGTTCTCGCGGCTTACTGCTCTGCCTTCCTGAGGGATGTTGAGCGTTTGGACCAAGCTTATGAGTGTACTAACTCCTGTCCGATGGGAGCCTGTGCGTTGGCTGGCACGAGTTTTCCAATCGACCGTGCGAGAGTAGCCCACCTACTCGGCTTTCGACGCATCGACGAGAATACGATCGACGCTGTGAGCTCCAGGGATTTCGCTCTGCAGGCCATGAGCGCCTTGACGATCGCTATGGTTAATGTGAGCAGGCTGGCTGAAGAACTCTCGCTGTGGAGTTCGGCCGAGTTCGATATGATCGAGATGCCAGACGAATTTTCTTCCCCAAGCAGCATCATGCCCCAAAAGAAAAATCCAGTTGTGGCCGAGATGGCGCGCGCGAAGACGGCGCGTGTCTTGGGGAACCTCGTGGGAGCCCTAGCGATGATGAAGGCTCTGCCTCAGGCATACAATCTCGACCTTCAGGAACTCACCCCGTTGCTCTGGAGCTCTGTCGATGATGCCAGAGAGAGCGCGGAGGTGATGGCAAAGCTCATCAGCGCGGTCAAGCCAAAGCAGGAAGTAATGCGCAAGCGGGCCGAAAGCAATTTTGCCGTCGCGACGGAATTAGCGGACACGCTCGTGAAGAAGGCTGGGTTGAACTTCAGGGAATCCCATGCGATCGTGGGTCGGATGGTGGCTGGGGCTACTGAAAAAGGCCGGGCCGCTACCGACATGAACCTCGAGGACCTGAGGGCGGCGTCTAAGGAAATTCTCGGCAAAGAGGTCAGCATCAGTCAAGAGGAACTTGAAGAAGCGCTCGACATAGCCAAGTGCATAGCCGCTCGGGAGCTACCAGGAGGTCCAGCACCTAAGGCCGTCAAAGACCAGTTCAAATCATTTAAGGGCAAAGCGAAAAATTACTCCAAGCTCGTGAGTGCCAGAAAGCGAGCAATTAACAAATCGGAGGTAAAATTATTGAAAGAGGCCCAGGGGCGCTGTAGATGAAGATAAAGGCGGCAGTAGTGGGGGCATCCGGGTATACTGGAGAGGAATTGTTCAGACTTCTTGCCGGTCACCCAAAGGTAGAGCTCGTCGGCGCTTATGATATCCGCAATTTTGGAAAGCCAGTGGGCGAGATCCACCCGAACCTCCGGGGAATCGTTGATCTGAAGATAGCCGAGCCAGACTACTCCAAGATGGGCAGGCAGGCCGATGTCGTCTTCGCAGCCACACCACATAAAGTGGCGATGAAGTTTGTGCCGAAGCTGCTCGACGGAAAAGCGAAGATAATCGACCTCGGCGCGGACTATAGATTCGACGACGTGAAGGTATACGAGAAATACTATGACAAGCACGAAAGTCCTGAGGTCAAGGGCGTTTACGGGCTGCCGGAACTACATCGCGCTAAAATCAAGCGTGCGCGGCTAGTTGCGAACCCCGGCTGCTTTCCGACGGCCGCCATCCTGAGTCTAGCTCCGTTGGTAAGGCGTCACCTCATCGACCTCGACCACATCATCATCGACGCCAAGACTGGAACTTCCGGGGCCGGGGCCGCTCTAAGTGAAGTGATGCATCACCCGATAGCGGGCGCCAACATTCTGGCCTACGCTGCGACCACTCACCGTCACGCCCCGGAGATCAACCAGGAACTGACCAAGCTTGCGGGGCGAAAGGTCAGGGCCCACTTCACCCCTCACCTTGTCCCGATCGTCCGCGGAATATTGTCGACCGCGCACGTTTTCATGAAAAAACAGATAAGCAGAGGGACGTTGCTAAAAATTTACAGAGAGTTTTACCCTCGTGAGCCTTTCGTGCGCGTGTTAGATGGGCTGCCTGAAGTCAACTTCGTGGTGGGCTCGAACTACTGTGACATAGGAATAGAGGT
The DNA here is from genome assembly GCA_964552335.1 of Hadarchaeota archaeon (SeqCode). Lineage (GTDB taxonomy): Archaea > Hadarchaeota > Hadarchaeia > Hadarchaeales > Hadarchaeaceae > B75-G9. The sequence continues at coordinate 4,057 of CAZKGC010000025.1, forward strand.
CGACCAAGAAGGATCTGAAGTGCGCAGACTGGTCGGCAGAAAAGGTGAAATAGGCATAGAGGTCGTCCAAGAGGGTAACCGGGTGGTCGTGGTTGCTGCGATTGACAACCTCATCAAGGGCGCATCTGGGCAGGCGGTCCAGAACATGAACTTGATGTTTGGAATCGATGAGATGGAGGGGCTGAGAACTCCCGCGCTGCGACCGTGACCTGCGCTTCCCAACAACCTTTAATGATTTCATCGCTCTTTTGAGATTGGTGCTCGCATGATAACAGTGCTTGATGGTGGCATCACGGAGGTGCCGGGCTTTCGCACTGCAGGCGTGCGGGCAGGCATCAAACGTCGCGGGCCTGACCTCATGCTCATTGTCTCCGAAGATGGTCCGGTACCCGCCGCGGGGGCTTTCACCACCAACCTCGTCAAGGGCGCGCCGCTCATCGTCACAAAAGAACACCTTAAAAAAGGCAGACTTGGCGCGGTGGTCACAAACTCCGGGATCTCGAACTCATACACTGGGACGCGAGGGATGCGCGATGCTTACCGGATGGCCCAAGTTACCGCGAGGCTGCTGAAGCTGCGGGCGGCTAACATCGGCGTTGCCTCAACCGGTATCATCGGACGTTACCTGCCGATGCGCAAGATAGAGGCCGGTATCCGCGCCGTGGTGAAAGAACTATCGAACTCCAGAGAAGCGAGCCTAAACGCCGCAAAGGCCATCATGACCACAGATACCAACCCAAAGGAAATCGCCGTTCGTGTCGATCTTGAGGATGGTACACCTGTGACCATCGCAGGGATAGCTAAGGGGGCTGGGATGATCTGCCCTGATTTGAAAACCGCTACCATGCTCGCATTTATCGTCACAGACGCGGCGATAACCTCCGATGCCCTGCGGGACGCGCTACAACGAGCGGTGAATCAGAGTTTCAACATGATAAACATCGACAATGATAGAAGCACTAGCGACATGGTCTTGGTGCTGGCAAATGGGCGGGCCAAAAACCGCCGCATCACGCTCGAGCGCAGGGACAAACAGTTCCAAGCTGGTCTTGATTGTGTGCTCACCGAACTAGCGTGGATGATGGCGAGGGACGGGGAGGGAGCCTCGCATCTGATCGAGGTCCAAGTGAAGAACGCTGGCAACATGGACGATGCCCGCTGCGCTGCTCGGACTGTAGCTGGATCGAATTTGGTCAAGGCAGCTGTGTTCGGGCGCGACCCTAACTGGGGCCGAATAGTCGCTGCACTTGGTCGCTCGGGCATTTCTTTCAATCCAGCCAGACTGAGCTTGGAGCTGGTGAGCGAACGCGGGCGTGTTGACTTGGTGAAACGAGGGAAGCCGATGCCGAACCGTGTGGTCGAGAGGGCACGAGACCTCATGCGAAGCAAGGAGATTGAGATTCACGTAGATTTGGCCGCTGGAAAAGCGTGCGCCACCGCTTGGGGGTGCGACCTCACCTACGACTACGTGAGAATCAATTCCCGCTACACTACGTAATGTTCAAATTACTTCTGCTATCAACCGTGTGGCCTAGCTTTTACTAATGTTTTCTCTTTTTGAGTAAAATGAATGATACGACACCGGCCGCCCAAAATATCAGGGGGAGGTACCAACTCTCTTTCATGCATGTGCCAAGCCTGTACCAAAAGTCGGCTTCAGGTATCCAAAAAAGTTGCATTTGACGCACATAAGCCCAAATAACCCAGACCAAGAACCCGAAGATAATCATGAAGACGAGGATAAACTCTGGGACCCACGACCAGATGCCCGCCGCCCGAGACTTCTTTACTCCTGCACGCCCCACGTTGAAACCTTCTCAAATTTCCAATCCAGACCATACGAACTTAATTACTATTAATTTTAAAAGTATGTAAACTAATGAAATGGATTTGTGGTAAAATGCAAGATCGCGCCACGGCAATGCTTGAGGCCCTCCCTTACATCGGGGAGTTCCACGGTAAGACAATTGTTGTAAAGCTCGGCGGGGGCGTGATGGAGAAGGACAAACAGCTCGACTCTCTCCTGCACGACATCGTCCTCTTGAGCTACGTGGGGATGAAGATAGTGATTGTCCATGGCGGAGGCCCAGAGGTAAGCGAGGAAATGCGCAAGCAGGGTAAAAAACCGAAGTTCATCGAGGGGCTGCGCGTGACAGACGAGGAGACGATGGAGATTCTCCACGAGCAGCTCGCGGGAAAGGTCAACACGGAGATAGTCTTGGGGCTGAACAAACACGGAGCCAAATACAGAATCAGCGCGGTCGGGATTTCCGGGATGGACGGGAACTTCATCCGAGCTCACAAGCTCCTCTACAAAACTACTACAAGCAAGGGGCGAGAGGTCGAGGTGGACCTCGGCTTCGTGGGAGAGGTCGAGCATATAAACCCAACCGTCATCAGACATTATCTGACCAGCACCGAATACATCCACATCCCAGTGATAGTTCCAATCGGCATAGATGCAGAGGGGCACAGCCTGAATATAAACGCCGACACCGTCGCCGCCGAACTCGCGGTGGCCATACACGCGAAAAAGCTCATCCTTCTCACAAATGTAGCAGGAGTTATGCGCGACCCCAGCAACGAAAAAACATTGATCTCGCAGTTGACCCCCGAAGAAGCACAAAAGCTCATACAAGAAGGCGTGATCAAAAAAGGGATGATTCCGAAAGTCGAAGCGTGCCTGAAAGCGATTCAAGGCGGCGTCGAGCGCGCACACATCCTAAAAGGTACCACCCCCCATGTCCTCCTGCTCGAGATTCTGATGGAGAGCGGCGTGGGCACCATGATAGAGCGAGGCAAATAGATGAATATCAAAAATCTGAACGAACGCTACGTCGCCCACACCTACAGCCGCCAGCCGATTGTCTTGGTCAAAGGGCGAGGGATGTTTGTCTGGGATTCGCATGGCAAGCGCTACATGGATTTCGTCGGGGGGATAGCCGTCTGCTCTCTCGGGCACTGCCACCCCGCGCTAGCGAAGGCCATTTGCGCGCAGGCGAAAAAACTGATTCACGTTTCAAACCTTTACTACATTCAGCCGCAGGCGGAATTGGCTGCTTTGCTCGCGCAAGTCACCCCTAAGTCCATCGACAAATTTTTCTTTTGTAACTCCGGCGCCGAGGCCGTCGAGGGAGCTTTCAAGCTCGCGGTCAAACACACGAAGCGCCAGCGCATCGTCGCCATGGAAGAGTCGTTCCACGGGAGAATCTCGGCTGCCTTGGGCGCAACTTGGAAAGTCTCCTACCGCAAACCTTTCGAGGCTCTCATCCCAAAAATTTTCGATTTCGTGCCGTTCGACGACCTTGACGCCGCCGAGCGGGCTATCGGTGAGCAGACAGCTGCCGTGGTCGTGGAACCCATCCAAGGTGAGGGCGGCGTGAATGTGCCATCCGATGACTACCTGCCGGGATTACGTAAACTCTGCGACGAGCGCGATGTGTTGCTGATCTGCGATGAGGTCCAAACGGGTATGGGGCGCACGGGGAAATGGTTCGCGTGCCAGCACTGGGGAGTCGAACCGGATGAAATAACGATGGCGAAAGCACTCGGGAGTGGTTTCCCCATCGGCTGCATGGGCGCCAAGGCCGAAGTGATGAACTCATTCTCGCCGGGAGACCACGCTTCAACGTTCGGCGGAAATCCCTTGGCATGCGCGGCGGCAAAAGCAGTTGTACAGACGATGCAAAAATTGAAGCTGCCTCAACGAGCGGCAAAAACCGGCGAGTATTTCAAAAAGCGTCTCGAAGATCTTGCTGATAAACACCGATGCGTGCAGAATGTCCGGGGACTTGGGTTGCTCTTGGGGATAGGACTTGCGACAAAACAGGCCGCTGAAGACGCAGTCGTCAAGGCAAGAGAACGCGGCTTTTTGATAAACTGCACCGCCGACAAAGTTTTGAGATTCGTGCCGCCGTTGATAGTTGAACGAGGACAGATAGACCAACTTGTGGAGGCGCTGGACAAAATATTAGCAGAGGTCGGATGATGGCAAAACACTTGCTCTCAATGCAGGACTTGAGCCCGAAAGAGATCGAGGCGATTTTGGATAAGGCCGCTCAATTTAAAGCGCAAAGATCGAGAAGACCTATTTCAGACGAACTGAAAGGAAAAACTATCGCTCTTATCTTCGAAAAACCGTCCACGCGCACGAGGGTTTCCTTTGAAACTGGAATTCATGAGCTGGGAGGAAACCCCCTATTTCTCAGCACCCAGGAACTACAGCTCAGTAGAGGAGAGACGGTAGCAGATACGGCCAGAACTCTGAGCAGGTATGTTCACGGTATAGTCGCTCGAGTTACATCCCACGACCATCTCATCGAATTATCAAAACACAGCGCCATTCCAGTGATAAATGCGCTGAGTCCGCTAGAGCACCCATGCCAAGCCCTCGCCGACCTTCTGACTATCCGAGAGCACAAAGGTAAACTCAGGGGTTTGAAGGTCGCTTGGGTCGGGGACGGGAACAACGTCTGCAATTCCCTGATGCTCGGCTGCTCACTTATCGGCTTGAACTTCTCTGCGGCATGTCCGCGAGGCTATGAACCTCCTGCTGAGATTACCAAGCAGGCGCGTGAAAACGCCAAGAAAAGCGGCACTAAAATTGAGATCACAAATAACCCGTCTAAGGCTGTCGCTAAAGCTGATGTCGTGTACACAGATGTTTTCGTGTCAATGGGTCAGGAATCTGAGAGGGAACAGAAGATGCGGGATTTCAAGGGTTTTCAGGTGAATTCAAAACTCTTGGCGGATGCAAAAAGAGATGTCATTTTCATGCACTGCTTACCGGCCCATCGCGGGGAAGAAGTGACGGGTGAAGTCATAGATGGGCCGCGTTCGGTGGTCTGGGATCAGGCTGAAAACAAATTACACACGCTGAAAGCTGTACTCGTTTCGCTGCTGGCCGGAAAACGCTGAAGGTTTCAACCATGCCACCCAAAAAAGGGCCCCTGCCGCGCTTCGCCGAGGTTCACGTTCGGGAAGCACTTGAGCTGATTGGAAAGCATGGCAGGGTCGGACGCAAGGATCTCGCAAATGAACTTCGTATCGGCGAGGGCAGCATGCGCACGGTCCTCAACCAACTTAAAAAACGGGGCTTAATCACCTCCTCGCGCGGCGGGCATTCCCTCACGGACAAAGGCAGACGCGCTCTTGGGAAGTCCCTTGAATTCGTGAAAATTGATGCAGGTGACCTGACAGTGGGTGAAGTCGATGTCGCAACCGTCGTCAGGGGATCGGCCGACAGGGTCAAAAGGGGCATCGAGCAGCGGGACGAGGCGATCAAGGCCGGGGCTGTGGGGGCAACCGTGCTAGTATTCAAGAATGGCAAACTCCAGTTTCCAGATAGATTCATTGAAATAGGGAAAAATTTGAGCGAAACGATCGTCAAAACATTAAGGGCTCAGGAAGGGGATGCCATCGTGATCGGTACCGCCGATGATGTAGTGAGGGCGGAAGCTGGGGCAAGGGCCGCCGCCAGAACCCTGACTACCACTCGAGCTTGAAGAACAGAAGGTTGTCCCCGTCAGAGAGCTGATAGTCCTGCATCGGCACCGTTGGCGTCTCACCGTTTACCTTGTACCCCCAGAACTGCGCCGTTCCGCCGATCTCTGTAACTATGCTGCCCATGCTTGGATAGTAGTCGGTCTTAATGCTTGCGACCCTCAAAATCGCGTCAAATGGGGTCATCCCTTTGTAAAGCTGCACATGTTGGTCAATTCCTAGGTCTGGGATGTTCACATTAACCATCATGTTCTCACCGTAGGCGAATTGCTTAACTTGCGCAGCTCCACCCGTTAACATGTAGCCGGCACCGAAACACACAAACCCAACTACCACGAGCAACTCTAAGACATGGCTCAGGAACTTCTTCCGCTCAGCTTTCTTTTTCATCGTACTCCTCCTAACTAGCTTGAACCTCCACTCCACTTTTTACCGCAATCGCCACCGGGACTGGTACCTTCACCTTGACCATTGCCTTCGCAAGCCCGACCAGCGGAGGCACGAATAACAATGAGCAAAGGTGATATATCGTGAAGGGAATTTGGGAGAGAAAAACTGTCACCAACCCACCGCCAGTCACCAAAGACCAGCCGAAAACTCCCGTGTAGAGGTCAAATATGATTATCGCGGCTGCGGCGGTGAGGGTCGTGCGCCACAACAGACTTTTGAATCTATCAAACATTGAGAGCTTGTGTCGCATTGCCAGCAGCCAGCACACCACAAAGCCGGGCCATGTGAAAATGAATATCGAGTGAAGCCCCCAAAAAGCGAGATCTACCAGGGCGATTGCGACCAGCACAAGCAGACCAAAATATCTCGTCGTCCTTCGCCAAAATTTCGTTGGACCGCAGTATAGCGAGAGAGAACCGACGACGACAAGACATGGAATTATCAACTCAACATTCGCAGGGAGAATCCCTTTTAGGTAAAGGAGTTTGCTCATACTTGCTAGCACGATTGTAATGAGAACAAATATCTTGAACCTTTTCGACAGCACTTCAGAGGGAGTTCTTCCGCCCCAGATTTTCTCCGAAATCTTTCTTAAAACCGGCAAGTTCTAACCCTATGTTGGATGATATATCCAACCTTAAAAGCTTTGTGTAAAATAGTATGGTGACTAGGCCTTCCGCTGCTTGATCCTTCGCATCTTCCGCCGCATCCGCTTGCGGACCCACTTCCAGCGCATGCGGCCCTTCTTTTTCCACTTTCGAGGACGCTTGCCCATGATCGCACCAACTTGTCCGACTACCATCTGCGAAGCTAAAAAACTTACTCAATCCAAGTCTTGTAAAACATTTTGTAGGTCCCGTTTGGTAGCTTGATGACTGTCGGGTCACCCGCGATATCCAACCTCAGGCCCTCGGAGACCCAGCTCCCTCCGTCGCTTGAAAATGAGGAGAATATGCCTCCCTGCCTCATGTAATACATGCGATACCCATTTTCCCAAGGTATCGTACAGCTCACAGAACCATCAAATGGTAATTCATTCTCCCTGCTGAAGCTTAACCCGTCGTTTGAAACTGTGCTCAGATTTCGGATGCCTAATGAAACAAACATCCTCCAGACATCACCCATCTTGACGACGTCCGGATCGTACACCGTCGTCTCATGCTGATACCTGACCCCGTCCTCCTTAACAAAGTTTATTCCATAGTTTGAAACCGCCGAGTAAATTTTTCCCGCGTACATGTAGTATAGCCTGTACCTGCCATCCGGTAAGAGAACGATATCTGGGTCTACTGGCGAGATACCCGACTGGCTCCCGGCAACCTCTCCTTGGATCGTAACTTTCTTGTAAATCCAGTTTGTCCCGTCGTGCGACAACGCTACGGAGATCACGTGACCATTGTACCAATCCACATAATAAATCCGTATATTTCCTTCGCTATCCAATATGGCGTCAGGGACTGAGGCTTGGTCGGCGATTATTATATTGTCTTTGACCCAACTCAGACCATCGCTTGAAGTAGCGCTCATCACTCTGTGGTTCCATGGACCATCTTGGGTAGACCCTCCGGGAGGCGTCCCCGCTCCCGAGCCCGGCGTAATATCGCTGACCCACTCAAATGGTCCGTCGAGTGGTTGGCCCGCAGGGGTTGTTGTGGTTGTTGTCGTGGTCATGGTCGCGGTTGTTGTCGGTGTGGTTGTCGTGATTGATGTCGTGGTTGGTGTGGTGGTTGTTGTCGGGGTTGTGGTCGCGGTTGTTGTCGTGGTTGTGGACGAACCCGGCCCTCCCCTCAGCACGACAACTGCTACGACAGCTGCTACGACCACGACGACCGCAACAACTATTTCCACCATCGCTGTAATGGAAAATCCTTTTTGTCCCATTTTCACTTATTTACCTCCAAAGTATATCTCAGTCTATTAAACTAAAACATTGAAGTTACTTTAATTTCCTTATTTTATCATGTCTATTTCCTACCTGACTCAACTAAAATTGCCACGAGAATTTCCTGCACTTTTCCGTCCAGTGTGCAAATTCGTTTCGAGTTCATATAAAACAGCGCAGCAGAAAGAGCTCCTCAAACGGCATCTTCTCACGCAGGATATTGACTTGGAAACCGCTCTTCTCCAGAACTCGGAGGGTTTTTGAGATATCTGCCAACGACGACTGTACAAACAACGCACGACCTTTTGGCGCCAAGTATCCAGGTAATCCTTCCAAAAATCTATCGATGACCGCACGTCCATCGGGCCCGGCCTCCCAAGCTAGGCCGGATGAATCACCGAGTGCTTCCTCTAGTTGGACAGGCAAGTATGGCGGGTTGAAAACCACGAGGTCAAAGCGCTCATCGTGAACCGGCTCAAAAAGATCGCCCAAACGAAAGTCTATGCGATCCGTTACGCCATGCACAACAGCATTTGCGCGGGCGCATTCGAGCGCTGAGTGATTTATATCTGTAGCCACTACCTTGGCCCCAGCTTTAGCTGCCAAGATCGCAAGTAAACCACAGCCGGTCCCTAACTCCAGGACACGTTCTCCTCGATGCACATCTAGATTATCGGCCAGCAGAAAGGTATCCTCAGCTGGCTCGTAGACATCCGGGTGAAGTTTGAACTCATCTCCTCCATAAAATACCAAATTCGGCCTGTCCATCGCTCTCACACAGTTTTCTTCGATTCCACCTGTATCCTCCTCAACTAAAAAAAGCCGTCGTATCATACAGGCTTTGGGACAAAATTCGCTGATCATTTCTTCAGGATAACCACGTAGGCCCTTC
>CAZKGC010000026.1:0-12721 GCA_964552335.1 Hadarchaeota archaeon (SeqCode)
CAGGTATGCAGCAAGACACTTGCCGTGCCGCGTGGGGGGAAGGCAGAGGTAAAAGGACCGTTCTCGGTACAGCAAAATAGGGGGAGTTAATTTGGTCAGACGCCAATCTGAATGGCCGTCGGTTGATGAAATTGTAATGTGCACAGTTAAGAAAGTTTTTCCGCAAGGCGCTTTTGCGACGCTCGATGAGTACAAGGACAAGGAAGGAATGATCCATATATCTGAGGTTGCGTCAGGTTGGATCAAAAATATCCGAAACTATGTCCGAGAAAACCAAAAAGTGGTTTGCAGGGTCTTGCATGTAGACCCCGAACGGAAACATGTAGATCTCTCAATCAGAAGGATAAAAGACAGCGAACGCAGGTGGAAAGCTCAGCGAATCAAACTGGAGCAGAGAGCTGAGAAGCTGTTGGAAATTGCAGCAAACAAACTTGGAAAGGACCTTGACCAAGCATATGAAGAAGTTGGGTTCGCTTTACAGGATAAATTTGGGGATCTTTACTCAGCTTTCGAATCCGCAGCCAAAAGTAAAGAAAGTATAGCGGATGTTGTGGATGAACGCTGGGCGGAGGTGCTCAGCGAAGTTGCTGCATCAACCGTTCAACCGCCATCCTACAAAGTGACAGGATACCTGCGCCTGAGCTGCACCCTCCCGAATGGTGTCGAAATTATAAAATCTGCGATGATCAATGCTCGTGATTCTGTAAGGGATGATGGCACCAACGTAGAGTTTTACTATGTTGGCTCACCTAGATACCGCATCGAGGTTGTGGCACAGTCGTACAAAGCGGCCGAGAGCGCCATTCAGCGGGCAGCTGAGACGGCGATTGAAGCGGTAACAAAATCTGGCGGCAAGGGAGAATTTCAAAAGGCATGATGATATGAAATTGAAAAAATGCAAATCATGCGGCGCATACACTTTTAAGGACACTTGCCCGAATTGCGGAGGGCCTACCACTTCACCGCATCCACCTAAGTTCTCTCCGCTCGATCCATATGGAAAGTACAGGCGAATGCTGAAAAAGGAGGCGGGGGCGATATAGATGAAAAATACTGCGGTAAAAATCCTGCGAAAACCAAAACTAAATAAACCCATTCTTATCGAGGGCTTGCCTGGGATGGGCTACGTCGGCAAACTCGCGGCGGAGCATTTGCTTGAAGTATTACATGCGAAAAAATTCGCGGAGGTGTTATCCCCTCATTTCCCCCACAATGTTGTGGTCGAGGCGGGAGGTACGCTCAGGCCCCTTCGGAATGAACTCTACTGCGCGCGCCTTAACGGGAGGGATATTATAATCTGGACTGGTGATGTGCAACCCGTCTCGACGGAAGGTCATTATGAACTCGTCGAATGCGTCTTGAATACAGTGGAAAAATTAAGGGTCAAACAAATTTTCACCTTGGGTGGCTACGCTACGGGAAGGTACTCGGAAACACGGCCAAAAGTCATCGGTATGGGGGACTCTAAGCTGCTTGAGAAAATCAGGAAAAGGGGAGTCTTGGTCGAAAAAGGTGGTGGGCCGATAATCGGCGCCGCTGGACTTTTGCTTGGTCTTGGACAGCTCCGTGGGCTGCGGGGCATCTGTCTTCTTGGTGAAACTCACGGTATAGTCGTCGATCACCGCGCCGCGCAGGCAGTTCTAGAAGTGCTGGCTGATATACTGGGAGTTAAATTAGACATGCACAACCTAGAGCAGCGGGCCAAAATGACGAAAGAAATAATCGAGCGAGTCCGTAAAGAGGTAGAACTTGGAGAGCAAAAAGCGAGGCGGCTCGAAGAGGAAGAGGCGTGGTACATCGGGTAAAATTGTTTTCATAGACGATTACTTTGTGATACTAAGAAATGGGAAGACCATTCTAGGTCTCGCGATAACCGCCGTGAGATTGTCCATTATAATCCCCATTTGACGGGCTTCTGGTGCGAATGGCGGTCGTATATTGTCAAGTTTTTAAGAGCTGGAGCCATCAACATCGATAGGTGAAAGTCTGCCGGAATTTCAAATTTATTCAGTCGACCTCCACATACATTCGAAGTACAGCGGTGCGACTTCGGGCCGAATGACCATTGAAACCATCGCCCAACAGGCCGGGCTCAAAGGCTTGTCATTTGTGGGTACGGGCGATGTTTTTCACCCCAGATGGTTCGAGAACATTAAGGCCGAGCTGAACGAAGTTGCAGAGGGTACCTTCGAGCATCCCCGCCACCGTACTAAATTTATCCTGACTGTCGAGGTCGAGGACAAGCACCGCGTTCACCATCTAATTCTTTTACCTTCCCTCACCGCCGTAGAAAGCATGCGAGAGGAGTTCGCAAAGCATTCAGGTGACATAGACGTAGATGGGCGTGCACGAATTGAGCTGGATGCCCCAGAAATCGTTGATACGGTACTGACGCACGATTGTTTAATCGGTCCCTCCCATGCTTTCACCCCATGGACTAGCATGTACAAGGAGTTCGATAGTACGCGGGCTTGTTACGGTGATCGGGCAAATGATGTGAAATTTTTGGAGCTTGGATTGAGCGCGGATACCTCAATGGCAGACAGGATAGCAGAACTCGCTGAGGTTACATTCCTGTCGTCCTCAGATGCCCACTCTCCCTGGCCCGATAAATTGGGGCGCGAGTTCAATCGCCTAGAGCTGGCGGAACCAACTTATGCCGAGATTGTCAAGGCGATCAAGCGAGAAAATGGGCGGCGGATAGTGCTCAATGTCGGCTTCGATCCTCGACTGGGCAAATATCACCGCTCAGCATGTTCACGGTGTTTTAAACAATTTGAACTGGAACAAGCGAAAGCGTTGCGGTGGCGATGCGATAAGTGCGGCGGCTGGATCAAAAAGGGTGTTTGGGACCGGGTAAATGAACTTGCCACTTACCCTGAACCAAAGCATCCGCCTCATCGTCCTCCCTACCTAAGGATAGCCCCGCTTGCTGAGATCATAGCACTGGCACTCGGTCAACAAGACCCCCATATACCTGAAGTTCAGTCCATGTGGGAGAAGCTTGTGACCCGCTTCGGCAATGAGATTGAAGTGCTCATAGACGTGCTCCCGGAGGAACTCGCTGATGTAGCAGGAGCAAAAGCCGCGGCGGTGATCAAGGCATTTAGAGCAGGCGAGTTGAAGGTGGTTCCGGGTGGAGGGGGGCGGTACGGTCATCTTGAAATCCCTCCCGAGCTGGCCGCGACCCTGCCACTGAAAGCTCAACGTACGCTGATGGAGTTTTAATTGGTGATGCTTTTTTTGTTAGCGAGTTATCGAGTTCTGGAACTTTTCCAAAGGAGTTCAAGAAACTCTTTGAAGTGTTTAGCTATCTCGGGGTTCTCTACCCAGCCGCAAGCGGAGCAGTTCGGTAGGCAGATAATGGCTTCTTTTTCATCCACGAGTACATCAACTGCGAGGATAGGTTTACGCAATCTGACCTCAATGTTTTTCAAGGGGACCTTGGATTCGGTTACAAGCCTCACTTTGATTCCTTTTTCAATTAATGTGGCGAAGATTTGGTTTAGGTAACTTGCAAACTCTTCATGATGCGGAAGAACGACGATTACCTCTTTCTTCGCTCTCGATAGCGCTTCTTGAATTTTCTTGATAACCGCGGTTTTGCCAACTATCGTGTAGATTATTTCGGGCTTTTCGACCCTTTCCATCGAACTTTCATAGATTTTTTCAAGTTCTGCAAAAACGCGTTCGACCACGGCAATAGAATCTTTCTTGATCAATTCCGGCGACCGCGCGCGATACCGTCTCGGCCTCCCTGGGGCGGCTTCGACCCACCCCTTTTTTACGAGCGCTTCTAGGGCATCGTAAGCGCTAGGATAGGGTATTCCGGCAAGGCCTGCGACCTCGCGGGGAACAGCTGAACCAACGGATATCAATGCAACATAAATTTTGGCCTCATATTCAGTCAAGCCGAGGCCGCGCAAAACTCTGAGCCTTTCCTCGTCCATCAAAGGTACCCCACCTGATGTAGCATGGCAAAGCTTATAAATAGTAGTGATAGCTACTAATTTGACGGAAGGGTGAAAATGGAGGTCGACTCAAGCCTCTGCATAAGGTGCGGCGCGTGCGTTAGTGTTTGCCCGTTCGACGCGATAGAGGCCTCTGATAGCTACGTGCGGCAGAACGAGCGCTGCACGGACTGTGGCATCTGCAAGAAAATTTGTCCCGTGGGGGCGATCGAGGTTGCAAGAAAAGTATGATGTCGTTGTGGTTGGGGCGGGCCCGGCTGGCTCCACGGCGGCTTATGCGGCGGCCAGAAACGGAGCAAGCGTGTTGATGCTCGACCGGCGCAGGGAGCTTGGTGTGCCTGTACAGTGCGGCGAGGTTTTAGCCGAGGACATCTTGAATGAGCTCGGGATTAAGCCAGACCCGCAGTGGGCAGTTGGGCGAACAAACGTCGTGAAAATCGTTTCCCCGTCAGGCATCGAGATACGCATCTCTGAGCGGAAGGTCACGGGGAAGGTTGGCTACGTCCTCAACCGAAAGGTGTTTGACAAATTTCTGGCTGTGAGGGCCGCAAAAGCTGGTGTTGATGTGATGGTCGGGACATACGTCGACGGGCTGATCATCGATGACGGCAGACCCCAAGGTGTGAAGGCGCGGGGGATGGACGGAAAGCTCGAGGTATCCGCTAAGGTAATCATTGCGGCAGATGGTGTCGGTTCACGTATAGCTAGATGGGCAGGACTAAACACAACGTTGAAGCTAGACGATATCGAGAGCGGCATTCAGTTTCAGATGGTTGGGGTGGATTTTGAGTCCCCCTCGACGATGGAGTTCTACCTTGGAAGCAAGATAGCCCCCGGCGGGTACGCGTGGGTGTTTCCCAAAGGCGAAGACATGGCGAACGTGGGGCTGGGCGTACTGGGTAGCCGCACCGAAAGACGGCCAATCGAGTACCTTCGAAATTTCGTCGCGCGCATGCCAGGCCTGTCAAAGGGGAAAGTGGTCGAGATAAACGGAGGTGGAGACCCTGTCAGTGGACCGCTCAAGAAAACTGTAAAGGACAACCTGCTTGTCGTGGGGGATGCGGCGAGGCAGGTGAACGCGCTTACAGGCGGCGGCATAGATTCCGCGATGCGCGCAGGAAACATCGCTGGCGAGGTGGCGGCAAAGACCGTGAGCGAGGGTAACACCTCAGAGAAAAGATTGAGCGAGTACGAGAAGCGGTGGCGCGAGCAGATGGGGAAGAGACTCGAGCGCTACCTTAAGGCGAAGGATGTGCTTTTGAGCCTGACCGATGACGACTTGGACAAGCTCGCGGAGGCGCTAAGAGAGGTCAAGTTCGACAAGATAAGCCTGACCGACATGCTGAAGGCGCTGGTAAAGGCGCACCCGAAGCTTTTGTGGAAACTCAAGGGTCTGATGTAACCCACTAAGGGGTTAACCTCTGACGATCCCTCGGAAAAAGGACCACCTCTCTAATGTTTGTCATGTCGGTGAGAACCATCGTCAGGCGATCAAGCCCCAGACCCCAACCCGCGTGCGGCGGAACACCATGTCTGAAGTTTACAAGATGAGACTCGAAGCTCTGCGGGCTCAGCCCCTTCTCTTTGAGCCGTCCGACCAGCATGTCCGCCTGATGAATGCGCGTGCCGCCCGAAGCCAGCTCCAACTCCCCAAACATCAGATCGAAAGCCTCGCTCAACTTTGGGTCTCCCTTCTTTGGATGGATGTAAAATGGTTTTATAGCAATTGGCCAGTCCACGACGAAGTATGCACCGCCGATGATTTCGCCGAGTTTTTTCTCAGCAGGAGTCGACAGGTCCTCGCCCCAGGGAACTTTCACTCCTGCCTGCTCCAACTTCTTGATGGCTTCATCGTAGGTTACGCGGGGAAACGGTTTTTTCGGGACCTCCAGCTTGTGCCCGAGTACCTTCAGTTCATCTGCACATTTTTGTTTTACCTGGGCGAAAACACGCACAATCAATTCCTCCAGAATCTCCATCACATCATCTGCCGTGGTGTACGCTGCCTCGATGTCCACAGATACTGCCTCGTTCAGGTGCCGCGGGGTGTCATGCTCCTCCGCCCTGAAAATTGGCCCGATTTCAAACACGCGTTCGAAGCAGCCCGTGAGCACTTCCTTGTAGAGTTGCGGGCTCTGGCTCAGGAAAGCTTCCTTCTCGAAGTAGGAAACCGGAAAGAGGGCCGCGCCGCTTTCGGTGGCCGTTGCGACGATTTTCGGTGTGTGGACCTCGATAAAATCCTGAGAAATTAAATATTCACGGATAGCCTGAATCGCCTGATGACGGATTTTGAAGATCGCAACTGATTCTGAGCGACGGAGGTCAAGACCACGTGCATCCAGTCTTGTGTCTAAGTTCGCTTTCACCCTTCCCCGGGGATCCAGCGGGAGGGGTGTGGAAGCGAGGTTCAGGATTCTTATCTCCAACGGCAGTACTTCGACACCTTTCGGCGCCTGTCTTGCGGCAACCACCTTTCCTTTTACAGCGACCGATGATTCCTTGGTCAATTCATCGATTTTGGCCAGCAGTTTTTTGTCCGTCTTGGCTTTTGGAGTCGTGATTTGAATGGTGCCCGCGATGTCCGAAAGGATAAAAAATTTGATTCCTCCCAAATCACGCATGTCTACTACCCTTCCCATCACAATTACTTCTTTACCGGCCAATTTCGGTGTGATCTGTGCGGAAAAGTGAGTTCTTCGCAAGTTCCCAAGATAGTCGAGTTTCATACTCGCTCCACCAGAACAAAACTGCGACGTTCTTTCTTTAAACTCTTGGGGAAGTCAAAGTTTTCAAAACCACAAAAACAGTTCATCAAAATTTGGGGAAAAACAAGAAATGTATTAACGCTGCAATAAAGGGAGATGGATATAATGAATAAAGTTGAAAACATTGAAAAAGTAGTTCTTAAGGGAACCTACTGGTCCAGCCTCTTACCGGGGTTTGGTCTCTAATTCATGAACGGATAATCGATTTATTAAATAACCTCGTTTCGGTCGAAAAAGCTAAATATGTACATAAGCTTATTTGAACAGCACCGGAAGAAGAGTGAAAAATATGGATGGATACTGGGAAAAGATATTACGAGTGGACTTAACTCACGGTATTGCAGATGAGGAGAGAATAGACAAATTAGTTTATAAAAATTTTCTGGGGGGAGCTGGCATAGGTACTAAATTTCTCTATGAAGAAGTAGCTCAAAAAGTTGAGGCATTCGATCCAGACAATCGGATTATTTTTAGTGTAGGCCCCTTTCAAGGAACCAAATTACCGGGAAGTGCTAAATGGAGTGTGACATCGAAATCTCCGCTGACAGGGACCTATGGGGAGAGTGCTGCTGGTGCTGCATGGGGGGTTATGCTCAAGAAAGTAGGATACGATGCTTTAGTTATTGAAGGCAGAGCAAATAAACCAACTTATCTCTGGATCCATGATGACGGTGTAGAAATTCGTGATGCTAGTGGACTATGGGGTGTTGATGCATCAGAGACCCCAAGGAAATTGAGAGATGAAGTTGGAGAACCACGGGCAAGTATTGCGACGATAGGTCCTGCTGGTGAAAAGTTGGTACATATCGCATGTATAGTTGTAGATGGACATAGTTTTGCAGGAAGATGTGGTCTGGGCGCAGTCATGGGGTCCAAAAATTTGAAGGCAATTGCTGTTTATGGTACAAAATATGTTCAGGTGTTCGATCCGGACGAGGTTGATCGACTGACGAAAGAGCTGTCGATGAAGATCAGCAAATTTGCAAAAGACCTTAAGGAGCACGGCACTCCCATAGGAATGACAGTTTATGAATCATTCGGAGATGTACCCATTAAGTATTGGAGTGGAGATACTTGGAGCGAAGGAGCAAAAAAAATAGGCTCCCCCAGATACACTGAGGTTCTAAACGCAAGACCGCTTCCATGTTTATATTGTCCGATAGGATGCCATCGCCACATAGAAATTGATGACCTCCCAAAATATATGCTAAAGGGATTCGGACCACATTATGAAACTTTGGCAATGTTAGGGGCAAACTGCCTGATTGATGACTTAAAAGCCATATCAAAAGCAAATGATATCTGTACTAGATTGGGCATTGATACGATATCAGCTGGTGCTAGTGTCGCATTTGCGATGGAATGCTTTGAGCGCGGCTGGTTGACAAAAAAGGATACAAAAGGTATGGATATCAAATGGGGAGATGGAGATGTCTTGATCGAGCTTGTGAGACAGATAGGTATGAAAGAAGGATTTGGTGAACTATTTTGTGAAGGTACCCTGAGAGCAGCGAAGAAAATAGGGAAAGGTGCAGAGGACATGGTAATTCACGTGCGAGGGCTAGATTTTCCAGCTCACGATCCACGTGCGTGTTTTAGCCTAGCTGTTAACTACGCTACCGGTACCAGAGGTGCATGTCATGAAAGGGGAATGCCTGAGGACATCGAAGTAGGGGCCTTTTTATTACCTGAACTTGGTATTACTGAACAACCGAAATTTTTCGATCCTGAAGGAAAAGCTTCCCTCGCGGTGAAACTGCAGGACTTCGCAGCCGTTTTGAACTCGCTAGTAATTTGCAACTTCATACTCGACGGTGGCGGCATGAGCCTAACGGAAACTCTTGCGTGCCTCAACGCAATAACCGGATGGAACTGGTCGATCGAGGAACTCATGAAAGTTGGCGAGCGTATTTTCAACCTCCAGAGGCTGATAAATATGAGAGATGGGATGGGAAAGGATTATGATAAGCTACCGAGGAGGATGTTTGAGCCGGCGAAAAAGGGATTCAGGAAGGGGCAGATCTCCCCTTTTAATGTGATGTTAAATGAGTACTATAAATTACGTGGTTGGGGTACTGATGGTGCCCCCACTATGGATAAACTCAAAGAACTAAAGTTAATAGTTGATAGTAATGCGAGTAGTTGAGCATCCCATTTTGAGGCCGTTGAAGAGAAAAGTTGTATCAATTACGGTGGATGGCAAGACAATAAAAGCGTTTGAGGGAGAACCCATTGCAGCCTCTTTGTTGGCGGCTGGAATCAGGATATTTAGAAAAACTCAAAAGAGGGGAGAACCTCGCGGGGTTTTCTGCGGCATCGGACGTTGCACAGATTGCATTATGATAGTGAACGGTGAACCCAATGTAAGAACATGTATCACTTCTGTTGTAAATGGAATGAAGATACAAACACAGGTTGGGTTGGAAAGTGAGAAATAATAAAATGCTTGACACGGCCGAGCTGATAGTTGTTGGTAGCGGACCAGCTGGGCTTTCAGCTGCGATAGAGTCGGCAAAAAGAGGTATTGAAGTGATCTTAATAGACGAGAACACGATACCCGGAGGCCAGCTATCCAAACAGACCCATAAATTTTTTGGTTCTAAAGAATATTATGCCGGCGTTCGTGGATTCGAAATAGGGAATAAACTAATCTTAGAGGCAAAAAAAAATAACGTCGAAATATGGTTAGATTCTGTTGTCTATGGGGTATTTAAGCAAAATCTATTGGGTGTAAAAAAAAATAATAGGTCAAAATTATTAAAGCCAGAGAAAATCGTCTTTGCAACTGGGGCATCCGAAAATGCCATCAACTTTCCTGGCTGGACCTTACCTGGAGTGACGCTTGCGGGTGCGGTCCAAACATTTGTCAACCTTCATCGGGTCTTGCCCGGTAAGAAATTTTTAATGATCGGCTCAGGTAATGTTGGCTTAATCGTTTCCTACCAATTACTACAGGCTGGAGCAGAAGTTATTGCGGTCCTTGAAGCAGCCCCTCGAATTGGAGGATATGCTGTCCATGCCTCCAAAGTTCGTCGAGCGGGTATTCCTATATTAACTTCTCATACAATCAAAGAAGCTCATGGAAAGGCAGAAGTGGAGGCTGCTACCGTTATAGCTCTTGATGAGAAGGGGAAGCCTATTCCCGGTACTGAAAAGACATTTGAGGTAGATACGATTTGTTTAGCAGTCGGGTTAAACCCATCGATCGAACTACCTCTAATGGCGGGTTGCAAGACTATGTACCTTCCAGAATTGGGCGGGAGAGTTCCCATCCACGATGAGAATATGGAGACGACGGTTCCAGGTATTTACGTAGTCGGTGATGTGACGGGAATCGAAGAGGAAAATACGGCCATGGAAGAAGGAAGATTGGCTGGAGTTGCGATTGCGGAGGAGTTGGGTCACCTGAAAAAAGATAAGGCTGATAAATTAAAAGTTGAGATCAGAAAAAAGCTACTGGCGCTACGTATGGGCCCATTTGGTGAAGCTAGATACCGTGCTAAAGAACACCTTATTCAAAGAGCGAGGTGTCTAAAATTAAAAGAGAAGTAGATTTTACTGGCGTACCGTTGATGAAGGAGCTGGAGAAAACCCCCGGTTTTCCAACCAAAAGACGATTATTGAGGGGGCACTCGGCGATCAGTGGTGAGGTGATTATTGAGGGGGCCTGTGGCTGTAATCGAATGTTTGCAGGAGATTCCATGTAATTTTTGTGAAGATGCTTGCCCGAATGGAGCCATTTCGGTGGGAAATCCGATAATCAATCTCCCAAGACTGGATGAAGATAAATGTGTTGGATGTGGAAAATGCATTGCCTTCTGTCCAGGTTTAGCAATTTTCGTGGTTGACATGACTTTTTCTAATACAGAAGCTCGAATATCGTTCCCATACGAGCTCCTTCCTATCCACAAAGTTGGTTCGGTTGTGGACGCCGTTGACAGAGAAGGAAAGATAATCACAAAAGGAAGAGTGGTTGACGTGATAGAGCGCGAAGAATTTGATCGCACGTTAGTTGTATCGATAGCGGTACCAAAAAAGTTTGCACAGGCGGTTCGGGGTATCGCAAGTATCAAAAGCTAAGGGATTTCGAATGGAAGAGGAGATAAAAAAGGAAAAAATCGTCTGTCGGTGCGAGGAGGTAACCGAGGATGAGATAAGGGAAGCAATCAGATCCGGGGTGCGAACTTTGGATGGTGTCAAAAGGATAACTCGCGCCGGAATGGGTCTATGTCAAGGCAGAACATGTCAACGATTAGTGGAAAAGATAATAGCTCAAGAAACTGCTGTAAAACTGAGTGATTTATTACCGCCGTCCAAGCGTCCCCCCGTCAGAGCAATGAAACTCGGAATTATAGCAAGGAGCAAATAGCGATGACATTGTCTACAGAAGTCGTGGTGATTGGGGGAGGACTCATAGGCTGTTCCGTGGCTTACTATCTAACAAAAGAAGGGGTAAACGTTGTTTTAGTTGAGAGGGGCGAGCTGGAGTCCGGAGCAACAAAAGCGTGCCAAGGAGGTGCACCAGTCCACCTTCTATTACCCCCACTGACTAAATTGGCTTTAGAAAGCCAAAGGTTATACAGTAATTTAGCCAGAGAGCTTGAATACGATATAGAATACGAAAAGTGTGGTTCGTTTATTTGTATTGACAGAGAGAATCAGTGGCCAGCACTAGAGAGACATGCAAAAAAACTGCAAGAACAAGGAGTAAAAGTACATTTAGTTGATGGAGATGAAGCGAGAGAATTAGAGCCTGCACTTGGAAGTGATATAGTGGGTGCATCGATATGCTCGGAAGACCCCATAATGAACCCACTCAAGGTATGTTTCGGCTTTGCCCGTGCTGCTAAAAGATTAGGGGCAACAATCAACACTTTTACTGAAGTGATAGGCATAAATGTGAGAAATAAAGAGATTCAATCGGTAATTACAAGCAAGGGTAAAATAAAAACTGATTTTGTAGTCGATGCCGCTGGACCATGGTCTTCGTTCATCGGGAAGATGGTCGGTTTGGATATTCCCGTTAAACCTCGCAGGGGGCAAATTATAGTAACAGAACCACAGCCCCTTTCTCAATGGAGATACATACTCGATGCTGAATATCTCGTCACAGAATCTGAAGAGGCTATTGCGAAATCAAAAGATCCACGTATAAGGCTTGGAGTCGCATCTTCTCTCATACAACACCAACGTGGAAATTGGACGATAGGTGCTAGCAAAGATTTTCTTGGATTTGATGATCAAACTACGCCGGAAACACTTACTTACTTGACAAAACGAGCTGTGAAATTTTTGCCCAAATTGAGGCTCGCTAATTGCATAAGGACATTTGCTGGGTTGAGACCGTATCCAGCCGATGGTCTCCCTATTTTGGGTAAAGCAGATAATGTCAGCGGCTTTATTATTGCAACGGGACATGCTGGAGAGGGGCTTGTACTCTCCCCAATAACAGGAAAACTTATATCCGAATTAATAACAAAAAATAAAACTTCAATACCTATAGATACGATCAGCTATTCTCGCTTTGAAAATAAAAAAAAGGCGCGGGGGCCTTAACTGCCCTTGCCAAGCACTATCTCGATTGTCGAAACGTTGACCGCGCCGCTTTCACCTTGGACTTCTTCAGTCCCAATCGAAATGTTTTGCACGGCTAAACCCTGTAAAAAGCGGTTTCTGACGATCTCCGCAACGTCGACAGCCCTGCTGATAGCTCTACCTCGTGCCTTCAAAGTGACATTGCCGCTGCCCATGTTGAACTGCGTTATCACTGCCAGCACGTAGTTCATCACTGGTTTTATCCCAATAAAAACCACATTTTCAGAGGTTTTTTCTCTTGGTGCAGATTTTTCTTCAGCCATTGTTTTATGCCTCCTTTGTGTTTTTGGTCGGATTTCCTACTCCCGGAGCCAATAAATATCTTTCGATGCTAGTGCTGTGTTGCATAATTTTCTAACGTGAGCTTGATTTTTCTTCTGTCACCTCTTT
>CAZKGC010000027.1:0-12442 GCA_964552335.1 Hadarchaeota archaeon (SeqCode)
TCTGGAGGGGAAAATCCAAAAGCGGGCTTTCACGCCAGAAACACTCGCCGTTGTCGTGGCCCGCGCGGGATCGGATGACGCGATCGTGAAGGCAAACAAAGCGGGAAAACTTAAGGAGTTGGACTTCGGTCCGTCCCCGCACGTGCTAATCGTGCCGGGAAAACTCCACTTCGTTGAATCTGAAGCTCTTAAAGTGTTCGCTGGCGCGCCTGAGGAGGCCGTAAGATGAGGTCCGAATTGCCCATCACGCCTGAGGAGATGAGGGCGATCGAAGAGCGCGCGGAGCGGCTGGGAGTGTCGAGGCTCCTGCTTATGGAAAATGCTGGCAAGGCGGTCGCGGATTACATCGCGAAAAAGATGGGCTCGGTTGGCAAGAGGGTGGCGGTAGTTGCGGGCACCGGGAACAACGGCGGGGACGGGTTCGTCGCGGCCAGGCACATGGCGGCGTACGGGTCGCTTGTCAAGGTTTTCTTGGTCGGGTCTGATAAAGATATCAGGACCGAAGAAGCTTCGCGGAATTGGAAAATCATTGAAAAGACGAAGCGAAACATCGAGCTGGTCCGACTTTCAGATGGGTCCTTCATGGAAAGGCTCGAGCAGGCACTCTCCTGGGCGGATGTGGTGGTTGATGCGATTTTCGGCACGGGGGTTAGGGGGGAACTCAAAGACCCCCATGCTTCGGTGATTGAGGCGATAAACAAGAGCAAGGCATTTAAGCTTGCGGTTGATGTTCCGTCCGGCTTGGACCCACTCACGGGCGAAGTCTGCGGCCGAGCTGTCAAGGCAGATGCAACGGTCACCTTCCACCGCGCGAAGAAAGGGCTACTCATGCGCAAGGATCTTGTGGGAGACCTTGTTATAGCAGATATAGGAATCCCCTCGGAAGCAGATCGGGGCGAGTCTGAATGAGCATCGAAGCTGACCTCGTTGCGGAGATTGAGAAGTGGTCTAAGAGATTGGACGATTCCCTGCTCAACATCCAACCTTCGGGCGAGAGGGGGATTAAGATGCTTCAAAACATCCACGCTTACCGCAACGATTCGAAGCACTTCCTCGAGCGTGGTGACATGATAAAGAGCTTCGAGTGCCTAATCTGGGCTTGGGCAATTCTCGAACTTGGTAGAGAGCTGGAGTTCTTCAGTAGAGACTTCTCGGGAGGTGCCAAATGATCGAGCCAACGTTAATCCTGCTCGGTCTGCTAATCGCCACCTTATCCTCAATGATTGGACTCGCCGGCGGGGCCTTCATGGTCCCAGCGCTTGTGCTCATCTTCGGCTTGACCACCCAGAATGCAGTCGGGGTGAGCCTCTTCGCGATAATGTTCATGACAATATCGGCAACTGCAGCTTATGCCGTTCAGAGAAAAATCCATTACAAAGTTGGCCTGCTACTTGACACGCTCGATGTTCCGGGTGCGGTGCTCGGGGCCTACTTCACCACGCTGATAGCCTCAAAATGGCTTGCAGGCATGTTTGGTGGCCTTTTGGTTTTCATCGCCGCTTACATAATATGGAAAAAGAATTCTCGGACCGAAGTCGACTCAAACCATAAATTTTTCGGTTTATCCACGCGGGTCGTCATTTATTGTATGATTGGAAGCTTTGTGAGCGGGGTGGTCTCTGCGATGTTTGGCATAGGCGGCGGGGTTATAGACGAGACTGTGATGATTCTCCTGCTCGGTATGTCCATGCATCTATCGGCAGGCACCGCGATGTTTGGGATGGCGATCACCACCTTCGCCGCTGTGATTCCGCATTGGTTTTTGGGAAACATCTTGCTCGAGTATGCAATCCCACTGACCATAGGCTGTGTTATAGGGGGGCAAATTGGTCCTTATCTCTCCAAGCGAACGCGGGCAAGCACATTGAGAAAAATTCTTGGCGCTGTATTCATTTTCATCGGGCTACGGATGCTGCTAGTGCCGTTCATCGCCGCTTGAAGATGGTGGTTTGGTAGAGTTTTGCATTGGTTAGCTTCTGAGAAATCATAAAACACGAATATCATTTACCACATCGATGACCGCCCGTTCCAACAGTTTCTTGCCGAGCGCCAAATCCACACGTATGCCCGTCCTCTCAATATGTAGCGCATGTCGCTCTGCCCACTCGTAGAGTCTTCGCGCCTCTTTTAGACCTACGAACCCTACTTCAGGGTGCCGCTCGAAGTCAGCGTGCTCATTCAGCTTCGATAAATCAGCTATTCCTATCGCCGCTCCCATGCTCAGCTCTTCTGTGGCGGCATGAGGGCCTTCTAGATCGATGAGAGTGTTGTTGAAGACCAAGCGCACCCCCAACTCGGCCTCGATAACTGGCAGCCGCTCACGTAAAGGTATATTCCCACCATGGCCGTTCACTAGCACCACGGCCCCGATCCCAAGCGTGCTTTTTGCGTGCGACAGGACAGTGAGCAGCTCCTCTAAGACCTCCTCAATAGCATGGTGATGTCCGGTGTCTATCCCCGGGAGTTCATACGATCTGTAAAGGACGCCCAAGAACTTAGCCCTGGTTTGCTTTGCCGCTTCTAACGCAACGTGAGATGCCAGCTTTGCGTCAGTGTCTGGAGGCAGAGCTGCCCCGTGTCGCTCCTCGTGCGAGCCCAGCGCCAATATGCCGATCTTGCTTGGGTCCAACTTTACACCTCGACCTCGTCCGGCGCGAACGCTATTTTTCACACCTTTTCAAGCCGCTTGACCATCTTCACGGCTGCCTCGACCGCGCGCCGTGCGTAGTCGTTCACCCGCTCAAGCGCCTGCATGCGGGTCATTCCAGGCCCTGAGATCCCAAGCGTCACCGGTTTGCCGTATTGGATTCCCAGATCTATTAATTTTCTCGCAGCGTGCTGCATTACGATCTCGTCGTGCTCGGTTCCTCCCTCCACCACTGCCCCTAGCGTCACCACGGCGTCGATATCCCCGCGCTCAGCAAGCTTCTTGGCCGCGAGGGGCAGTTCGTACACTCCTGGGACCATCACCTCCGCCACGATTTGAGCTCCCAAGAACTCGGCGTGACGCCTTGCGAACTCCAACATCGGCAAAACGATGTCAAAGTTGAACTCACTAGCCGCTATGCCTAACTTCACCAATTTCTCACCTCCTCAGGGACCCGGCGTCGGGACCACCCTCTCGTTGTCCCGTGCCGGCCAGTTTTGTAAGCTCCTCTGGTTTGAAGAGCAATCGGTAGACGTTCCGTGCGTGTTCCCGGGCGCGATTATCCGCGAGATCGGCCAATTCCTTCTCATTTTTGGTTTCATCCACAAAAACAAAAACCTCAACAATGTGCTTGTTTGTGAGCAATTGAACCATAATTAACCCTGACGAAGCCTCGTGGGCGCACTGCTTGTCGATTGGAGCGGCCCCAGGCATTCCGAACGCCATCACTATATCACATCCTCCCTCCAGCAAAAGTTTGGCCTCGACCGGCAGATCCTTTATCCCCGGGACCGTTTTCCGTTCGAACTTCACGCTACAGAGCTGATTCAATTCATCCATCGCTGCGTGAGCCATATCGTAGCGTGCAAATGTAGTGTCAACTATCCCGACTCGTTTCATCGTTTTTCCCTCTTTTTGTATCCCATCACGATATCCGAACCCCCCAAAAGAACCAAGCCATGTTTTTTCGCGTATCCAGCGGCTACTTCTCTCGAGAGTGCACGATTGGTCCGAGCGTCTAGCATTTCGCAAATGGCCACCACGGGTGTGACCCCGGCGAGTTCGGCCAAAACGACCGAGAGTTCAGTGTGGCCCTGACGTTCATCAAGTAACCCATCACCTGCGCGCAGGAGTGGGATGTGGCCTGGGCTCCGGAAGTTCCGCCCAAACTCCTCCACAATGGGACCATCTAACGCCTTCGCACCAAGTCTCCCAAGCTCACGAATGGTGAGTGCCCGGTCAATGTCGGTTACCCCTGTGAAGGTGCGGCGATTGTTTACGGACAGCGAGAACGCAGAACGCTCGTCGTAGGGGATATCATTCGGTCTGATTTTTGCTAAAACATCAAATTTGGATGATGCTGCCTCATAAACTTCTGTGAGGTATGGAAGACCAAAATTCTCCGCAATGGTCGGGTGCAGGGCGACGCATATCAAACCGCCCGCGTCCTCCCTCATAGTCACAACTTGAGAGGGGCCGACGAACTCCGTGGCCACCAGCATGTCCACTTCATTTTCACGGCCGTCTGAATCATGCAGGAGAACGAACTTCCCAGCTTTCAAGGCCTTCGCAGCGCGTTCGAGGCTCAGACCATCACCTCCACTTGCACGAGGTCACCGTCCTTTAACCTGAGGGCCTTGCGTAGATTCTGGGGGGCTATGATTTCCACTATATCCGCGTAGTGGCTCCGGAGCGGCAGAACGATGGCCACCCTCGATTTTCTGAGCCTAGCTGGGAAGAACTTGACCGGTCCGAATGCCCGCTCATTCGTCTCAAAACCCGGAACTTCTTTGGACGGGAGCCGCGCGATCATCTCCTTCAACCCGACCGAATCCTTCTCAAGTTTGATGTCGAGGGTACCCGGATACGGGGCGAACCCTGCCTCTTTCTCGAACTGTCTGATGTATTGAGTTTGACGCATGTAATAGCTCCCTTCGCCGATACCTGTGGCAACCTTCCCGGACAATTTCATCGAACGCGGTATTGGTTTGAGAATTGAGCCGAGCTCCTGATGAAATGCACGCAGGACCGCCAAACCAGTGGGAGTTATGCGCACGTTCTGCCCGCGTGGTTCCATCGTGCGCTCGATCAGACCTTGGCCTTCAAGCTCAGCAAGCCTCCGAGCCGCAGTTTGCCGTGAAATACCCGAGCGGTCGGCCAGCCAGTTCAATGATATCCTCACATCCCCGCGGTGGGCACCTTCCTTAGCCAACTGGATCAACGCCTCAATTGGGACTGTTTTTATCAAGCGCATCCCTATCAACAGGCGGGGCGCTTGTTTTTAAACCTTCTCAAAATTGTGAAGCATGCAAAAAATGAGACAATAGGAGGTGCCGTTATGCGGTCGGCAAAAAGCTTAAATAACCTTTTCTGTGAGGAGAGTAGGAGGATTTGAATGCGTATAGCGATAAACGGTTTTGGAAGGATAGGCCGCGTGTTTTACCGAGCATCTCTGGCCAGACCGAGGAAGTTCGAATGCGTTGCCGTGAATGATTTGGCCGATGCAAAGACTCTGGCCCATCTGTTGAAATACGACTCGGTTTTCGGAAAGATCGATGTTGAAGTGAAAGTCGAAGACGGAGCGATAGTCGTCGGTCAGGAAAAACTGAAGCTCATCTCGGAAAAGGATCCGTCAAAACTCCCGTGGAAGGATATGGGTGTGGACTTGGTGGTCGAGTCCACGGGTGTTTTCACAGACAGGGAGGGCGCATCAAAACACATCCAAGCCGGGGCGAAGAAGGTCCTGATAACGGCGCCTGCGAAAAACCCAGACATAACAGTTGTTCCCGGAGTCAACGACAAAGATTATGACAATGAAAAGCACAACATAATTTCACTCGGTTCCTGCACCACCAACTGTCTCGCGCCCGTTGTGAGCGTGCTAGACGAAAAATTCGGTGTCGAAAAAGGGCTCATGACAACAACTCACGCCTACACGAATGATCAGAGGATACTCGACTTCGTGCACAAAGATCTGAGGCGAGCTAGGGCGGCCGCGATGTCAATCATACCGACCAGTACTGGCGCCGCCAAAGCCCTTGGAGAGGTAATCCCCAAGGCGAAAGGTAGGATGCACGGCATAGCCCTGCGGGTGCCCGTGCCCGACGTTTCAGTTGTGGATTTAGTGGCTCTCTTGACGAAGCCAACAACGGCCGAAGAGGTAAACATGGCCTTCAAGGAAGCAGAGGCGGGGAGATTGAAAGGCATTCTGAAGTGCGTGGAAGAGCCGCTAGTTTCAGTCGATTTCATCGGAGATCCCTACTCTTCAATCGTGGACACCGCCCTCACCACGGTCATCGGCGGGAATTTGGTCAAAGTGGTTGCGTGGTATGACAACGAGTGGGGCTATTCCTCAAGACTCGTCGACATGATCAACAAAATCGCGGAGAGCATGTGGTAAAGAGGGGAAGGAATTGAAGTTCCCCACGCTAGACGATGTCGATGTTAAGGGTAAAACGACTCTTATACGGGTAGACATAAACTCGCCCATTGACCCGAATACGGGCGAGATCCTGGACGACACCCGAATACGCGAGTGTGCTCCGACCATCAGGGAACTCGCCTCGAAGGGCGCCAAGGTAGTGGTGTTGGCTCATCAGGGCAGGGCAGGTGACGAGGACTTCACCACGCTGGAGAAACACTCACAAAAACTTAGCGCTGCTGTGGGCCTGAAGGTCAGCTACGTTCAGGATATCTTTGGGCCAGCGGCGCGCGATGCAATTAAAAAAATGCAACCGGGTCAAGTGTTGCTGCTCGAGAACATCCGTTTTTGCGCTGAGGAGTCGTTGAGTGGAACACCTGAAGAGATGGCAAAAACTCATCTCGTGCGAAGGCTGGCCGAAGTCGCCGATATTTACGTGAACGATGCTTTCGGCGCCGCTCATCGCGGTCAGGCTTCCTTGGTGGGTTTTGGAGCCGTACTGCCGACGTTCGCCGGACGCTTGATGGAGCGCGAACTGAAGGGATTAGGGCAGGCGCTAAAGCCGGAAAGGCCGTGCGTTTATGTTCTTGGCGGTGGAAAGGCCAAAGATTCGTTGCTGATTATTGAAAATATCCTCAAGAAGGATGTCGCTGACACCGTACTGACCGGAGGTCTGGTTGGACAGGCTTTTCTCGTGGCCAGTGGTAAAGACGTTGGCAAAGCGAACTTGAAAATATTGATCGATAAAGGTTTTGAAAAGGAAATTGAGCGGGCAAAAAAACTGATGGCTACATATGGGGACAAAATAAAGATACCAATCGATGTTGTTGTGAACTCTAACGGAAAGCCAAAAGAGCTGTCAATTGCGCAGCTCCCCTCTGAGTTTCCGTTCAGCGATATCGGAAGCAGGACTGTCGAAGAATATTCTAAAATAATCATGAACGCAAAAACTGTGGTCGCGAACGGACCGCTGGGTGTTTTTGAGAAGCGTGGATTCGAACAGGGAACGTTCAAAGTACTTGAAGCGATGGCTAAATCCAAAGCTTTCACCATACTCGGCGGCGGACACATCGTGGCTGCTGCAGAGGCCGCTGGCGTTATACCTCGGATAAAACATGTCAGCACGGGCGGCGGTGCCTGCATAAGCTTTTTGTCGGGAGAGAGCATGCCGGTCGTCGAGATGCTGACGAAGGTGCAGGCTTGACACGCGTAGTTATTATCGGTCACGAATCCGCTGGTTTCACAGCCGCTTCCACCGCGCGGGCCGTCGACAAACAAGCTAAGATAACCGTCGTCGAACGCCGCCAATACCCGCTGTATCATATCTGTGACATACCCTTTGCAATCAGCGGAGAGTTGCCCGACATCAAAGTTCTCATCGAAAACACCAAACCGCCCAGCATTGACATTAAGCTAGGAACTGAGGCTAATTCGATAGACCCAGACAGAAAAATTGTTGAAATTATTGAGTTGAAGAGCGGAAAAACTGAAAATCTAACTTACGACTCGCTCATCATAGCCACCGGGGGTTATGCCTCCAGACCTCCCATCAAAGGGATCGATCTGGGGGGAGTGCATGTGGTGAGGACGATCGAGGATGGGGAGGAAATCATACAGGCCACAAAGAGGGCCAAGCAAGCGGTGATCGTGGGTGGCGGGGCCATAGGCGTTGAAACATCAGCGGCGCTCAGGCGTAGAGGGCTTGAAGTGCTGCTGGTTGAACTCATGCCCTATCTTCTGCCGGCTATGCTCGACCAAGACATGGCCGAGCTAGTTGATCAGCGGCTTCAAAAAGAGGGCATCCATGTGCTATGCGCCCAGCAACTCAGAGAGATAAGAGGTGACAAAAATGTTCGTTCAGTTGTCGTCGGAGAAAAAGAGTACCCCGCAGATCTTGTGATTATGGCTGTGGGTGTTAAACCGGAAGTCAGGCTCGCGAAGGAGGCCGGGATAGAGCTTGGACCTACCGGAGGGATAAAGGTTGACCGATACCTGCGGACAAGCGTTCCAGAAATTTTTGCAGCTGGAGACTGCACGGAGACACAAAATCCGATAACAGGAGGGCCGACCCTCTCACAGCTGGCAACCACGGCGATAAGGATGGGCAAGGTTGCCGGCGAGAACGCGGTGGGCGGAAAAGCCATGTTCAACGGTACATTCAACACAATCGTAACCTCCGTGCACGAGCTGATAATCGCATCAACTGGGCTCACGACAAGCGCCGCGAAAAAAGCGGGCATTGATGTCGTCTCCGCGAGGGTAAGGATGTCGAACAAGCCGCATTATTACCCCGGAGCCGAGCCCATCTATGTGAAGCTTCTCGCGGAGATAAAGGAGCACAAGATCATCGGTGGGCAGGTCATAGGCACGAGCGGTGTGGCCGAGCGCGTAGATTTGCTGGCCCTCGCGATCCAAAAAAGCATGCGGGCGGACGAACTCGCGGACATCGAGTACTGTTACATGCCTGCCGTCTGCGACGTTATCGAACCACTAACGGTCGCCGCGGAAGTCGTTCTTCGAAAGTTGTAGTTTTGGGATTGATCAATTGAAGGGGGGAAACATGCTCTTCACATCTATATGTAGGTTGGCGCATAGGGGATTGTCGATAAGAGAAAAGAGATGGATGGACAAATGGTAGGAAAGCCAGAATATGGTAATTGGGTTTCAAAGAGACTTATCTACATACCAAGTGTGGTAGGTCTCGTATTTTTGGGATTGGCTCTCCTGTTTCCAGTCTTGGTGATTCCTGCTGGGCTGTTCTTCTTAGTTTCTGTGTATTTTGCATATGCGCGATACCAGTTTGCTCCACAAGGGGGAAACATACAAGACCCTATCCTTGAATTGGTTTTAGCACATTTGGATTGGAATGGAGAAGGGCAGGCATTGGATATAGGTTGTGGGAACGCTGCCCTCACGATCAAGCTTGCTCACATGTATACAAGAGCCCGGGTCATAGGAATTGACTATTGGGGGAAAAAGTGGGAGTACTCGAAGAATACTTGTGAAAGGAATGCAAAGATTGAGGGAGTAAGTGAGCGTGTGACGTTCCAGAAAGCCAGTGCTACATCGTTGCCATTTGATGACGGGTATTTCGATGCGGCTGTGAGCAATTTCGTGTTCCATGAGGTCAGCGATGCCAAGAATAAGCGGGAAGTTATCCGTGAAGCGTTGCGTGTGGTTAAGAAGGGTGGAAAATTTGCTTTTCAGGATTTATTCTTACTGAAGCGGATATATGGCAATACAGATGATTTGATCGAGACTATCCGAAGTTGGGGGATAAGAAAGGTGAAATTTGTTCAGACACGAGAAGCAGCCTTTATTCCGCTAGCATTGAAATTGCCGTTTATGGTGGGAACGATGGGTATTATCACTGGAGAGAAATGAGTGGGTTGATTAGTTTGAAAAAGTAAATACTCCAATTATCGATTCTGGATTTTTTCTTGGGGTGGGATAATCAACAAAAAGAAAAGGAGTAGGTATCCTCAACCATTCAGTAATATGCTCTTCGTCATAGAACACCTGGAGCCGAAGTTGAGCGAGTGGCTCTGCATAGAGTACTCCCACGCGGCGCAGATAGTCGGGCGAGAGAGACTGCTCATAACAAACGTGAAAAAGAATGATGAATTTGAGAAGCTTTCCCGAATAGCAGGCACTGAGCGAAAACGCTTCAACGAATTGTTCGAAAAAGAGAAACTGCTAGTGCTTGATCCCCGTGCAAGAAAAAAATTATCTCCCAGCGATTTTCGGGGCAAAAAAGCAGTTGTTATCGGTGGGATTTTAGGTGCAGACCCTCCGTTAGGCCGAACTGAAAAACTGCTGACTAAACGGGTGAAGGCTCCCGCGCGAAATCTGGGGAGAAAACAATTCGCCATAGATGGCGCGGTTTACGTTGCAAAACAAGTGAGTGAAGGCATGCCATTGAAGGAGGTGCCTGTCCAACTCGGAATTGAGATTCAGATAGATAGGGGGCACTCAGTTATTCTTCCCTACGCTTATCCGATCGTGAACAAGAAACCGCTGATTTCGCATCAGCTCATCAAATATCTCAAGTGCCCGTGGAAGTTGGGCCCGTGATATTGACACCCAGCTTCTCCGCGATTTGCTCGATTTCGGCCCAAACCTCGTCTGCGATCGGGATCCCCTCGCGGAGCCTCTTCTCGCGGGTTCTGAACTCCGGTTCTCCCGGCACCAGGATTTCCTCAACACCCGGAGCCTTGCGCGAAGCCTTAAGCTGGGCCACGAACTTCTTAACTTGCGCCTTAAATTCGTCAGCTGGCACAAATGCGGCTGGGTCTATGGCAATCATAAAATCACCCTTTGTGCAGAAGCCCTTCACAGGTTCGAGGGTGCCCTGAACTTCTTTTCCTGCCGCCGCGCCCACTAACGGCCCGGCCAGCAGCTCAAGCACTAGCGCGAGACCATAGCCTTTGATCCCTCCGAACGGGCTGAGGGCACCTTCAAGGGCTTTTTTCGGGTCCGTGGTCGGCCTCCCCTCTGAATTTATAGCCCAGCCCTCGGGGATGGGTTTGCCCTTCTTCATCGCTTCCACGAGCTTTCCCCGCGCGGCCACGCTCATTGCCATGTCAAGCAGAATAGGGTGGGGTTTGGCGGGGATACTGATGGCTAGAGCATTCGTACCGAGCAGCGGTTCGACGCCTCCCCAGGGGTGGACGAGCGCATCGGTGGTCGTCGTGACGAGGCCGACCAGCCCCTCGCGCGCGGCCATCTCAGCATAATAACCAGCGATGCCGAAGTGATTAGAATTGTGGACTCCCACCGCGCCGATGCCCTGCTTCTTCGCCTTCTCGATCGCAAGCTGCATTGCGCGCATGGCGATGTGGTGGCCAAGGCCGTGGCCGCCGTCGATGAGCGCTGTGGCTGGCGCCTTCTTTACAACTTTCACCTTGGCCTTTGCGATGATCTTACCGCGCTTCATCGCTCGCAGGATATAGGGCAGGCGGAGCAAGCCGTGCGAGGCGAAGCCGCGGAGGTCGCCCTCTGCTAGGACATCGGCAGTGGCGCTTGCCTCTTCCTCGCTTGCGCCAAGTCGCCGTAACAGGGTGTGAACGATGGATTTTTCCCGTTCAAAGGTTAGGATCACTGATCTCCCAAGCTCCCCTTGAGCGCGACCCTTAAAATCCCATCGCCAGTTGTGCTGGAACATGCCCGTGTCCTATTTAGGAACGGTATAATGCTGCCACCCATCGGAAGAGCATCACGGCGACGTGCGAGATACTCCTTCTGAATTTTTGGGGTCGAGAGTCTCTATATTGGAGACGAAACCACCGTCAAGATGGATAGGTAATCATTGACAACGGTTTCCCCTTCTCGCAATGTACCGTCGTTAAATACGATGGGAATTTTCATTTCGCCGTTCCCGTCCTTCCCCGAACCTTTGCACCTCCGACACTTTCCGCTCTCCGACTTTATTTCCATCGTCAGGCTTTCGGAATAAAATCGGGGGTCTATACCATCGCCCGAAACCCTCTCGTAGTCGGGTAGTTTCCTTGCGTGTTCCACCAGCAACGCCCTGAGCTGTTCGAGATCCAACTTGCTTCTAACGGTCTTCACCATCTCCCAGCCCCCCTCCCCAGCAATTTTTCCCAGCATTTCTCGCAGTAGTAGTTTCCAACCTGACCCTTATGGTAGTCGGGGTAGTGCAGAACCTCCCCGCACACCACGCAACACTTTTTGTCCGCATTATCTTCTCCCCTAACGCCCGTCATCTCTATGCGCCCCCACGCCGATCCGCCACTTTTTCCGCGTCAAGACCAAAGCCACGATGGCTATGACGACCACAACTCCGATCCCAGCTGCTACCCAAGTCCAAACTTCAGATGGTGGTGGTGTCGTCGTAGTTGTGGTTGTAGTCGTGGTGGGGAGTCCCGATACCCCGAACACCGAAAGGCCAGGCGAAACTGCTGAGAAGTAAGCGTAGGTGTCGTCCTCGGACAGGAACGTGGTCGGGAGGGGCATCCACTCCCCGGTGACTGGGTCGTAGCGATTTAGAGTTATGGTTTGTACATCAATTCCGCTCTGCGCGATCCAGGACTTTTCGACCCTGAATCGAATGGTCACGCTCTCGATCTGGGCATCCGACAAGTTCTCGACTATTATGTTGAAGTATTGGTAGACGGTTCCGGGTGCACCTATTGCGATAGTGGCGGGCCTATCAGTCAATTGCTGGACTATTATCCTGACGTTCTCGACGGCCTCGAGGGTATCTATCGTGAATCCTGTAATGTTTGTACGTTCCACCGTGACATCCTGCGGGACATTGGGATCTATGAATGGTATGTCCACCGGCGGGGACTCAACCTCGATTATCTCCTGCGGAATAGGTGGGGTCGTTGTCGTGGTCGGGGTTGTTGTAG
>CAZKGC010000028.1:0-12328 GCA_964552335.1 Hadarchaeota archaeon (SeqCode)
ATGAGTTACGAGTATTCCAGAATCCCCCTCAAGCCGGGGCTCAACCTAGTCTGCGGTCCGAACGGTGCGGGCAAGTCTTCCATCCTGCTCGGCTTGGCCGTGGCGCTCGGGCAGACCTACACAGAGCGCTCGCGAAGACTCAGCGACCTCATTCGAAGGGGAAAGGATCTCGGGCGCGTCAGTGTGGTTTTCGACAACTCCCCGGAAAACGGGAAGCGACCCATCGCCAGTATAAACTCCGACGCCATTGTCCTTTCCCGCTACTTGAATAGCGATGGAACCTACTGGCACGAAACAAACAACCGCACGGTGACGAAGGGAGAGGTCCTTCGGCTGCTCGGACGGCTTTCCATCAACCCGGACAACATGCTTATCATCATGCATCAGAACATGGTAGACCTGTTTGGGGCGATAGACGCTCAAGAGCGGCTGAGGCTCGTCGAGGAGGCAGTCGGGCTTCGAGAGTACCGAGACCGAATCCTTGAGGCCAGGGAGAAGCTCTCCCACACCCTCAGCGAGGAGGAGTCCATCCGGAGTCTACTTGAGAAGGCCCAGGAAACCATGCGCTACTGGGAGGGGGAATACCAGCGCTTTCAGAAGAAACAGGAACTCGGAGAACGGAAGCGGGAGCTGGGGATCGAGTATGCTTGGGCGAAATATATCAAACAGGAGGAGGCGGTCGAGAATCTTCGCTCAAAGCTCGATGGGCTAAATAGTGGACTCAGGGAAGTAGTGGGGGAACTCGATGAGAACACCAGACGGGAGGCTGAGCTTGAGACAAAGTTGAAAGAACTTGAGTTTGAGCTCGATGCCACTTACCAGCGGCTCATCGAGCAGGAGCGAATGCATGCTGAAGTGGAGACGCGAGTCAAGTTGCTGGAAGGATTCTGTGAGTCGTTGCGTTCAGTCACCCAAGCTGGGTTTGAAGAATTGCTTGGACACTTGGAGGCCGAACTCAAGCGGTCGCGGGAAGGAATCCCCGAAGCGGACACACACGCAAAGGATACGAGGTCCAAACTCGTTGGGGTCAAAGAAGAAAATGAGCGAGCGCGCGAGGCCTACATAAATTCCCGGGTGAAGAGCGCTGTTTTAGGGCTGAGGCGTGAACTCCTCGAGAAGGATGTCTCCGCAGTTCAGTCAGAGCTCCGAAGGGCGAGACGAGAACTCGAACAGCTTGAGAATGAGGCGAGGCAGGTCGGGGCACGGATCGAGACCGAGAGGAAGCCCCAGGAGGTTCTGGATGAGCTGAAGCTGACAAATATCCAGCTCGCGAGCCTCGCGGACGTTTCCCCGGATGTCGAGAGGATGTACATGAGCTACAAGAGCACGTTGAATGAACTGGGGGCAAAAGTCGAAATTGCTGCGGCCAACAGAAAGCGGGCCCTTGAGGAGCTGGAACTCCGGAAGCAGCGATGGACCAATGAAGTTAACAAGCTGCTGCGGGAGGTCAGGGAAAAATATGTTGAGGTTCTCAGTCGGGTTAACGCACTGGGCGACGTTCGGGTTACTAACATCCAAGATATCGACGAGGCGGGGCTGGAGCTGATCGTGGGCTTCAGAGGTATCACTCCCCAGGTGCTCGATGCCTATACCCAGAGCGGCGGGGAACGCACAACTGCCATCATGTGTTTTCTCTTGGCGCTTCAGCAGAGGATTCAATCTCCCGTCCGAGCAATCGACGAGTTCGAAGCCCACCTAGACCCGCGCAACCGTGAGGCGATCCTCAGGGGAATCATAGATTTCATGAAGGGGGAAGGTACTCAGTGCATCGTGATCACTCCAGGGCATCTTGCGAATCTGGAAGGAGTGCCGAATGTCATAACCGTTCAGAACATCGCTGGGTCCTCCCAAGTGAAGGTGGCAGTTTAGATGCAAGAGCGCCAAGAGCTGATGCTTCGGATAATCGACCTGTGCGACTCGGTGAGGAAGCGGGGGCTGGATCCCTTCGATGTGGAGGTTCGTGAGTTCTTCGACAGGCTGCGGGAACTTTTGCCAAAATTGAGAAGTCATGATGACCTCTACCTCGACATCCAAGCCGTGCTCGGGCTGGCCGAGGTGGTCTTCCAGCAGGAGGAATGGATCAAACACAAGTCCTCAATGCTTTACCTCGACCCTTTGCTCATAATGCTGAAGCTGCACGCCCTACCGGCGAAAGACTTGGCCGAAGTGCTCGTGCGTGCGTGGCACCCGATAATCGATTTGGAAAGTCTCTCTCTCCATGGGGTCAAGGAGGGGATGGACTACTGGAAGAACCTGCCTAACTTGGACGAGCGCTGGCGGGATCTAGAGACAACCGAGGTTCTGACTGGGGAGGTCGCCCGTCGGGAACTCGCCCGCATGGGGATTCTGTCGGACGAGGACTTTGCGGCCGTGCTGGACAAAATCTGGCGGGTGCTGAAGGACGTAGCTGGTGAGCAGGGCGAGGTATCTTACTGGGATTTTATCTCGGAGCGAAGTTTTGAGGAAACCGTGGTGAAAGCTTGGCTCGTGAGCTTCCTCGTCAGCTATGGCTATGCGACTCTCGAGCTCAAACCGCTTGAGGATGAAATCACGTTGAGGCCACTGTCAAAGCCCCAAAAGCTGGAGCGCGTGGCCACATTCTCGGTGCCGATAGCGATTTCCCGCGCCGAGTGGCTTAAGAGGGTAAAACATGGCTGAGGAACAGGACATCGTGGAACTCAGGGAGAAGCTTGCCCGAGCGGCCCAGCTTCTTCTGTTCAGGCACCACATGCAGCCGGGGGCGAAGGCGTGGGAGATCAGGCGCGCGCTGGGCAGGGACTACGAGCAGGTTTTGAAACTACTCGATGGTGAGCTGGAGAAGTTGGGGTTGACAGTCAAGCATGTGAGCGAGGGGGAGGAAGGCTCCGAATCAGACCGTTATTTCGTCACTCTTCGTGGGCATCCGACGCTCACTGAAGCTCGAACATTCGGGTGGCGAATCGATGACATGGGGATGCTCACCGTTGCGTTCGCCCACATCCTAGCAAAAGGGGGGAAAGCGCCGCTGAAAGAAGTTGAGCGGATGCTTGAGGAGAAGTTTCCGCGGTGGCGCATCGAGTCCACTATCGACCGCTTCATCAGGCGAGGTTACCTGTCGGAGGACGATGAGGGGCTGCTCTACGTGGGGTGGCGCGCGCGGGCGGAGATCGACCAGCGGGCCCTGCTCGGATTGTTGCTGGGGAAAGAAGAGAAACCTAGCGAAGCTGAAGCTGAGCCGAAAGTTGAAACCGCGAGAGAGGAAGGACCGGAAGGAAATTGAGCTGATTATTGTGCAAATCCTGGGACGGATGAAAAGCTGGTAAGGCCAAACTTTATAATTGGTGCAGGAATATTTTTTCACAATGGAGGTAAAAAATGAGAAAACAGAAAGAGTATGAAGGCGAAATTCCACCCGGGTTGGCTTCAAGGCTCACGGTTACTATTGTGGTTGGGTTAGGTTGGTTGGCTTTCTTGGTGGTGCTTTTGTGGTTTTACGCAGCAGAGCTAGGAATTTTGAAAACTTTGGCCGTATTGATTTTGTCTATTATCGTAGTTTGTGCAATACTCGTTCCGATATGGGTTCACTGGGGACTGAAGACTGCCCACGCCTAGGAGAGGAAAAGGAGAAGGGCGAGGAAATAATCACTTGACTGTTGTCATAAACTACTCTCATGCCCACTTGAACCGTTTGAGCAGCGCCTCCCGCTCCCTCTGAAGCAGAAGCTCAAAGAACTTGTTTGACAGTTTCTGTTCTTTCGCCAGGATCTCTCTCGCAGTGGTGGGAGTCACCCCCCGCCCGACCAATGCTATTGCCGCAAGCTTTCCGTACTGGGAGATGAGTTTCGCGCTCTCCAGCAATTCTTGCCAGAGCGCGATTTTCCTACCCTTACCAGCCAGCTCGATCGCTCGCTGAACCTCTTCCTCTGGCTTTTCGGCCATCCCCAACTTAGGCGACCCGCATTGCGGGCACTTCGGATGTTCATCCAGTTCATAAATTTGAAGCTCCTTGAGATAGCGCTTGCATTGGGTACAGGCGAATGTTCGGCCTTCGCTGAGTATTCGCACTTTTGCCGAGGCTATTGCTAGGAGTTTAAGTCGTTCCGGCATCACGGGCTCGAGGGCGAGATAGCGCTGGCGCCAGGCCAAGCTGGAGGTCGGTGTCGGCTCAGCCCGTTCGCCGAAGGAAACCACCTCAATTTCACCACTTCGAATACTTTCCAGCACTTCGAGCGTGCGTTTGAGGTCGAGGTCTTTGTGCACGACCTCCTTAAATGTTTCCTCGAATGCTGGAGTTCCTTTTAGCGCATGCATGAGTTTGTCCAAGACCGCACTCGTGAGTTCGGCTTCGCGCTCGAGGACGCCCATCCGCCGGGCCACCTGGGCCAGCCTCCAGCGGAAGAAACGGCTCTCTCCGATGATTTCTCGCAGGTCTCGCTGGAGGTCTGCGCTGAGCTTTCCCTTGAGGATTTCGATCACTTTTTCCGGCTCAAGCGCCTCGGAGCGAAGCAGAATTCGGTAGGGATCCACTGAGGTCGCGGTCGTCTCCCCAAGTTCGGCCGAGGCCTTGTAGGCGAGCAGCCGCGCGAGCGTTCGGTTGACAAGGGTTCCGAAGCAGGCATTTATCACACAAATCTCCTTCACTCGCTCCACCGTCATCCGTCGATCCGTGGGCAGGGGTAAATCAGCCTTGGCCTGCATGTGGACATCGGCGAGCGCGGGTTCAATTGTTTCGCGCGAGACGCCGTAATGCTTTGCTAACTCGGTGGCAGCTTCATCAAATTTTTTTCCTTCCCGCAGGAGCCCCTCAAGTCGTGCCCTGAGTTTCCCCACCTCCTGCGCAACCGAGAAGGGCACGGGGATCTCCTCACCTATCCAGGTCGGGATCGCCCCTACCGGGTCCTTGTCAGATTTTACGTATACCTTGTCCTTGAAGACCTGCAGGATTCGCCAGACTTCGCCACCGATTACAAATTTCACACCAGGTTCGCCGTACTCCGCCACGAACGACTCATCCAGAATTCCAACCGGCTGATTTCGCTCATCGTCCACCACGAGATACTGCCTGAGTTCGGGAATCATCGAGAGGTTGCTGAAGTAGTAGTCGAAGACCCGCTGCGTCGACCTAGGTCGCGCGAACTCTAGCCCGTCTTCAGACACCCACACCAACCGCTTCTCTAAGCTCTGCGCGAATCTGAGTACGCTGAGTAAGTCCTCCTTGGTGATGTTTCTGAATGGATAGGCCCGTTTGAATACTTTGTAGGCTTCGTCGATGTTTCCCCTGCTTCGTGCCGTGATCATCGAGATGAGTGCGTGTAGAAGCACGTCTAGGGGTTTTTCGGTGACAGTGACCGGCTCGAGTTCTCGCTGGTGCGAGCGTGCCGCGATGACGATGGACTCGAGGGCGTCGTCAGGGTCTTGAACAACTATCACCCCTTTCGATACCTCGCTTATCCGATGGCCGCTGCGGCCCACCCGCTGTAGCAATCGTGTCACCTGGCGGGGAGAGTTATATTGGATAACAAGGTCGACGCGCCCTATATCCAGTCCGAGTTCCATCGAAGAAGTGCAGACTATGCTTTTGAGCTCGCCCTGCTTCAGTCCCCGCTCGGCCTTTAGACGGCTGAAGCTTGACAGCGAGCCGTGGTGGACACTCAAGGGGAAGCGGATATCCCAGAGACGGAAGCGGCTCGCCAGTATCTCTGCGGTGGGGCGCGTGTTCGTGAAAACTAACGTGGATTTATGATCCTCGATGAGTTTCCGCATCACCCGCAGCCTAGCGGCGACCGGAGGGTATGTGTACAGTTTTTCTGAGAGCTGCTCATCGCGCTTTGTCGCCTCAGGATAAGCCACGTCGAGATTGAGTTCGCGCGCGACACTGACATCGACGATTTCACATTGTCGCTCAACTCCAACCAAAAATCGCGCGACTTCCTGTGGAGATCCTATTGTGGCTGAGAGCCCGATCAGTTGGAACTCTCCGCCCTTGAGTTCTCGAAGTCGCTCAAGCGTCAAGGCAAGCTGCGCTCCCCTCTTGTTGTCGGCGAGTTCGTGAATCTCATCGACGATTACCCACCGCACGCTTCGAAGGTGCTCCCTCAGCCTCCGCCCCAACAAAAATATCTGGAGCGTTTCCGGGGTGGTGATCATCACGTCGGGAGGTATCAGGGCCTGAGTCCTCCGCTCGCGCGCCGCCGTGTCCCCATGCCGAACCGATATCCGCAAGTCGAGGACACGGCACCACTGCTCCAGACGCTCAAGCATATCACGATTGAGGGCCCGGAGGGGAGTAATGTAGAGAACTTTAATCCCGCGCTCGCGCGTTTGGGAGAGTAGGAGTTGGTGAAGTATGGGTAGGATGGCGCTTTCGGTTTTTCCAGTTCCGGCGGGGGCGATCAGTAGCACGTTTTTGCCCTCAAGGATTTTGGGGATCGACTTCTCCTGCGGTAGCGTTGGCTCGGTGAAACCTCGCTCGTCCAGCAACTTGCGGATTGGTCTTGCCAGCGCATCGAACACGTTAGGTTTTTCCAACATCTCAACCAAACAAATTATGCCCGCTGAACTTATTTAGTAAGGTCATAGATAAGCCATGTCGAGGCCCAGCTCACGCCGCAGTTTTTCAATTTTCCTCCTGAGTTCGGCATCAACTTCGCGCTCTCGGCTTGAGAAGTGTTCTTTCAGGCGCGCAGTCGTTTCTTGATATCGCCCCAAGCCTGCCGCTATGATTGCCCGGTCCTTCAGCTTGGGATGGGGAGAGATAAGCCCGAAAGGCATGGGCATTCCCTCCTCCATCAGCTTGCGGATCTCATCGTCGACTTTCCTCGCCGAAACTTTAGCGCCTGCGCCCACGAGTTCATATGGTGACTTCAGTTCGCCCTTAATCTGCCAGACACCCACATTTGGCGCGTAGAAGAATAAATCGCTGAAGCCGTACTCGTCCCCTCCGGCCATAACCCTCCACTTTCGGCGGAGTTCCGGGTAACGCTTGTAGTGCCTGCGCATCTCCTCCATGACTTCGGCTAAAGAACGGACGCTCATGTCATCTCCAGTACCTTATTTCAAACCCAGAGAACTCGCCCTTGTAATCCTCCCATTTGACCTCGACATCGGTCACCCTCGCTCCTGATGGGCCATCGCGGCAGAACTTCACCATCTCCTCAACTTGCTCACGTTCTCCCTCGAACACTGCTTCCACTCTTCCATCGTGCAGGTTTCGGATCCACCCGTTCACACCAAGCCGCTGCGCTAGCTGTTGGGTGTGGTATCTGAAGAAGACACCGGTTACGTATCCGCTAATATAGACGTGGGCTCGGACATTCATGAGACTCATTACTATATTTGCGGCATGACAAAAATTTTTGCTTGAGGAAGTTAGGTACAGTGACATGCCTAAGAAGAAGATTAGTTACGCACGGCAAATTTTCCCTTTATAAGTAACCTTCACCCAAAGCCTCGGCGGAATAAAATGAAGAAAGTTTTTGTGATATTGGCGTGCGGCATCGTGGCCCTGACCTGCGCCGCTCTTGTCGTATGGTATTCGACGCTCTCCCCAACCCAGCAGTTGCAAGGTCAGCCTCATATCGAGCGGACCGAGATTGTGGACCGTGTGATTGATGGCGATACCATTGTCCTTCAAGGAGGGGAAGAGGTCAGGTTCTGCGGGATAAATACCCCTGAGATTGGGCCAAATGAGGAACCTGGCGGTGTAGAAGCAAAGGAGTTCGTCGAGGGCCTTTGCCCGTCCGGAACAGAAATCGGCTTGGACGTGGACGACTTGGAACCGAAGGATTACTATGATCGGACCCTTGCTGTAGTCTATGTGTGGGTCGATGGTGCTTGGGTCAATTTGAACGCGGAGCTGCTGCACAGGGGATATGCGGAGGTGATGTTCATCCCTCCTTCCGAGTTCAACCCATACGAGTGGACAAGCTAGGCGCTTAAACGGATGCTTCATGTCTACGGTTTGGATTAAATGATTAGACGAACGCGCCCACCGTGAAAGCTATCAGTCCCAGCCCCATCCCTACCTTGCACATGAATGAGGCTTTTTTTGCAGCGTTTGTATCCCTGCTCCGCGTGATCGTCCTTGCGCCGACGAGAAAAGCAGCGATGGAGAAACTCACGAGTGTTAGGTATTGCCATCCAAAAATCCCAAATAAATAGGGTAGGGGTGAGATGACTATCGCGGCACCGATAAATACCACTGCCAACGCCGCCGCCTTGCCCGCGCCGTGTCGGATCGGGAAAGTCTTAAACCCGAGTTTCCGATCTCCTCTCATATCCTCAATTGCTTTGATCAGCTCACGCCCAACTGTGGAGAGAGATGCCATCAGCACCAAGACCAGAAGTTCGCTGGGGATAAGAGGCCCCGCCCGTAAATGAGCAGTCGCAAGCCCCCCGAAAAGGAAGGTCGAGCCCACCAGATATCCTATTGAGAGATTTCCCGCCAACCCCTTGCGCTTCACTCCCCACGCGTAGAGGATTAACACTAGCGAATTCAGGCCAACAAGCAGGAGGCAGTAGGGGTTCAGAAATACAGTGAATATGATACCCGCCATGAAGAGCACTTGGGCGGTAGTCAGCGCTCTCGATGCAGTTATCCTTCCAGAGGGGATGGGACGATCTGGACGGTTGATGCGGTCGATTCGTTGGTCGGAGTAGTCATTCATTGCGTTCCCGCCTGCTGCCACAAGCACCGCCGCGAGGAAGGCAGAGATTAAAACCTGTCCGGGTATGTTCAGGTTACCAACCGTGACCACTTCCCCGATTAGCACGGCCGCCCCCGTTAGCAGACAGTTTAGGGGCCTAGTGAGCTCGAGCGTGGGTGGTAGACGCACCTTTTCACCAATTTGCATGCTTTGGTTTCTCCTCTCTCTCCAAAGCGGTTTAACTTTAGCGGCAGGGGTCCAATCTCTCAAGTGAGGACCAAAACTCGAGTACTTTCGGTGCTCATTAAACAAGCGGTATAAAAGTGCTCAAAAATCGTCCCGCGGTGGCGATCTGGTCGCGTTTGGTGGGTTTTAAATAGTTTATATATTACTTTCGGTGACCCCTCCCCCAAAGCGGCTTAAAAACAACTGTGAAACATTGGACGGAAGGTGAAAATTTGGTCAAGCTGAACGGTGGAGCAACTTTTATGAAAAAAGAAAATGGGGGTGGAAGCCCAACCCAGCCGTCAACCGTTATTGTATGTGGTCTCAATGACCTAAATAATTTTCAAGAGGCAGCTCCTTGTGAGACGGGTGTTGGGTTTGAGCGCACGCTTGCGAGCATAGCTGAGCGGATACGCGAGCAACGTGGACGGAGCCAAAGGGTCGCCGAGGCACTCTCTGGGCTGAGAGGTGCGGGCCTCAATGGTGTAGAGGGGATAGTCGAACCATCCATCGTTAACCGGGTGGAGATGAACCCGCTCACGGACCTAACGGTGGCTGGGGTCGACGGTGGGTTGCTTGAGCAGCAGCTTCACGGCTTGGATCTCATCCTCGTGCGGGCCCTTGCAGCGGTATTTCACTATCGTAACGCCGAACTGGAGATGGCCAAATATATTCCAAACGAAGTGCCGCCGCCCAAGCTGATCGATGTCGCGGAGCCGCTTGACGCGAGGGAGTTTGAGCTTTTGACGTGCATGGAGCGGCAGCTGACAGAGCTGGAGGTCGCGGCGAATGTTGTGTTAGAAAGTGGTGTCGAGCTTCTGCTCCTAGACGGTTCGGTGGTTCCCCAGTACGTGGACAGATTCCCCCACCGCCCTCTTTTGCTTGAGCGGTACCAGAAGCTGATTGAAGCGTACGCCGGGCTCTATCAGGCATGCGCAAGGTCCGGAACACTTCTGGCGGGCGCGGTGAAGGACAGTCGCGGGGGGCGTTTTGTCGACATTCTCAGGCATGAGGTATTGCCCGCTTTCGGCAACCTCGGGCTCGAACAAGAGGATTTGGAGGCCCTGGAGCGATCGCGGGACACAATATTACTCGATCATTTGTTGGGGGTTGGGGAGCGAACTCCGGCTTTCACATACGCCGAAAAGCCAGCCAGCTATGTGCTCAGGGATCTCGGGCCCTGGGCCGCGAAAGTTTACGCATTTTACCTCAAGACGGTTCCGTTTGACCGACCACTACGTGTGGAGTTTATCGACTGTTGGAACCAACCCGTCAAGTCAGTGGATAAGATTGCCTCGCTCGTCTATGCCCTCTCCTCCCACCATGATGGTTTCGGGCTCCCCTCCGTGCTCATCGAGGCCGACGCCTGTGTCCGTCTTGCGGAGGAGGATATGTGCATCGTGCGGGACAGCATTGCCGACCGCTTAGGGCCTCTCGCTTTGTTAGAGCTGAGGCGGAACATGAGGCCGTTCTAGGGGGGGACTAGGATATGGAAATCGGAACCGTTATCGTCACGGAAGATTCACCATCGCCGAACAAGTTCAGCTTCGTGGTCACCGGGGACGGGCGCGGGATGCCAGTCCGTCAGGGA
Source organism: Hadarchaeota archaeon (SeqCode) (assembly GCA_964552335.1). Classification (GTDB taxonomy): domain Archaea; phylum Hadarchaeota; class Hadarchaeia; order Hadarchaeales; family Hadarchaeaceae; genus B75-G9. Next base: position 10,441 of record CAZKGC010000028.1, read on the forward strand.
CAGTTCGTGGAGGTTGTGACGGAGGAAGGGCGAGTTATAGCATTCGTCACGAACCTTGTCAAGACGAACCGGTACTTCATGCGGGCCGAGTCGGTAAGGGAGTACGAGCGAGGTGGAAAGCCTCTGACGGCGATCTTTCCCGCTGACCGCTGGGAATATCTAATAGCTGAAGCAAGGGCGCTTGGGGTCCAAAGTGAGAATGAGCTCGAGCGAACTACCTTCCCACCATCACCCGGGCAAAAAGTACACGATGCCAATCCTGAGGCCCTGATCAGTTTTCTCGGGTTGAATCCAGAAGGCGGGGTGGAGCTGGGCAAGCTCAAGCACCACGAGCTGCCTGTGAAGTTTGACATCACGAGGCTACTGCGCAAACATGTGGCGATACTTGGGATGAGCGGTTCTGGCAAAAGCTTTGGCACGCATGTGATGATAGAGGAATTGCTCGACCGTTCACCAGAGCTGGGGCGAGTTGGAATTGTTGTGTTGGATGTCCATGGGGAGTACGTTGGGCTGGCCGAAAGTCCCGGATACTCTAGCCATGTGAGCGTTGTCAGAAGCGGGGAAGTTAAGATAGGAGTTCCGAACCTGAACGCGCACCAGTTCATGGAATTTTTACCGGGCATGTCAGGGATGCAGGTACGCGAGCTTCAGCAGGTGCTTGAGAAACTCAGGGCGGAGATGCGGGCGGGAAAGGGTCCGTTCGGGTTGGATGATGTCATCTCGCGGGTCGGAGAAAACGGGGAGATCCACAGGCAACTCCAGCAGGCCTTGTTGGGATGGCTTCAAGACCTACAGGCGCTCGATATCTTTGATAGTGGTGACTGTCCAAACTGGGAGCACATCGTGGAGCCCGGGAAGGCTGTGGTGGTTGACCTGAGCGACATGACGAGCCTCCGGAAAAAGCAGATGCTGGTGGCTTACGCGGCGAGGAGGCTCTTCAACGCCCGCAAGCGGAACCGCGTACCGCCATTTGTGCTCTGTATAGAAGAGGCACATCAGTTCTGCCCATCGAGCGAATCCAAGGTAGCTGCAATTTCGAGGTCTATAATCGAAACCATCGCACGCGAGGGCCGCAAGTTCTACGCTTCGCTCGTGCTAATCTCTCAGCGTCCAGTAAGGCTCTCAACCACCGTGCTATCGCAGGCCAACACAAACATCATCTTACGAATCACCAACCCCTATGACCTCGAGCACATCAAGCAGTCCTCGGAGGCTATAACGGGGGAGGTGGCTGACATGATTTCTTCGCTGCCGGTAGGTGAGGCGCTTGTGGTCGGGGAGGCTGTGAATCATCCAATATTTGTGAAGGTCAGGCGGAGGCGCTCGCGAGAGTCGGCGCACGGGGCTGGGCTGGAGGAGGCGGCAAGGGAGTTTGAGAGGTGTAATCGACAGAAAGATGATGACGCGAAGGCGTTCATGTAACTGCTGAAGCGATCTATGATATTTTTATGGAAACTCGTCCGTTACATCATTCCCTAATATATTTTCTTTCTAGCTCCGAGATAACTGGTGAGTACTTTGCTTTCTTACTCCCAGCGCTTACACTCATAGCAATAGCAAGAGCCTCGGCGATTTCTTCTTTAGAAGCCCCGGCTTCGACCGCTTTTTTGTAATGATATTCTATACATGGGATACAATCTGCCATAACAGAGTTAGATAGTGCGATCAATTCTTTGGTTTTTCCATCGAGAATGTTAGGGCGATATACTTCACTTGCGAATTGATCATACAGGTCTTCTACTTTTTTTAACAAAAACATTTGCATTACCTCCTAAACAACAAACAGATTAATTTTGGCCTCTTTATAAAAGCTTTACCATCATTTACAGGATGCTGATGGCATGCTGAATTCTCCGCTTTAGTTTAGGTTCCACCTCCCAAACCATCA
>CAZKGC010000029.1:0-12252 GCA_964552335.1 Hadarchaeota archaeon (SeqCode)
CGACCTGCGCTGATTGCGGCGCCGAGTGCGAGGTTCCCTTCAAGCCGACCGAGGGCAGGCCTGTTTACTGCAGGGACTGCTGGCAAAAACACCGAAGATATTGAAGGGTCCATAAACTCGTCTAGGTGACGTGATTTTTTTGGGCTGCTTGTTTCGGTTAGCGGTAGCTATAGTGCAAAGGTGTCATGAACATCGTTATTTATACGTCTGCACATACTGAATAGAAGGAATAATCATGGAAAGCGCAGCGGAACATGCTCCTGCAGAGACAAAGAAAGTAAGCGGGTTAACCCCTCAGTCAAAGAATGTAAACATCTTGATAAAAATCGTGAGTGTCGGGGAGCCAAAGGAGATCCCCAACAGGTTTGGAGGGGAGCCAAAGAGGGTGGCAGAAGCAGTGGTAGGAGACGAAACTGGAACGGTAATTCTCTCATTGTGGCAGGATCAGATCGGGTCGGTTCAGGTGAATGATGTCCTCTACATAGAAAATGGATACGTTTCACTTGTACAGGGGCACATACATCTCAATGTGGGGAAATATGGTAAGATGACGAAATCTGACAAAGATATCCCAGCGGTTAACTCAGAGGTTAATGTCAGTGCAGCAGAGCACGAGCAGGAGCGCAGAGGGTTCGGGCCGAGGCCGGGTGGATATAGGTCCGGAGGGTACGGATCCAGGGGATACGGATCCGGGGGAAACCGGGGCGGCTATAGAAGAAGGTACTAGATTTTTTAAAGTCATTAAGTGAGAGACCAAGTTCTCACTTGCGTAGCGTAAAAACGTGCTTAAATCCGACCGGGCTCGACTTATTTTTCAACAATTTATTCTAATCTAAACCATGTGTGATTCCATAAGTGAAATAAAAATTTATTTGCTCATCATCTCCCATTAATGAGATGGTTTGAGATGAGGAAAATTTTTGCTCTGATCGCCATCGTAGCCGGAACGGTTATATTTGGAAGCTGGGTTTGGACTTACACTTACCGCCCCCTACTTCTAACTGTGGTCATCGCGCTTGCTGGCATCGGCGCATTGAGTCTGCTCTGGAAGCATCGAATTTTCACATGGGCGGGTGTTTGTGCCGCGTGGGCTTTCTATGTTCCCGTCCTGCTCGCGCTCGTCCAAGTCTCGATAGGCATGGCCATATTTTACGGTGGGTGGGTGGCTTTCTTTTACGGGATCTGGGCCCCGCTGCTTTCCTTCGAGGCAACGGTGTGGTTGGTAAGAGGCCGGATATTTGATCTATTACACCCCATCCAATGGGTCGCGCCAATCCTCATCCTCATCGGCTCCACTCTGCTCGTGGTGGGGCTCGCCCAAATCATAAGATCGAAACTCCAAAAGACTGGCTTCGTGACGCGCGGGCTGTACTCGCTGGTCAGGCACCCCCAATACCTCGGTGTAAACATCTTAATTTTTGGGTTCGTGCTTTACGGTTTAAGACCAATTGACTTCGTCGCATGGGCCAACTTGGTATTTCTCCACATGCTCCTGGCTGGAAGGGAAGAGGGAAAGCTCCAAGAAAAGTTCGGAAAGAAATATTCGGAGTATAAAAAACGTGTCCCGTTCATCGTGCCATTTGTCCCGTACAGACTCAGGCGGCGTTTTGGAGGGCTTCTACCCTCTGACTGGAAGAGGAAAGCAGCTTTCATTGGGATTTATCTCCTGACGATGGCCGTTCTGCTCGCGGTGCTCTGGGCCGCATTGTGGGCTGGCGGCGGTCTGCTCATGAGATGAAAAAAGAACGACGTTAACTTGAGGTATGGGATCTGTGAACCTGCCTTATCATGATAACAGCCAACGCGAAAATGGCGATCGACAAACAGGCGGGATTTTAAAGGGACACCAAAACCACGCTCAAGAATACGATCAACATGCCAAAAATTGCTTTTTTACTCGGCCTTTCTTTCAAAAGGAGAACGCTGAGCAGGAAACCGAAGGGTATCAAAGCGCCAAGTACGGGGCTCAGCACGCTCGCCTTTTCTATTCTCAAAGCAAAATAGGACAAAATTTCCCCGACGAACAGACCGAGAGTTCCTGAAAGCATGGCTAATCCCACGGATCTCTTATCGAATTCCGATCTGCTTTTGATGTGGGTAACCATTGCCGCATTACAGGATGCCGCCCCGGTGATGTTTACTATCAAAAGCAAAGTGCCAGCAGTCATTCCACTGAGACAGTATTTGTTGATGACGATCAATGAACCCCAAATGATGGCTACTAAAAATGCCATCGCCACCGTCAAAAGGCTCCAATTGCCCGATTTGCCTCTCCTAGAACTCAGAAAATAAGCTCCGACGACAACGAGGATGGCTGCCATTAGCACGACAACGCTTGGTTGCTCGCCCAAAAATAGTATCGCGAGGGCGACGCTCCACAGCGGATAACTATTAGATATGGACATGATTCTGTGTGCAAGGTTCTTCTTCATCGAGTAGAAAAACAGTTGAACCGCTATGAAGCGCCCGAGTATCCCGGCGAGGACAGCAAAAAATAAAAATCCTAATCCAGGGTTCACCAGATCTCCTGTAAAAAAGACAAACAAGATTGCCAGCGGTAATGCGGTGGATGCCCTGACAGCGTTAAAAGTTAAAACATCGATTTTGCCAAGGGCCAGCTTACCGATCACCTGAGCGAAGGCCCAACTGATGGTTGTGATCAGCATCAGCGTTAGCGCAAGCGCGTTCATTGAAATCTCCTACAGAACTCTGAATGATTTTCCGTCCTGCTCGCGCTAGTCCAAGTCTCGATAAGCATGGCCACGCTTTTCATATTGCGTCTGCTTTCTCCCGTTTGTCCCGTTAAAAAATCACCTAGCATACTCTAACTTGCATAGTTATTTAAAATTCATCTCCTAACGATGGCCGTTCTGCTCGCGGTGCTCTGAATTGCATGGCTGGCTAGCTCAAAATCTTTGTTTCAATCAAAACTTTTTTATTTTAGTTTGGATTCATATGATTATCAAGGGGGATAAAAATGGAAAAGGGAGGTGGGACATTTTGGATAGGAGATTGATTGGAGTTGTAGTTGTAGCTCTGGTTGCATTGGGGGCAGCGTGCGGGTATCTCATATGGCAAGCTTCTAAATCAGCGGTCGGGCCTTCACCAACGCCCTCCGACAACATAGTAGAGCTTCCGGAGCCGCGGCATGATAGCGATGTCTCGATCGAGGAGGTTCTGCTGAGCAGGAGGTCGGTCAGGGAGTATACAGGTGAACCCTTAACGCTTCAGGACGTTTCGCAGCTTCTTTGGGCCGCTCAGGGAATCACCGACCCAAGGGGCTACCGGACCGCCCCGTCTGCTGGAGGCACTTATCCGCTAGAGGTTTACATGGTGGTCGGAGACGTGGAAGGCCTTGCTGAAGGCGTTTACAAGTACAACCCGTCGGAACATGAGATAATCAAGATTCTTGACGGAGACAAAAGGGAGGAGCTTTACGTAGCCGTTTTAGAGCAGACTTGGGTCAAGGAGGCCGCTATAGACATGGTGATCGCGGCGGTCTACGAGAGGACTACTGAGAGATATGGCGAGAGGGGCGTCAAATATGTGCACATGGAAGCTGGGCACGCTGCTCAAAACTTATATCTTCAGGCTACCGCCCTGAACCTCGGAACAGTCACAGTCGGAGCATTCCATGACGAACAGGTAAAAGAACTTCTGAATATGCCGGAGAACGTACAGCCGCTTTATGTTATGCCCGTAGGGAAGAAGTAAATAGATGTAGCAAAGCAAAAATTTAACCATCCGTAGTTATCTTTCTACTTTGGCGGGTTGAAGAGCATGTTGAAATCCGACCGATGGATACGCAAGATGGCCATCAAAAACAAAATGATCGAACCTTTCGTTGACCATCAAGTTCGAGAGGGCGTTATTTCCTATGGTCTTTCAAGTTATGGTTACGACATGCGCCTAGCGGAAGAGTTCAAAATCTATGAACCCAGGGGGAAAAGCGGTCTTGACCCGAAGAATTTCGACCGGGGCCTGTTCAGGGATTTCAAGGGGAAAACGTGCGAGATCCCTCCAAATTCTTTCGTGCTCGGGAGGTCAGTCGAATATTTCAGGATCCCAAGGAAGGTTATGACTTTGTGCTTCGGGAAGTCCACTTATGCCCGTTGCGGGGTCTTGGTCAACATCACACCCCTGGAGGCGGAATGGGAGGGTTTCGTGACGATAGAGATAGCCAACGTTGGGCCGAGACCCGCGAAGGTTTACGCGAACGAGGGGATCGCCCAAGTGATATTTTTGGAGAGCGATGAAGAATGCTTGATCAGCTACAAGGACAAGAAGGGAGTTTATCAGGCTCAGAAGGAGATAACCCCGCCGCGAGTGGTGAACAAATAGAGAAGCAGCCGGGTGTAGGGCAGAGGATTATTAAGAAGGGCTGCTATCATATTTCGAGAGGGTAGAATGAAAGTCGAGTTGCTGTTCATCACCCCCAATGCAGAAAAATTGATAGAATCGGCGGGCCGCACGTGCTACTTGTCGTTCGGGAAACGAGGAAAGGGCACCGAAAAGGCCTTTATTAAAATGCTCATCAAAAGAGGGCATCTTTCCGTGCTGGAGCACGCCTCCGCAACGTTCAGGATCTCCGAAGTCTCAAGGGCATTCACACATCAATTTGTAAGGCATAGGCTGTGTTCTTATTCCCAGCAGTCCCAGAGGTACGTGGATGAGAGCAATTTCAATTACGTGGAGCCCGAATCGATAAAAAACAATTCCAAGGCCCACTCTGTTTTCACCGAATTCATGGGCAACGCCAAGAAGGCATATTCGGAGCTCCAGAAGCTTGGAGTTAAGAATGAGGATGCTAGGTTCGTGCTGCCAAACGCCGTGGAAACTCAGATCGTGGTCACTGCGAATCTGAGGGAGTGGCGCCACATAGTCGAGCTTAGGGGCGAACCCGGCGCGCAGTGGGAGATAAGAAGGGCGGCAATAGAAATTTTGAAGATATTGAAGAAACATGCCCCCACGGTGTTTGGAGATTTTGAAATTGACGAGAAAAACAACACGGTGAAAAAGATAGAGTTGTGACCAAGAACAAGGCTTATACCACGCTAAACTTGGCAAAAGAAGCTATTTTTTACGCGGGATCTCCTTAGCGAGCTGTACCATTCTTCTTTCTATCCTATCCCGCAATTCGTCCACGTTTCCTTCGCCCCGGGCCAAACTCATGTAGTCGAGCAAGTCGTCAATCAGAACTTCGGCGGTCTCGGCCTCCAAAACTCCGGCGTATATTGCCAGCTCGAGGGTGTAAAACGAACGCATTACGGCATCTCGTCCGCTCTTCCAGCGCTTCCAGGCCCCCGACTGCTGAATGTTTAACCTTTTTGAAATTTCTTCAAATGTCGCGCCTTCACTCCAGGAGTGCAGGAGCAGGGCTTTGAGCGTTTTTTCGTTGATGTGCGATCGCTTTAGTAGCTCTCGTGCGAGCAAGTTTTCGCGCAACCATTTTTCAGCCCGTGCAGTTTCCTCCCTTGGCATCTAGGTCCTCCTTTTACTTCCATTTTTTGGAAGTAAAAATAAATACTTATCGGAAAGGGGGAGGAGGTATATGAATACTTACCTCAGTTCGGAAGACAAGAGGACGATGGCTCAAGTTTCAGAACGAAAACGAACGCCTGAAGAACGAAAGCTTGTTGCCTTTTTTCACGGCTCTGGGGTCGATCGGTGTGTCGACCGTCGCAGCATAGCGGAGAGCGTTGCTGGCGGCCTTCAAAGCACGCCTCGGAACCCCTCTACTGGCCCTGTAGACGGCCTCAAACCCCTTTTCTGTCAGTAAAACATTTCCGTTGTCGCATCCCGCGTTTTTTAAACGCAAATCCAGCAGCTTTCTGAGGGTCTCTTTGCTCATCGGTTTAATCTCAACGCGAACCTGCACACGGTCTCTGAGCGCAGGAACCTTATCCAAAAAAAGTTCCATTCTTTTAGGTTCGCCGTTGATCAGGATGGTGATGCTGGGGATGTCCACGAGAACCCTCAAAAACTCGCCTATATCTTTGACATTGACGCGGCTTTCGTGGATGTCGTCTACAACTATGACCAACCGCTCGGAATGTTCGCGTGGCCACCGGCGCAAGACCTCGAACATACTCGCGCGATCTTTGTCGGCGTCCATTTCCAAAGCGAGCATTATCGCGCGCAGAACTTCGTCCATTGATTTGTATGCGGCACCGTGGATGAAGACCGGCACAATCAGTTTGGATGGTTCGGATGCAGTGAGGCTCTCTTCTCTCAGGGATGCGACGAGAAATTCACAGAGGGTGGTTTTACCGGTTCCAAGCCCTCCCGTCAGCACGCCGAGCTTGCCCCCCGTCAACACCCACTTCAGTTTCCGTAAATCTTCCTCCTGCACCGGCACGAACATATCGATCGATTGCAGCTCGAGCTTGAATGGATCCTCCCGCAGCCCCCAACGCTGCAGATAATCATCGAAAACCTTGTCTTGCCCGATTTTCTCGTCGAACAGGCTCATACGCCCACCTTAACGCGCATTTCATAACCTTCGCCCACGCTTGCAAGGTAACCGCGGTCGCTCATCCGTTCACAAAATACCTTTGTGATAGCTGCCGGACATCGGGCTCTGGCGGCGAGTTCCTCCAGCGCGAAGCTCTTGAGGACCGTTGCGGCGGAGAGGAGATCCCCGAAGGTGGTGCGCTGGAGCAGTCCGGCGGGTGCCAGTTCGTCAAGGATGACGCGACGGGGCACTTCTCCCTTCTCAGGTGAGACCTTATCTGGCTTTATTTCGGTTTTAACCTTTTCTGACGGCTGCGTTTTTTCTTTTTGAGGTATTTTCCAAGCTTTTTGTTCTGAAATAGCCTTGTGGATTTCTTGATGACATTTCTGGCAAAGCGTGACCAAGTTCTCAGGGTCGTTCCGGCTGGTTCCGTCCTTGTGATGCACTTCAAGTAGCTCCTTCGCGCCGCATTTCGAACAAGTGTAGTCGTCTCTGATGAGGATCGCCCTCTTCACGAGCTCCCAATCGTCCTTGTGATAAGAAAAAACGTAGTTCAAAAAGTGTGAAAGCAGTTCTTGTATCGAGATTGCTTGTTGCGGAGGAGGTGAAACCTGTTCGGAAGGAGGTGAGATGGGCGTTTTTGCCAGCAAACGCGTTATCTCGCTCTCTGGTATCCTCCTCTGTCCCCTCTCAGGGCGCACAGTTCTTATCTTTCCTTCCTTGTCCCATCGTCTGAGAGTGTTAGGATGCACTCCGAGTTGGGAACATGCCTCTCTCATCGTGTACAATCGCTCTCTCGTCTCCTCCATAATCTAACCATTCCTAACAATTTTTCACCTTAGTTAACAATATCTGGTCTACTTTCTTCCTTAAAAACTTAACTATTCTTAACCAAATATAATAAAAAATAACAAAACTGGTGATTAAAATTGGTGATATTTCTTAACAAAACCTAACAAATCCTCGGTGCAGGGTCTCCAATGGGCGACTCAAGCAGGCGCCGCCCTCCAACAACGGTTTCGAGCAGGACGTTTTGGGGGTGATCTTTTGTAACCTCCCCTATAATTGACGCTTTCCGACCGTATTTCGTCTTCCTGATAGCGGCGAGCACCTCATGTGACTTTGCTGGATCGACAGCGATGATTGCTTTCCCCTCGTTGGTTATCTGCAGTGGGTCGATGCCCAGCATTTCCCCCATTGCTCTCACAGGTTCGGCGATGGGGATATCCGACTCCCTCAAGACTATTCCCACCCTCGCTTTTGAGGCCATCTCGTTTAACGCCCCAGCCAGACCTCCTCGAGTGGGATCTTTCATCGCGGTTATCCCTCCTATCTTCAGAGCGGCCTCTATAGTCTCCCATATGGGCGCCACATCCGATTCCAGGTTCATTTCTACAGCGATGCCTTCCCTATGGGCCAGAATTGTCATCCCATGGTCTCCAATCGTACCAGTTACGATTATCTCGTCCCCGGGTCTGAGCCCCCGGTCCGTCACGAGGGTTTCAGCGACCCCAACCCCGGTTGTTGTGATGACGGCGCCGTCAAGGGCGCCGTGCTCCATCACTTTCAGGTCTCCAGTTATCAGTGGACATTCCACTTCTCGCGACATGGCGTCCATCGACCGGGTTATCTTGGTCAGGTCATCGAGCGAGAATCCCTCCTCGAGCACAATAGCGGACGACATCGCTAGCGGCCTTGCCCCCATGACGGCGAGGTCGTTTATCGTGCCGGCCACCGCGAGCTTGCCGATGTCCCCGCCAGGGAAGAATAGGGGTTTGACGGTGTGGGAATCCGTCGTCAGCACGAGCGTCTTGTCGCCGATCGATATCGTGGCCCCGTCGTCGAGAGCATCGAGCCCCACCTCGCCAGCGCTCTTCAGCTTCAGCTCCTTCAGAAAGATATCCGCTATCAGCTTCATCATGGCTTTGCCGCCGGCTCCGTGAGCTAGCGAGATTTTTTCTTCAGGCGTTTTGGCCCCTCCTCCAGTTTTATATCAACTATTTCAAGTTCCTGCCCGGTGGTTATCGACAGGTCGTGGCCGCCGCACTTTGGGCAGGCGATTCCGAGCTTGGGATCCGGTAGATGGGTATCGATGGACTTGGCATCACCTGAATACCCGCACTTGGTGCACTTGATTGTGATCGGAACCTGAGTTATTTTGAATTTTGTGTAGCGGAAGTCGTTCCCACCAAGCTTCTTCAGCCAGAGGCGAAGGGAGCCTGGCTCATTTATCTCCCCCACCTTAAGGTTTGCTTCCAGCACGCGCGATTTCCGCGCAGCGGCTATCTGGCGTAGGGTACCCAACACCCGCATCGCCAACTCTACTTCATGCATCGGCCTCACCTCGGGCAACTTCCTCCCAAGACTTGAGTATCTCAAGGGCGGCCTTTTCGTCCACCGTTTGGATAGCGTACCCAGCGTGAACCAGCACATAATCGCCCTTGTGCACGTTTGCGAGCAGATCGAGCCTTACCTCTCGCCGCGCCCCGCCGAAGTCAACAGTTGCGGTCTGCCCTTCTATTTTCAGGACCTTCCCAGGGATGGCTAGACACATCTTTATACACCTGTTACCCTATGCAATTAGCTTTTTCAGGTATTGAGTTTTATTAATTTGAGTCATATGCCAGCCAAATTCGATTTTCACGTCCACACCCACTATTCGGACGGAACAAGTGGACCCATTGAGATGGTCGAGGCAGCGGAGGCGCGCGGTCTTGAGGCGGTGGCTTTGACGGATCACGGACCGGAGCTCTACGTGGGGATTTTCCGGGAAAAGCTGGTTTTCCTGCTTCAAGATATCGAGCTCGCTCGTAGAGACGCAGGCATACCAGTATTGGCCGGAATCGAGGCAAACGTGATGGATGGTGACGGTAGGATTGATGCGGATGAGGAGTTTGCCGGGAAGTTGGATCTGCTCATCGTGGGCATTCATGCGCTAGGAAACTTGATAGATCCAGTGGAGGTGGCCCGGGAATACCTGCGGAGGATCACCAAAGCAATCGAGCATCGAAAGGTTGACGTGCTGGCCCATCCATTTTTCTTTCACCAGAGTTTGCTTCCTTATCTCTCCCGTGAGGAGATTGAGGATTTCGCGAGGCTGGCGGCCAACCGCGGCGTCGCAATGGAGGTAAACTCGAAGTACAGGACCCCAGACGATGAGTTTTTGGCGCTGTGTCTTCGGGAGGGGGTAAAATTCAGCATAGGTTCGGATGCCCACAAACCCGCGGAAGTGGGCAGGATTGACTGGGTGCTGGCGGCGCTGAGAAGGGTTGGGGCTAAACGAGAGGATCTGATTTTGGACGAATTCTTGAGGTGAACGTTTGCCATTTGATCTGTCATCTTTCCTCAAGGGCGCGACCCGCGTAGTGGTGGTGGGCGTCGGGAGCGAGATGCGGGGAGACGATGCAGCAGGAATGGAGATTGTTCGGAGGCTGCGCGGGGTGTTGAAATCGTCCCATGTGTTTTTGATTGAAGGCGGCGTGGCGCCGGAGAACTTCACCTCAAAGATAAGACGGTTCCAGCCCTCCCACGTTATTCTCATCGATGCAACAGATTTCGGCGCTGAACCCGGAGAAGTTGTCCTAGCCGAGCCGGGGGCCATCACGGGACAATCCATCTCGACACACACCATGCCGCTTTCAATACTCGCAAAATATCTTCAGGAACAAACGGGGGCGAAAATAGCACTGCTGGGAATTCAGCCGGCGCGGGCGCAGATGGGTGCCGAGATGAGCGGGACTGTGAAGGATTCGGTCAAGCGGGTTGCGGAAATTTTACTGAGAGAACTCCGTTTTTGATATGACATTGCCTCAACTAGAAGGTCGATAGACTGCCTAGCTTTTTGTTCGTCCCGACATTCAAGATCTACCCAGATTTCCCCTGATTCATATGACATGGCGTACCCCAGGAACTTTTTGTACTTCCTCCAAAAGGACATATAAGTGTGCAAAACACAATTAAGATATAACACTGATGAGGAAAAGAATGTCAAATTACGTGGCTAAAATAAGGATTGTTGACCCAGATGTCGTGGACAGAGTGAGTGTGGAAAAGAGGAGAACAAAGAATGATGTAGTAGTTGGAAAGGTGTGGACGCTTGGAAACTATCAATCTACAGATGATATAGACCTTGAGGATGGAAATTTCTACCTCAGGTTGTGGCCGTATTTCGAAATAGTCGATCCTCTACCTGTATGGTTCAAAATATACAACAACGGCGAGAGGAAGTTGATTGCAAAGTGTGTTTTGAGCGAGCTTCAAACAGGAAAGGCAATGCAATTTAAAGACCTAGGTATTATAGATAGCGGCAAAAATCTCCCTGTACCAGCATGCCTGAATTTGGAATATAGAGTACTGCACTTCTGGCTGGGCTGGCTGGATGCTACTAAAATCAAAGGCATTACAGTAGAGCATATGAAGAAGCTTGTAGAAAGGAGAGTTGTAATAGTAAACGACTTGCTAAACAAAGATAAGTATGCGCAAATATCTCAGGTTTTCGAAAACAATACGGTTACAATACTTGAGAGAGCTAAACTGCTGTGCGGTTTCTCTATAGATTCTTATAAATTTTCCAACATCGAAGATAAATATGCAAGGGCGGTCATGAAATGGAGTGCTGCTGAAATAGCAAGAGAAAGTGGTGCAACAGAAGAAGATGCAAAAAAGCTTCTCTCGCAGCTAAAGGAATTATACCAAGCATTAGTCGCTCCTGTTTTCGAAATACTTAAGTTGAAAGACATTTTAGGGGCGGTGAAGAAATGAGCGATCCAAAAGAAGGAGCATTTGTAAAGGTAACGATTGTTGACCCTGATGTAGCGGTGAGAATAGACGGCATTGACATGAAAAAAATACGTTGCGCAGATGATAGAGTGGTGGATAAATGGTGGCTTGAGGACTATAAATCGACAGGGGAAGTTAACCTCGAAAACGGCGAATTTTATTTAACTATCCGGCCATATTGGAGGGAGGTTGATCCGCTGCCAGTGTGGTTTCAGTTGGAAAATATAGGCACAACCAAATTGCTCGTCGAAAGCGTTTTAACTGAAGGGAAGCCCGCATTCAAAAATGTATCAACATTAAAAAGTGACAAAAGTATAAGCATTGCCGGGTGCTATAAAATCCTATATAGATGCGCTGTTTTCTCGCTGGAGGAACTAAGCGTTCTCTTTATCAATAGAATAGGAAAAATCATTAAAGACAAACTGGTATCTGTGGGAATCCTGAAAATCGGCGATTTGTCCGGGAAGGAAACGGTGGAGCTATCTAAGGCGACCGGAATAAATGTAATAAGACTAGCAGAGTTCGTAAGAAAGGCCGAGATAGCCTGCGCCGTTAAAGTGAGCGGAGATGATTACGAGAGCATCGGCAATGAAAGAATAGTAGACCTACTGAACACACCAGTTAGCACCCTAGTAAGAAAAACTGGAAGAACAAAAGAAGAAATCGAGGAGCTTATGGACAAGCTTGGAGACCTCGCAGTCGCCATAGATGCAAAATACTTGAGAAAATTATCGTTGGAGGATTTGTTCGAGTGGGATTAACATACTAATTAAAATCGACCTGCGTCACTTCTCATAAAGCGTGGTGTACTCGAAATCCTTGGTCATGGTGATAGCTTTGGTCGGGCATGCTTCAGCGCACTCGCCGCAGAAGGTGCACCGCCCCAGCCATATGCTCGGCGTCTTCGTCTCCTTGTCTATACCTATCGCTCGGTCTGGGCACGCGCGGATGCACAGCCAGCACTGGATGCACCTCTCCCTGTTGATGGCTGGCCTGCCGCGGTAGCCCTCCGGCGGCTC
>CAZKGC010000030.1:0-12223 GCA_964552335.1 Hadarchaeota archaeon (SeqCode)
TGGAGGTTGAGCTTGAGTCGGGTCGCTATGTTCGCGCCCACGATGCCCTGCTGAGGCTCGCGAAATTTCTCAGCGCAGAACTCGGGAAAAAGCACAGGCTCGGCCTTCGCGGGATAAATGCCAGCGAGTATCGGGTTGTCCTGCCACCCGCTGAGATCTCGGAACAAACAAAGACAGAACTAGAACGCCTGCCATATGATGTAAAGGTCGGCAAAGCGGGCGTCGAGATTTCACTGAAAAATCTCACAGAGGCTGACCTCAGGGGAAGGGTCGTCGATAGGCTCGTCTCAATGGTGGAGGATATCCTCACCCATGTTCCGGAAAAGGTGGCGGAGCCCAAGATAGTCAGGCAAGGACCGAAACTAGATCACCCGTTTAAAGAGGACCCGTTTGAGGTCGCGAAGCGGCTGGGCTGGGTGATCGAGTTCCCGGCGCGGGGGCAGTGGATATACACGGAGCCTTACGCCAAGCTGCTTCGAGCGATTGAGGACATCATCATCGAGAGGGTGGCGCGCCCGCTTGGTTTTGAGGAGGTCATGTTTCCAAAGCTGATCCCCCTGGAGGTCATGCAGCGGATGCCCGGATACCTGGACGGGATGCCCGAGGGGATGTATTACGTCTCTCCGCCTCCCAGGGACCCCGAGGCATTCTCGGACTTCAAACAAAAGCTCAAGTTAACCAAGCGTGTTCCCGTTCGCGAGCTTGGGGGGGTCCTCAAGGAGCCAGCCTACGTACTCGCCCCCGCGCAGTGCGAGCCCTTCTACGAGAGTTTTGCGTTTAAACATGTTCGATTGGACGACCTGCCCGTGAAGCAGTTCGACCGCAGCGGGTGGACCTACCGGTGGGAGGGAGGAGGGGTCGAGGGGCTTGTGCGCACTCAGGAGTTCAGGCGCATAGAGTTCGTGTTCATGGGGTCGCCAGACGATACTGTTTCGATCAGGGACGAGGTCATGGAGCGGAGCATACAGTTGCTGCATGACCTCGGGCTGGAATGGCGGTTATTGGTCGCCACTCCGTTCTACATGCGCGGGGGAGGCATCGAGGCTGACACAAGCGACAGCAGCAAGGTGGCCGCTTATGACATCGAGACGGTACTCCCCTACAAGGAAAGCTGGCTCGAGATAGGCTCCTACAACATGGCTAAGGCGAAGTTCACGAAGAGCTTTAAGATAAAGGAGGTTAAAGATAGGGAAGTCTGGACGGGTTGCTGCGGCTTCGGGACCAGCCGCTGGGTGGTGAGCTTCCTCGCCCAGCACGGTTTCGAGCCATCGAGGTGGCCTGAACTCGTTCGGAAGCGGGTCGGTCATTTGCCGTCCGTACATAAGGTCGTGGAATGATGCCGGAAGAAAAAAAAACAGAAGAGAAAAGGCGAGTGATAAAAAAATCATGGCGAGAGAAAGAGTGGTATGAGATAGTGGCCCCGCCGATGTTCGGAGGTGCCAAGATAGGGGAGACTCCGTCACTCGAATCCCAGCAACTCCTTGGGAGGATCTTCGAAACAACTTTGGGCGACATAATCGAGGATTTTTCGAAGTCGCACATCAAGCTCTACTTTCAGGTGAAGAATGTCGATGGAACCAAGGCGATGACGACTTTTGTTGGGCACGAGATGGCGAGGGACTACATCCGGAGCCAGGTCAGACGCAGGGTTGGGAAGGTGGATGACATAGCGACAGTGGCCACACAGGATGGCTACAGGATGCGGCTGAGTTCAATGGTAACGACAGTGAGGCGGGTCCAGAGCACCAAGATCGATGCCGTCAGGGGAGAAATGCGGAAGGTGGTCGTGGCCCGGGCAAAGGAGAGAACTTTCGACCAGTTCGTGCAGGAGATGGTCCTCGGGAAGCTTTCCTCGGATATCTACAAGGAGGCGAAGCGCTACTGCCCGATTCACCGGGTAGAGGTCTACAAGAGCAAGGTGCTTGGTGGTCCCGCTTAGCCGGTGGCTGTCATGGGGAAATTGTTCGGCACTTCGGGTGTCCGCGGCGTGGTGGGGGAGCAGATCACCCCTAAGCTGGTGATGGACTTGGGGCTGGCGCTTGCGACCCACCTCGGCAACTCCGGCACGGTGGTCGTTGGGAAGGACCCGCGCACATCCAGCGACATGCTCGAGAGCTGCCTGATATCCGGCCTGCTCTCCGGAGGTTGCGACGTTAAGCGACTCGGCATCGTCCCAACTCCTGTTGTAAGTTTCGCTGTTCGTCGCCTCAACGCGAAAGCTGGCGTCATGATCACGGCGTCTCACAATCCCCCGGAGTACAACGGAATCAAATTCTGGGACTCGAGCGGCATGGCTTACAGCCCCCAACTTGAAGATGAAATTGAGGGCATCTATTTCGATAAGCGGATGAAGCGCGTGAGTTGGGACCGGATAGGTGGTGTGGGGGAGGTTGAGGTCCTGACGAGTTACATTGACGAAGTCGCGGCGACGGTCAGGCTCAAGCGGAAATACAAGGTCGTGATCGATTGCGGCAATGGAGCCGGGTCGCTCGTGTCACCGCATTTGCTTCGGAGGCTCGGCTGCAAGGTGACCGCGCTGAACTCGCACATCGATGGCTTCTTCCCGGGGCGTGGGCTCGAACCCTCGCCCGAGAACCTGGGGGAACTCTGCAGCGTTGTTAAGTCAACTGGTGCCGTTCTCGGCCTTGCGCACGATGGCGATGCGGATAGGATCGCAGCCGTTGACGAGCTAGGCAGGGTCGCGCAGGCGGATAAATTACTTGGGCTGGTTGCTGTTCACCAGGTTGGTCGGAAGGGAGATGTCGTCGTGACCACGGTGGATGCGTCCAGCGTTGTCGATGATTCTGTTGGCAAGCGTGGGGGCAAGGTTGTGCGGACGCGCGTGGGAGATGTGAGCGTGGCCGCGGAGGTCAAAAAGCGTCGTGCTGTGTTCGGCGGGGAGCCCAGCGGTGCGTGGATTTTCCCAAGCGTTCACCCAGCGCCGGACGGGCCGCTCGCAGCGGTCAAAATTTTGGAGTTACTAGATTCAACAGGTAAAAAATTATCCGAGTTGCTGGAAGCATTGCCTGAATACTCAACCGCAAGAGAGAAAGTGGCATGCCCGAACGAGCGGAAGGTTAGGACAATGGAGAAACTAGAGGCCAGATTGAAAAGGGAGTTTCCAGATGTTGTAAGAACGCTGGCCATTGATGGCATAAGACTTGAACTCAAAGAAGGTTGGGTTCTTGTTAGACCCTCGGGAACGGAGCCATATATCAGGGTCACCGTGGAGGGCAGAACCCCTGAGCGCGTGAGAGAGATAGTTGAAAAAGCCGTGAAAGTGTTAAAAAAGGCGATACAAAGTTAGTTTTTCACTCTGAATCCAATGTTTGTGATGTGTCTGTGAGTTGAAAACCAACACATCTTCACGTTTTATTAACTCCGCGCCAAATTATTAAGGGGCTGATAATGAAAGCGGTTGTCCTCGCAGCTGGTCTTGGCACCAGAATGCGCCCGCTCACCTTCACAAAGCCGAAATTCCTGTTGCCGGTGGCGGGGAGGCCAGCTCTGGACCACACGTTCATGCTTTTGAAAAATGCCGGGATCGACAAGGTTGCGGTAGTTGTTAGTTACGGCAAGGAGCAGATCATCGAGCGGTATGGTGATGGCTCAAAGTTTGGCTTGAAACTTGAGTATTTACATCAAAAGGAGCTGCTTGGTACGGCAAATGCAGTTTCGATGGCAGAGGATTTCGTCGGCGAAGACCATTTCCTTGTGATGAACGGCGACACCTTGGTTGACCAGGAATCCCTGAACGCGCTCCTGAAGCGCCATAGGGAGGTTGGTTCGAACAAGAATTTTGGGGGAATCATGGCGACTATCGAGGTCGATGAGCCTGAACAGTTCGGGATAGTTTTCCTCAAAGGGGAGAAGGTCAGCGAGGTGGTCGAGAAGCCGAAGCGTATCAAGAACAGGCTGGCTAATGCTGGCGTATACATCTTCGACCCCGCGATTTTTCACGCGATCAAGCGAACGAAGCTGTCGAAGCGGGGGGAATACGAGCTGACCGCCTCCATACAAATTTTAATTGGTGAGAACAAGGCTGTCTATACTTCCCCTCTAAAATTATGGGCGGACATCGGCAGACCATGGGACCTGCTGGTGGCAAATGAGTACTTCCTGCGGGGGCAGCGCGGCGAGATACACGGCAAGGTCGAGGTCGGTGCCAGTGTGGGGGACAATGTTTATGTTGGAGAGGGCTCGCAAATCCGCTCAGGGTCTTACATCCTGGGGCCAACATATATCGGTAAGGGCTGCGATATCGGGCCGAATTGTTTCATACGACCGTGCACGAGCATAGGCGACGATGTCAGGATAGGTAACGCGGTGGAGGTAAAGAACTCAATCGTCATGGATCATACGAATATCGGGCACCTGTCCTACGTTGGAGACAGCGTCATAGGCAGCAACTGTAACCTTGGAGCGGGGACTACCCTCGCAAACTTGCGCTTGGACGAGAAACCCGTCAAGATGGAGGTGGGGGGGAAGGTGGTCAGCAGCGGCAGGCGGAAGTTGGGCACGATAATCGCCGACAACGTCAAGACCGGCATCAATTGCACGATAAATGTCGGGGTGAAAATAGGTCCGGATTCGGCTATCGGGCCCGGGGCGGTTGTTTACAGGGATGTCCCGCCCAACGTCATGATATACGTGGAACCAGCAGTGAGGAAGAAAAAGTGGAAACCCTAGAGGTCTTGGCATGAGTGAATATGTTAGTGAAGAATTCCGGAAGAAATATCCAAACTTGGACGAAGAGCTTGGCAAGAGCGGGACGGTTAAAATCCAAGCCGTGCGGAGCAACTTGAAAGAGGCGGAGAGGGCAGCGCATTGCCTTCAGGGTTACGACCCCACTGCCGTGGATTTCATCCGGCGCTGCGAAAACGACGGCCAGGCACTTGAGATAATAAACTTTCTGGAGAGCAAGGGTGAGATCGAGCCGAGCTACGCCAAACGGCTCCGCTCCCAACTCGCCGAACATGGGCTCAAGAGCTTCGGCAAGCGAAGAGGGCCGGGCTGTTATGAGCGCGGCGAGATGGGTTGAGATGCTAGAGCTAGGACTTGTCGGGAAGCCTAACACGGGCAAGACCACGTTCTTCAACGCCGCGACCCTTGCCAACGCCCCAGTTGCCGGATACCCATTTACCACGATCGACGCGAATGTTGGCGTCACATACGTACGGAGCAAGTGTCCATGTCGGGAGTTCAAGGTGGCCTGCAACCCACAGAACTCGAAGTGCGTGGATGGAGTTCGCTATGTGCCTGTGAGGATGATCGATGTCGCGGGTCTGGTCGAGGGAGCGCACATGGGGCGCGGCCTTGGGAACCGTTTTTTGGACAACCTTCGCATGGCGTCCGCGCTTGTCCATGTAATCGACGCCGCAGGTGCCACCGACGCAGGGGGTAAACCCTGCCCTCCAGGGACTCACGATCCACTCAAGGACATCGACTTCCTCGAGGTCGAGATTGCCATGTGGTTCCGCGGCCTCCTCGCAAAGGACTGGCCGAGGTTCGCGCGGAGGGCGAAGTACGAGAAACTTGATCTGGTCAAGGAGATTGCACAGCGCATGAGCGGGCTCGGTGTAAAAGAGGGTCACATTATGGAGGCCTTCAAGCACGCGGCAGTCGATCGGTCTGACCCAGAGAAGTGGACGGACGACGACTTGCTCAGGTTTGTGGCTGAACTCCGGAAGGCCAGCAAGCCGATAATGATCGCTGCGAACAAGTCGGATACTCCCGAAGCCGAGCCGAACATCGGTCGCATCGGCCAGCGCGGATACATAGTTGTCCCAACGTGTTCCGAGGCTGAGCTCGTCCTCCGCCGTGCAGCCGAGAAGGGTTTGATTGATTACATCCCTGGGGACGGCAAGTTCACAATCTTGAAGCCCGAAGTCCTGAATGAGCAGCAGAAAAAAGCACTTGAGAAGATTGCGGCGGTGATGAAAAAATGGGGCTCGACCGGAGTGCAACAGGTCGTGGACAAGGCAGTTTACGAGCTCTTGAAATTAATTGTGGTATACCCTGTAGACGATGAGGCCAAGCTCATGGACAAAAAGGGGAACGTGCTTCCAGACGCCTTTTTAGTCCCAAAGGGCACCACGGCTCGCGAGTTCGCTTACATAATTCACTCTGATCTGGGCGAGTCATTTCTCCACGCCATAGATGCACGAACAAAGCTGAGGCTTGGCGAGGGCCACGAGCTAAAAGACAGTGATGTCATACGGATAGTCTCGACGAAGGGGCGGTGAACGGATGAAAGTGCTCCTGATAAACCCGGATACCGGGCATGCTGAAAGAATAGAGAGCGAAGCGGCTTGGCCTCCCTTGGGCCTGCTTTACATCGGGGTAGTGTTGCAGAACGCTGGGCACGAGGTCAAGGTCATCGACAACGGGAGGATACAGTTGCCTGTGGAGAAAGTTGTCGAGAGGGTCAAACAAGAGAGCCCGGGAGTCGTTGGATTGAGTGTCCTGACACCCACTTTCAAACAGGGGGTAAAGATCGCGAGGGCCATCAAAGCCGAGATGCCGGATATCAAAATAGTTTTTGGAAATTATCACGCCACTTTTACTTACGACAGGATACTCACGAAGTACCCATTCGTTGACTACGTTGCACTGGGAGAGGGTGAATTCTCCTTTCTGGAACTCGTCAATGCGTTGGAAAAAAATAGAGAGACCAAAAAGATCTCCGGAATAGCCTATAGGCACGATGGCAAGGTGGCGAAGGCGCCGCCGAGGCATTTGATCCAAAATCTCGACGATCTCCCAACTCCAGATCGGTCGCTTCTTGAGCAGGAATACCACTCGGAGATAATGGGGATGCTAGGGAGCGGCGGGAAGTTCACCACGGTGCTGACATCAAGGGGCTGCCCCTACTCCTGCAGGTACTGCGCGTGCGCGGCGTTCTCGCTCCGCATGGTCAGGTTCAGATCTCCGGGAGCTGTAGTTGCGGAGATGGAACAGCTTTACAACGATGGCTACGAGGAGGTTGGATTCGTTGACGATAATCTGCTCGTGAACAAACAGCGCATGGAAAAGATCTGTGATATGTTAAAGGAGAAAAAAATTGAGTTGAACCTTTGGGCTGAGGGGAGGGTCGACCACGCGTCACGCGAGGTGATGAGGAAGTTCGCAGAGGTCGGCTGTAAAATAATCTACTTCGGGATGGAGAGCGGCAGCCAGAAGGTGCTCGACTACTACGCCAAGAACATCACTCCCGAGATGAGCAGGAAAGCCGTGCGGAACAGCAAGGAGGCGGGCATTGAGAACGTTGTGGGGTCGTTCATCGTGGGCGCTCCGATCGAAACAGAGGCTGATGTCAGACAAACTTTTGATTTCGCGATGAGCCTGAAGGGAATGGATTTTCCACAGATGAATCCGCTCTGCATCTCCCCCGGAATGGACCTCTGGGAAACAGCCGTGAGGGAAGGTCACCTGAACGAGGAGGAGCGGTGGGAGGAGGAACTCGTCGCGGTGAACGTTTATCCATCCAAATTGACCGAGGAAGCTCTGCTGGACATGATCGGCAACTTCTACTCCAAGTTCGTCATGCGCCCGCCGTTCCTGTTTTCTCAGCTGTTGAAGACGTTGGCGAGCAATTACCGCTTGAAGATTTTGGTGAAGAACATCAAGGCCGGGACGAGTTTCAGAGAAACCATCAGGCAGTTCACAAGATTTTACGGCAAACCTCGGAATACTTAAATAATCGTGGGCTAATTTCTTCGGCGAGGTGTTAGGTTTGGTGAAAGTACTGGTGGCGGACAAGCTCCACGAAGATGGCGTAAAATTGCTGAGGGAGTTCGCCGAGGTTGAGGTCGCAACAGGTTTAAAGCCAGACGAGCTGTTGGAGAGGGTCAAGGACTGCGATGTTTTGGTAGTGAGGAGCGCGACAAAGGTGACTGCAGATGTCATCGCCGCTGGCAAAAAGTTGAGGATCGTGGCCAGGGCAGGGGTCGGGCTGGATAACATCGACGTTGAGGCTGCTAGAACTCGGAATATCAAGGTCGTCAACGCGCCCGAGGCACCAACAATCGCCGTGGCTGAACTGGTTATCGGGCACATGCTCTCTTTCGCGAGGCAGATCCCGCGGGCAGATGTCGGTACCAAGCAGGGCAGATGGGAGAAGAAAGAACTCGTGGGGACTGAGTTAAGAGATAAGACGCTTGGGATCGTCGGTACTGGGCACATCGGGCAAGCGGTCGGGCACAGGGCGAAAGCGTTCCAGATGAAGCTGCTCCTCTGCGATGTGGTGCAAAATCAAGAGTTTGCTGAACAGACCGGGGGAAATTACGTGGGTTTGGACGCATTGTTGCGGGAATCCGATTACATCACCTTACATGTCCCATTACTTCCCAGCACTAAACAAATGATAGGAAAGCGGGAACTGGAACTTATGAAACCTACGGCGGTGCTGATCAATACCTCCCGTGGCAAAATCATCGACGAGAAAGCTTTGATCGAAGCATTGCAGAGCAAGAGAATCGCTGGGGCATGTTTGGATGTTTATGAAAGTGAGCCCCCAATCGATAGTCCGCTGTTTAAGATGTCGAATGTGGTACTTACACCGCACATAGGGGCATCGACGGTGGAGGCCCAGCGCGACGCGGCGGTTATCGTCGCTAAGAAGATAAAGGAAGCCATTGTGTAAGATAGGTAGTGAGAAGGTGGAAGAAATATCGCGTGAACTCATGCGCAGTCGTATGCGTGAATGGCGGCAAGGATCAGCCGTTGCGCGTGTTGAGCATCCGACCAGACTTGTCAGGGCCAGAACGCTCGGATACAAGGCAAAGCAGGGCGTTGTTGTAGTTAGGGCCCGTGTCAGAAAGGGTGGTCGACGCAAAGTAAGACCATCCCGCGGTCGTAGACCCAAACGGATGGGTGTTTCGAAGATTGTGCCAAAGAAGAGTATCCAGCTGATCGCGGAGGAGAGAGCGGCTCGGAAGTACCCAAACTTGGAGGTTCTCAACTCTTATCCTCTGGGGTCTGACGGCACCCGAGAATATTTTGAGGTCATAATGCTCGACCCGAATCACCCTGTGATAAAAAGCGACCCCAGTTTTGCGTGGGTGGTCAACAAGGCCCAGCGTGGGCGGGTCTATCGAGGTCTGACGCGGGCTGGCAGGCAGTCGAGGGGCCTGCTGTCGAAGGGGAAGGGCTCGGAGAGGATAAGGCCGAGCGTCCGCGCACGAGGAAGAATAAAGTGAGCAAATGGAGTTTCCGTTCAGCAACGCGGTAGTGAGCACGCATGCGCACGCAACCGAGGACGAGCAGCGTGTTCTGGAAGCTTTGAGAACTTTTTTGCCTGAAGCTGTTGAGGTCAGTCGGTCGAAGCTGAAAGGACACCACGGCAACCCGATCACGAACTTTGAGGCGAGGGTCAACCGCAAGATACTCCTGCGCGAACTCTGGGAACGCGTGGCGGCAAAGTTGCGCGCTGGTGAGCTTGACAATATTCGCAGCATCTTGCCAACGAGGATTGATGAGTCTTGCCGCCTTTATCTGAGGTTCGACAAGCAACTTGCCTACCGTGGGGAGTTGGTGCTCGCCGGCAGCGGGGACGCGATTCACCTCAAGTTGAAGACGGCGGCATTCCCCGCAAAACGTGAGATAGCTATTGGACTTGTCGAGAAATTTGTTGAGGCGGGTCAAAAAGATGAGGAAGAGGCGCAGATACATCGCGTTTGAGTCGATGAGAGAAGCGAGCGTGCCCGATGTTCTGCAAACAATCAATTTTTTACGTGCCAGCAGGCCGAAGGTGGAACAATCGATGTTGAAACTCGTGCTCTACGATGAGAATTCGCGGCTCGGCCTCCTGCGTTGCGCCCATAAGCAGGTCGATGAAATCAAGGCGTCAATGTCGAGTGCTGGGGAAAATCACGCAAAAATGATTTCTTTTAGAGTTCTTGGGGTATCTGGGACGATAAGGGCCGCAAAACGCAAATTTTTGGCGTCCCGTTAGGCAAAGGATTAAATATGCTTTTACCTTATGGGTATTGTATCAGAATAATCTGTTAACGAGGTGTAATGCATGGCTTTTGTACCACCTGGAGCAGGCTACGATAGGGCGATAACGGTATTCAGCCCCGACGGTAAGCTGTTCCAGGTCCAATACGCCCAGGAGGCCGTCAAGCGAGGCCTGACAGCCATTGGCATCAAGGTAAACGAAGGCGTGGTTCTGGCTGCGGAGAAGAGAGTTCGGAGCAACTTGGTCGAGGAGGTATCGATTGAGAAAATTTTCCAAGTGGATGAGCACATCGGGGCTGCAGCTTCGGGTCTGATCGCGGACGCCCGCGTGCTGATTGACCATGCACGCATAGAGGCCCAGGTCAACCGACTGCGGTACGATGAGCCGATCAGCGTTCAAGCTCTAGCGAAGCGCATAGGGGACATCAAACAGCTCTACACCCAGCACGGCGGGGTTAGACCATTTGGCGCCAGGTTGTTAATTGCCGGCGTCGACGATAAGAAGCCCCACCTATTCGAGACCGATCCCAGTGGTGTAGTGGCGGCATACAAG
The DNA here is from genome assembly GCA_964552335.1 of Hadarchaeota archaeon (SeqCode). GTDB lineage: Archaea > Hadarchaeota > Hadarchaeia > Hadarchaeales > Hadarchaeaceae > B75-G9. The sequence continues at coordinate 10,514 of CAZKGC010000030.1, forward strand.
TGCCAAGCGATAGGAGGTGGAGCCCAGACTGTCACGGAGTTCCTCGAAAGCAGGTACAACGAGAAACTTTCACTAGAGGACGCTATACTGCTTGCCCTCGAGGCGCTGCGGACGGTGGTCGAGGGAGAACTCGATGTCGATAAAGTCGAGATGGCAGTCATCCGAACCGAGACCGAACACTTTGAGAAGCTGAGTTCCGAGGAACTGAGTAGGTATATAAAGCAACTTGCTTCCAAGCCCCCAGTCAAGCCCGCCAAGGAGTAGCGGGTCATGGTAAAACTTGAGGATGCCGTTATAGCGAGGCTGTCAGTCCACGGTAGCACATTTGAAATCCTCGTGGACCCGGAGCTTGCTTTGGCGATCAAGGCCGGAGAGTCGGTAAGTGTACGAAACGCCATGGCAGTCGATAAAGTTTTCAAGGATTCAAAAAAAGGCGACGCTGCGTCGGAAGAACTCATCAGGAAGACCTTCGGCACGCTTGATGTCTTCAAGGTAGCGGAGGAGATTATCCGGCGGGGTGAGGTTCAGGTCACGACTGAGCAACGGCGCAAAATGCGCGAGCAGAAACTGAGGCAAATTGTCTCTCTGATATCAAGGCGGGCGATAAACCCTCAAACCAACTTGCCACACCCACTGGCTAGAATTGAGAGCGTGATGGCAGAAGCCAAGATACAAATTGATGAGTTCAAGAGCGCGGAGGAGCAGTTACCCAAAATCGTGAAGGCGATGCTTCCTATTATCCCATTAAAGTTTGAGAACCGCAAAATCGCGATTAAAATCCCGGCAAGCCACGTGAGCAGAACCCAGCGAGTGGTGAGAGAGTTCGGCACTGTTAAGGAGGAGCGGTGGCTGGGAGATGGGTCTTGGGTGGCGGTCGTCGAGGTCCCCGCAGGTCTCCAGGGGGAGTTCTTCGACAAACTCAACGATCTCACACGAGGAGAAGCCGAGACAAAGGTGTTTTAGATGATTCACGTCCAGAACCGCGAACTGGTTGTGCCGGGGCAGCTGATAGCTGAGGGCAGTTATCGGTTGCGAGAGGGAACTTTTCACGAAGGGAATCAGGTTTACTCCGCGGTGGTCGGGCTGGTAGATTTGCACGGTAAGGAAATAAAGGTCATCCCTCTGCAGGGACGCTACGTCCCGTCCCGCGGAGATTTAGTGATAGGGGTGGTGGTGGATTCTCACTATTCCGGCTGGATTTTGGACTTGAACTCTCCTTATACTGGCAACCTTTTTGTTTCGGACCTCCTACACCGGAAGGTAGACCTCAACAGAGAGGACATAAGCAGTTATCTCAGCATAGGTGATGTGGTGGTCGCTATGGTAAAGGATGTGGATGAGCGAATGCGCGTCTCGCTCGAGACCGATGCCCCCAATATGGGAAAGGTCGAGGGAGGGGAGCTGGTGGAGATTTCGCCTGTAAAAGTTCCCCGAGTGCTGGGACGAAAGGGTTCAATGCTCAACACACTGCAGAATGTTACCGGATGCACAGTTAGTGTCGGGCAGAACGGGCGAATAATTATTGAGGGTAAAGACCAGCGTATGGTGAACGCGGTGGTCGAGGCATTACTCATGATCGAGCGCGAGGCACACACTTCTGGGCTTACAGACAGGGTGCGCCTTCTGCTTGAAAAAGCAAAATCTGTAGGAGGGAATTGAATGGAAAAACCTGAAAAACTGATAGTTGACGGCAAGCGGCTCGATGGCCGC
>CAZKGC010000031.1:0-12053 GCA_964552335.1 Hadarchaeota archaeon (SeqCode)
ATTACTTATGATAATTTAGTGTGTTTCTGGTGGTAAGTTGTCCGCTGCGAAGAAAAAAGTGGCTGAAATTATAAGTTTGGCTAGGAAGGAGGGCAGGGGCGAACTTCTCGAGCTTGAGTCCAAGCAGATGCTCGCGGCGTGGGGGTTGCCAGTCAAACGAACTGAGTTAGCGAAGGATCCAGATGAGGCAGTTAGGATCGCACGCGAGGTACGGTACCCACTGGTCATCAAGATAGCTTCCCCAGGTATCCCGCGCAAGAGCGAGGCAAGGTGCGTGAAGATCGGGATCGGCTCTGAGTTAGAACTCCGCCAAGCCTTCAGTGAAATAGTTAACAACGCTCGGGAGTACAAACCCGATGCAAACATCCTGGGCGTGACAGTTCAGGAGTACCTTCCGCCAGCGCGCGAGGTTATCGTCGGCGCCCTGCAGGATCCATCCTTCGGGGCCACTGTGTGGTTTGGTTTGTTGGGGTTCTGGGTCGAGCTGCTTGGTGACATCAGTTTCAGACTTGCCCCTCTCAGCGCGGAGGATGCGCGAGAGATGATTCAGGAAATCAAGGGTTATCCAGTGCTTCAGGGTATCCGAGGCGAGCCATCAGCAGATATAGATGCGCTTGTGGACATCATTCAAAAGATTGGCCAGCTCGCGCACGAGTTCCCGGAGATATCCAAGCTGGACATTGACCCAATCTTCGCGTTTGAGGCGGGCAAGGGTGCAGTTGTCGCAAACGCACGGGTATTCCTTGGAGGGAGCAAGTGACATCGCCAGAACTCAAGGCTTTCTTCGAGCCGAAATCGGTCGTGCTCGTAGGCGCATCGGAGTTAAGCGGTGAGGGAGCTACTTCTGCCGCGTTCTTCCGCTCGCTGGCTTACAATATTCCCAAATTTAAAAGCGGTAAGGTTTACGGCGTAGACCTCAGCGGGAAGCTTGAGAAATACGAGAAAAAGTTTACCAAAGTACCTAAGGGCCTCGACCTAGCGGTTGTGTCATTGCCAAAAGATCTTCTTAAGAAAAATTTGTCAATCTTGCTTGCTAAAAAGACGAAGGCGTTGGTTCTGATATCAGGCGAGTTAGAGCCAAAACAGAAGGAAGAACTTGGTAACTTAGCGAAAAAAGGGAAACTTCTCTTGCTCGGGCCGAAAGCTACGATGGGCATAATCAACACAGGGAACGGTTTAGTGGCCGCACCAGATCAGGGACTTACACCCAAACAAGGAAATATCGCCGTGATCTCACAGGATGGAGGGCTCGCAGCTGCTATGCTCGATTGGGTCTGTTTTCACGACGTTGGGATAAGCAAATTTGCATGCGTTGGGGATGGTTTAGGCGTCGATGCGGCAGAGCTGATTCGCTATTTGGCACAGGATAAGAAAACCAAGGTCATTTGCGTCTGCCTCGAGACAGTTAAGGAGGGAAGAAAGCTTGTCGGAGCAATCAGTGAGGCCACCAAAACCAAACCCGTTGTCGTATTAAGAGGGGGCTCAGAGGATGAGAGGATATTTGAGGCCGCGCTTAAACAGGCCAAGGCACTTCAAGTGCAAGGTATCGAGGAGATTTTCGCCGCCGCTGAGGGGTTGGCGAAGCAGCCACCTATGCGCGGGAACCGAGTTGCGGTCATCACAAATGTCGCTGGACAGGCGAGGCTCCTGGTAAAATCTCTTGTAAAAGAAGGCTTGGTGCCCGCTGAACCTTCAGCTGAGACCACGAAGAAGATTCTAAACAAACACCCTCACGTGGGTATCTTGGGCTTCATTGACTTGGGGATTGGGGCCAAAGCGGACCTCTACAAATTCGTGGGGGAGCAGTTACTTTCGGACAAAGCCATCGATGGAATTGTGATGGTAAACGCGATTAAATCAACTCTCCTAGAGCCAAAGGACGTTCGGGAGATCTCGTCCATAGCAAAGAAATCCAAAGAGAAACCAGTAGTCGACTTGACCCCGGGCGGAGAGGATAATTTGCACGTTCGCGAGGTCTTGATGGACACAGAACTTCCCGTCTACGACCAACCAGAAAAGGCGGCTCGGGTTATGAAGTTGCTCGGTATGCGTGGAAAAATACTGGATAAGGTCGAAAAAAAGATCTAGCGTTTCGGATGATTAACTAAGCTAAGAGTATCACCAAACAAATTCAGAATTACTTACGTATTCCCGCCGCAGCTACCCGGATATCTCTTTCACTTACAGTTTTAGCTCCGCGGTGTTGGGCGAGTTTCAGGGCTGCACTTGATATTTTGAGGGCATGCTCCCCAAGTACGGCACCGAGTTCCAAAGCAGCGCCGCGCGAAACGCGAACTTTGGCAGCTTTTCGGATAAGTTTGGTCATCGCCATCGCGGAAAATTCAGGCATATTTCACCATACTCCAGTTATTCAAGTGATTTATTTGGTTTTGTGTGCGCCGAAATTTAGCTAAGTTTAAATCCACTCCAGCAGTTTCGTTCACAGGGGCACACATGGTAAGTCTGTTGATAAAAAATGGTTTGATCGTAACCATGGATAAAGATCGTCGAATTATTCCTGATGGCTCGGTGGTTGTTGAAGACGGCCGCATAGTTTCTGTGAAGCGTGGTTTGGTAGGGAAGAGCAAACCCGAAGAAGTCATCGATGCCCGCGGCAAAATCGTCATGCCCGGCCTGATCTGTTCTCACACTCATCTCTACCGCATGTTCTTGCGCGACGCTCCGCTGAAGATAGAATCTCCCACCGATTTCTCGCAGATACTACAACATGTGCGGTGGCCGATGGAAGAGGCGATAACAAAGGAGGACGCGTACGCAAGCGCCCTCATCTCCTGCCTCGAGTTCATAAAGACGGGGACTACACTATTTGCGGATACTTTCTCCGGCCCGAACACCATATCGGGCGTACTGGATAAAATAGCTTCCGCGGTCAAGCAGTCCGGGATCCGCGGTGTCATAGCGTTTGAGGCAACCGAGCGCCGTACTCATGCTGAAGGAGCGAGGGGGGCGAAGGAAAACGAGCGCTTTATCCGCAATATTAAGAAGGAGCGGATGAGTCGTGTGCAAGGGATGTTCAGCGTTCACGCTTCCTTCACAGTTTCCGATGAACTCTTTCACTATGTCAGGGAGCTTGCAAGCCGCTACAAGGTTCCAGTGAGCATTCATGCATCGGAGGGATTGGGTGATGTCTATCATAATTATGAGCGTTACGGCAGGCGAACTGTCGAACGATTGAATGAAGCCGGCATGCTCGCGCCGGATGTTGTGCTAGCGCACTGCGTCCATGTCAACGATGATGAGCTGGCGATAATCAAGAATACAGGCGCGAAGGTGGCGCATAACCCAATGAGCAACATGTTAACCGCAGTTGGGGTCGCGCCAGTGATGAAGATGCTTTCGATGGGGATTCCGGTGGGGCTGGGCAACGATGGATATGTATTTGACGGGTTCGAGAATATCCGGGTAGCCTATCTTCTACAAAAGGTTGCCTCTCATGATCCTCGGGCAGTATCGCCGATTGAGGCGCTGGAGATGGCAACCATCCGGGGAGCGGAGTTGTACGGGCTTCAGAACGAGCTTGGCTCCATCGAGCACGGGAAATTGGCTGACATAATCATTGTGGATCCCGCGCTCACCCCAACACCCTTACGCCCCGAGAGCGCGGTCTGGCATATTGTGAACGCGGTGGACGGCGATGATGTGGAAACGGTGATCGTCGGAGGAAATGTGCTCATGCGTGATCGAAAAGTGCAGACGATGGACGAAGCCGAGGTAGTAAAGGTTGCGAGGAAGTCAGCGGAGAAACTCTGGCAAAAACTCAGCCTAATAAGGAGGTGACGAAACGGTAGACCTTTCGGTTGAAATTTGTGGTTTGAAGTTCAGGATCCCAATCATGTCGGCAGCTGGGCCAACCGTGCGGGATGGCGATAGTCTAGTAAAAGCTGCGGAGGGAGGCGCAGGCGGGTTGGTAGCGAAAACAGTAAGCGTTGCGCCTGCTCGCGTGCCTCGCCCATGTATCATTAAGGTGAAGGATAGCCTGATGAGCGCCGAGTTGTGGAGCGACCTTCCTCTCGAACAGTGGCTCAAATATGAATACCCCAAAGCGAAGCGAACAAAATTGCCTTTGATAGCGAGCATAGGATACAGCGCAGAGGAGATCCAAAAGGTCGCGCCAAAAGTTGCCGCAGCGGGGGCAGATGCGCTTGAGCTCTCGACACACCACTCGAGCGATCCGGCTTCCGTCGTTGAGGCGACAAAAGCTGCGAAGGAAGCGGTAAATATCCCGGTTTTTGTGAAACTCAACTCCAACGCGGCTGACTTGACTCAGCTCGCGCAGATGGTAGAGAAGGCAGGCGCGGACGGTATAGTCGCGATAAATGCCATCGGCCCCTGCCTGGCCGTCGACATAGAGAACGCGATGCCGATGCTCGGAAGCCCCCAAGGCCACGGCTGGCTCTCGGGGCCGGCAATCAAGCCTTTTGCAGTCAGGTGCGTGGCGGACATCGCGCGCGCAGTTAAGATACCGATAATCGGATGCGGCGGTGTCACCAGCGGGCGAGATGTTATAGAGTTCATCATGGCAGGGGCATCAGCGGTACAGATATCCACCGCTGCGATCATCCGGGGACATAAGATTTACGGACTTATGGCGGATGAGATGGCAAAATTCATGCGCGCGAAGGGGTATAATACTATAAATGACTTCAAAGGAATAGCTCTCCCTCACCTACCCGAAGAACCTTTCCGCACGACGGCCAAGCCTGTCGAGGTGTTCGCTTCGAAGTGTACCGCGTGCGGTTTATGTGAGCGGCACTGCCCATACGACGCGATACATGTGATAGGAAGACTCGCCAAGGTGGACCCCGTCAGGTGCTACGAGTGCGGGCTTTGCGTATCGGTGTGTCCAACGCGGGCGATTAGATTTTAGTTGACGAGAAATCTAAGTTGTTAAGATGTTTTGAATGTGTTAGCTAGTTCACTTTAGGCGGAAACACGGTGGGGCAAAAACATAAATAGAAGCTCGCTCCAAGGTATAGTTTGGCGGGGATGGAAGCCCACAGGAGCGGCCGAACCGGAGTCTAAGGACAACGGGGAACTGCGGAAAAACGTGGACGAAAAACCACGGAATGCTGTGGTTAAGCGCTTGGAAGAAGGGCGCAAGGCAGCGACTGGGGGAAAAAGACCCCAACGGTAAAATTTGGCGAGCGGCGGAAGTGGTCGAGATTCCAAAGCTCGGCGGACGATTAACGGAAGGGTTGAAGTCCCCGCCATTTTTGTTTGAGTCAACTTTTATTCCAACGACCAGCAATCTTTCTCATGATTGACATGAAGGGTCTGCTGTTAGATGTCGATTACGCGGAGGAGGAAGAGCAGCCCCGCGTAAGGTTGTTCATTAAGGATGGGTCCGAGACGGTTGTGGCAATCGACCCCTCTTTTGAGCAATACCTCTATGTGGTTGCCAACGACCCGGAAAGGACCGCGAAGCTCATTTCTAAGCTAGAGCTGACCGAGCACGGACAGACGGTCAAACCCAAGTCTGTCAAGGTTGTGAGGCGTACTTTCTTGGGCCGCGAGGTTGAAGCTATAAAAGTTTCATTCCACCACCCAAAGCACATGCCTCTACTCAGGCACGCTATGCGTGAGCTTCCTGGGGTCAAAGAAATCTACGAGTTTGACATCCCATCGGCGAGACGTTACTTGGTCGACCGTGGGCTGACTCCGATGGCTGGTGTTGAGTTAACGGGGAATGTGGAGGAGCGCGAAGGATTGAAGACACTCCTCATCGATGCTACTCCCAAGACGATATCCATACCCGAGCCAAAGCTGAATGTGATGAGTTTCGATATCGAGGTCTACAATCCAACGGGGAGCCCTCGCCCCGACAAGGACCCGATTTTGATGATAAGCCTGGCGGACAACCGCGGGTTCCATAAGGTTATAACTTGGAAGGATTTGGGAACAAAGCTTGATTACGTCGAAGTCTTGGGTAGCGAGCGCGAGATGCTCAGGCGGTTCGTCGAGCTGGTGGAGGAACGAGAGATCGATATTCTGCTCGGGTACAACACGGATCTTTTCGACTTCCCCTACATACGCGAGCGGGCAAAGCAGCTGAAGCTTGAGCTTGACCTCGGGCGTGATAGATCGGAAGTGATAGCCCGCAAGCGACGGTTCGCCACGGCGGCCAGGATTCGCGGGCGGGTGCATGTGGATGTCTTCGCGATGGTGAACTTCCTCGCGACGATAGGGACGATAAAGCTCATTCACTACACTCTCGAGGATGTCTACCGCCACATGCTCGGAAAGGAGAAGCCGGACTTCGAGTTCACCCAGATGGTCAACGCATGGGAAAAGGGAGGAGAGCTCGGGCGCAAGCTGCTCGAGTACTCGATGTCAGATGCAGACGCCACACTCGAGCTGGGCCTCGAGCTGCTTCCGTTGTTTGTGGATCTCACCCGCGTGGTCGGACAGACTCTTTTCGACGTGAGCCGCATGAGCCCGGGGCAGCTGGTGGAGTGGCTGCTGATTGCTGAGGCCCACCGGCGAGGCGAGTTGATCCCGGCGAGGCCCGTGGGTGAAGAATTCGAGGAGCGGCTGGAAGAGACTTATGTCGGAGCATACGTGATGGAGCCAGTGAAGGGTTTGCATGAGGACTTGGTTGTGTTCGACTTTCGATCCCTTTACCCATCGATCATCGTCACCCACAACATCGACCCATCGGCGCTCAATTGCAAATGTTGTAAACCAAGCGAGGCGACGCGAGTGCCTGAACTGAATTACTATTTTTGTACAAAGCGCAAGGGATTTATCCCATCGACTCTCGAGCGACTTATCCGAGAACGGGTGCGATTAAAACAGGAAATGAAACGGCATAAACGTGAGAGTAAAGAGTATCTCGCGTTAAATACGCAACAAACGGCGTTCAAGATCATCAGCAACGCGTTCTACGGAATGTTGGGATACCCCCGGGCACGTTGGTACTTTAAAGAGTGCGCTGAAAGCGTCACGAGTTTTGGTCGCCACTACATCCACAAGACAATCGAGATGGCGAAGGATTTTGGGTTCGATGTGGTCTACGGAGACACAGATAGTCTACACTGTAAACTGAATGGTAAAAGCCACGAGGATGCGAAGAGATTTTTGGAAAAAGTCAACGAGAGTATCCCAGGCATAATTGAACTTGAGCTCGAGGGCTTTTACCCGCGCGGGGTCTTCATCACAAAAAAGCGCTACGCCATGATTGACGAGGAGGGACGGATGGTTGTCAAGGGTTTGGAGTTCGTGCGTCGGGATTGGGCAGCTATCGCCAAGCGCACGCAGGAGGAGGTGCTGAAGGCGATATTGCGAGACGGCTCCCCGGAGAAAGCTGCGGAAATCGTGCGCAAGACGACAAAGGACGTGCTTGAAGGAAAGGTGAGCTTGGACGACCTGATCATATACACTCAACTCAAAATGCCAATCGAGAGTTACAGAGCGATTGGTCCTCATGTGGTCGCGGCGAAGCGCTTGCGGGAGTTGGGCCACGAGATAGAGCCGGGAATGATGATCGCGTACATCGAGGTCAAAGGGCCCGGTAGCATAAGCGATCGCGCCATTCCAGTGGAGGACTTCAAGGGCAAGGAGTATGATCCTGATTACTACGTGGGGCACCAAGTTCTGCCTGCCGTGATGCGGATAATGGAAGTCTTGAGCTACCGGGAGGGGGATCTGCGGTTCGCGCGAGAAAAACAGGTCGGGATTGAAAAATTTATGCGGTAAAAATCTCCTGCACGGTACAAATTTCTGATTTTTTTGTGTTGTTAAGAAAAGATAGGTTTTATTTGCCCGAGACCCCATTTTCGGTGATTGCCATGCTAAGCGAGGAGGAACTCCAGGCGTATAGGAAGGTCGGGAAGCTTCTAGCTGAGGTGCGCGAGCAGGTGCGCCCAACGGTGAAACCTGGAGTTAAGTTGCTGGAGATCGCCGAGTCCGCGGAGGAGCTCATAAAGCAGAAAGGCGCGAAACCGGCCTTCCCCTGCAACGTCTCGGTCAACGAGGTCGCGGCTCACTACAGCCCCCCAGCCAACGACGACACGGTGATCAAAGAGGGCGACATGGTCAAGGTGGACATCGGGGCCCATCTCGACGGATACATCGCCGACACGGCTTTCACGGTTGCCACTGGCGAGAAGGTGGAGATGGTTCAGGTGGTCGAACGGGCGCTGGAGGCATCCATAAGCGCGATCAAGCCCGGAATCGATGTGGGTGAAATCGGAAAAGTCGTCGAAGAAGTGGCCACCGCGGCGGGCTTGAAGCCGATTCGAAACCTCACTGGGCACAGCTTGGCTAGGTGGGAGCTGCATGCTGGGCTCACCATTCCGAACATGAAAGGTGAAACTGGGCAGCGACTGAGTGCTGGGGATGTGGTAGCGCTTGAGCCCTTCGTAACGGATGGCGCTGGCTACGTCGAGGACCAAAAGAAGGTCTACATATTCCGCTACCTGCGCGACATGCCAACCCGGCTGCGCATGTCTCGGGAGCTTCTGAGGGATGTCAAGCGTGAATACAACGAGCTGCCGTTCGCCGAGAGGTGGCTGGCGAAGCGCATGTCGAGGCTGAGGCTTGAACTCACGCTGCGCGAACTCACGGGCATCGGAGCTCTCTGGCCGTACTACGTGCTAGCGGAGCGGGCAAAGGGAAAGGTGGCGCAAGCGGAGCACACGGTCATCGTGACTGAACAAGGGTGCGAAGTAACTACCCGCTGACAATTTGGTGCGGCGTGGGAATTCCATTATTTTCTTGTTTCATCTAGTGAAGTTGGGATTGGCTACGAGATGCCCTCTCGGCGGGTCTTTAGCTGATGTTACTCTGCGGGGCAGCTTTGAACTATTTAGGCTTAAACCTGTCCCAAAAATTCTCCAGCTGTTGCCCTAAAACCAAAATAAAGAACCATGCTGCCATCGCTGTCATAAATATTTGGAATATAAGAATGCGTATACAATTCCATAGATAAAGCCCGCAACTATCCCAGCCTTAATGCCTCTTTTCAATTCAGCCAAATTTTGCCTCCTTTTTTCTCAAGGGTGCTTTTACTTTCTAATTGGTCTAAGCTTTGTATCTGTCCCAGAAGAAACCGATGAGAGATCCCCAAATCAAAGCGGATATCAAACTCGTTGCAACGTAATAAGCGTCGATCGCATTCCCCAGAATATATCCTATTCCCAGCCCAACGACAATCCACCATACTATTCCGAGGGATAATCCCTTCAGAATACTTTTACCCCCAGGTAGATGTTTGTAAGCAGTCGCATATATCGCCCCGAAAATAATTCCGACTATGCCGCCAGCGATGGCGTAACCTATTATAAGCCCTATCACCCTTTCGGTGCGTATAATATACCCTGGCGCCAGTGTAGCATAGACATAGACAACACCCATTATTGCGAGTATTACCCCGAATATTACCCCTGCTCTCAGACCCGCCGTCGCGCCCCTTTTGAACTCGGCCAAATATTCACCCCCTTATAGAATTTTGGCATATTCTTTTTATATTTTTGCATATCTCAATGAAATGCGCATATTCGGAAATAGACGAGTTTTTACTAAAAAAAGACCAAATGACACCACTGCCATTCTGGAAACATCGATTTATCAAAACTATCATTTTCGAAGCAAGAGCATCGCGTGATCCTTTTCGTAGGGCTCGAGAACCTTCGCGTCGACGATCTCCATTTCTTTCTCGATTTTCCCCATCTCGTCCTCGAAAACATCTCGCGGCTCCTTTGTCACATCGATGCTCCGGGCCTTCAGCGCGAGCACAGCATGTCCACCATCTTGGAGAAATGTTTTCACATTTGTCAAGAGGATATCCGTCTGGTCTGGCTGGGCCACATCTTGATATATCACGTCCACTTTTCCAACCAGCGCACAGTAGTTGGAGGGTTGTCGAGCGTCCGCTAAAATCGGCGTCATGTTCGGCCTCCTGCTGCAGACCACGAGCAGGTCTCGGAGAGGGCGGGATGAGATTTCAACGCAATAGATAGAACCGCTCGGGCCGACAAGATCCGACACGTGCGACGGTGTGGTTCCGCTCGCCGCGCCGAGATAAAGCACAAGTTTACTTGGATTTATGGGGTTCTCTTTTATGTTTTTCATGATGGCGGCTGCGAGCTTGCTCCGGTATGGATCCCAGAGCCGGTATTCCACCCCGTCTATTTCCACGAGCCTTTCCCCGTAGACTTGGTTTCCCCGAACCAGGTTTACCGTGGCTAGTTTACGTGTCCCGTCGTCGAGCTCGACCCAGTATACCGACTTGAATCGTTCGTGTCCGGTGACTTTCATGTATCTCACCTCTCACCTTGGGCTCTTATATCTGCGATTCGTGCCCTAAGGTTCGTGGCCAGTCGATCCCCGACGAACTCGCCTGACATCGCGTCCACTCGCGCGGCAATCGCTATTTTACCTGCGAGTGCTCTTGCAATTTTTCCACGCAGCTGCTTGGGAGTTCCTCGCACATCCGGGTACTGGTAGATAACCCCGTGCTTTGGCGGCCTCGCTCGCGTCTTCAACGCTCTGAAGAGGGCTTTTTCAGCACCTAGCACTTGAATCGTGCTTGCGGGCAGGCGGGCAAGCCTCTCCAGCCCCCCAGCGAGCGAGATCAACCGGGCGCCGATCGAGCCGCCAACCACCGTGCGAAGGTTTGGTGCTATCTGTGCCATCAGCCCGTCGATGTATTCGGCGATCCGCCCTCTGAGTTCGTATAGGCTAGAGATTCTTTGAGCGCAAGCCTGCAGAACTTCGATGTCGATCTCATCGAATTCGGCCCCTAGCGAGGTCTGCGCGGCTTCGACGATCCTGTTCGCCCTGTCCTCGGGCAATTCCGTGATATCTTTTAGTGCCGCAGGGATGAACCGCATGCGGCTTCCCAGCGAGAGTACAAGCTTCAGGTAAAGTTCATGGTCGGGGACCAAGCGATCGAGTTCCGGGAAGTGTGTGGAGTACCACTCTCGGACAAGCCCTACTAGGATGTTGGAAAATCTGTCGACCTCGTCAAGCACGCCTATGGACTGGATGATGAGCTTGTCTCGCTGCGCGGCCTCCGTGCGGAGCTTGTGGCGCGTAAGTATGAAGTTAACTTCCCGGGCGAACTTGTCGACATCCTTGAAACCCACCTCCTCCGCGATGTCCCTGAGCCTGCCCCTGAGGATCGAGCCAGCCTTGTTCGGCATGTTCATCTCAAACTTTGCATGTCTGAACTCTTTTCGGAGCCCGTTCACGAGCTGTTCCGACTCCAATGTGAACTCGCTGTTGCCGCCTTCTATCAATTCCCCAATGAGTTCTCGATGCTCACCTGTGAGGGTACCCATCTGGATGCTCGCGATCCGGCCAGCAACCTCGATTGGGTCGGAGGGGAATCGCTTGAAAGATATCGTTTTGCCTTCATCGTCGAAAGCGAAGACCCCGAGCACACATTCCGCGACATGTATAGGCATAGCTATCTGACTAACTTTCACCCGCCATTCTATAATACTTCTATGGCGGGCATGTTTGTGATGGGTCGTTTTGATTGCTTATTACGTCCGGATTGCTCTGTCTAATCTCTTGTTAACCGCATCCCAGTTGATGTTTTCGAAGAAGGCGTCTATGTATGACGCCCTTTTCGGCCCATAGTCCGCGTAGTAGGCGTGTTCGTAGACATCCAAGACTAACAGTGGGATGGCGTTCGTCAGCGTGTAGACGTTGTGGGCGTCCAAGCCGTTGTTGACGAGCCTCCCGGTGCTGAGGTCGAAGACCAGCACGGCCCAGCCTCTCAACGCCATTCCACAAGCCTTGAAATCCTCCTTCCATTTTTCGAACGATCCAAAGTTCTTTTCAATTTGCTCCATCAGTTTGGCGCTGGGTTTCGTGCCTTTTCCGTCCTTTAGGTTTTCGAAGTAGAGTTCGTGGAGCACAACGCCCATGTGGTTGAATGTCTCCTCGACCTTCAGGGCCCTGTACTCGCTGTAGTTCTGGTGTGCCTTGCTGCGGTCGACGTTTTCTAGTTTCTCCAGCACTTCGTTCAGCTTGGTCACATAACCCTTGTAGTGGGTGTCAAAGTGGAAGTCAATTTGTTTATC
>CAZKGC010000032.1:0-8441 GCA_964552335.1 Hadarchaeota archaeon (SeqCode)
ATAAGGCCCTATATCTCTGCTCACTCTCCCTCAGCGCCTCCTCCGCCCGCTTGCGCTCAGTTATCTCTTGGATCATGAGTAAACCTCCTGTGATTCGCCCTTCACTGTCTTTTAGGGGTAATCCATCGACCAGAAGAAGAGATCGTCTTCCATATACGGAAACAAAGGGGGTAACAATGCCACTTACCGGGTTCCCCTTTAACAATTCCCCTACCTTATCGGCATGGCCTGTTGCGATCACATTCAGCAGCTCAGCTAGTTTAGTACCCAACGATTCGTCAAATTCGCCTTCAGGTACACCGAGAATCTTTCTCATAGTCAGATTTTCGTAAATAATGGTGCCATTTTCGTCTATCCCTAAAATTCCAACGGGGGTATTCTCGATTAAATCATGATATCTTTTTTCGCTCTCTCGCAACTTATTTTCCGCCTGCTTGCGCTCGGTGATGTCTCTGGAAATCCCTATAGATCCAATTATGTTGCCCTCATCATTGCGGTACGGAACTTTGGTTACGGAATACCAACGGGCTGTCCCGTCCGGACGGATGACTTTTTCCTCCTTGCCTATGATTGGCTCCTTCGTCTTCACCACATAATCATCGTCCTCTTGCATCTTCCTCGCTTGTTCCTCAGGGTAGAAGTCGAAATCGGTCTTTCCCACAAAATCCTCGGGATCAACGCCGTGATGTTCAGCTTTGGCCTTGCTCACCGCGATGAACCTGTGTTCTTTGTCCTTGAAGTAGATGGAGTCGGGGATGTTATCCAAAAGATTTCTGAACAGGTTGTGTTTTTGCGCCATCTCACTTGTTGTCGCTGCAATCTTTGCAACCGCCTCCGTCGCTGCCCTTCCTGCTGATTTGCCCTTTTCTTCCTCCTCCACTTGCAATCCTCCATTTCTTTTAAATTTGATCTCAATTACTACTTACCTAAAACCTTCTTTACCCTCCGGACCAGATCCTCGTTATCGAATGGCTTCGTGATGTAATCCACAGCGCCCAATTTTTGGCACAACCGTTTATAATAATCAGTACTTATGACACTGAACATTATTATTTTGGTCCGGGGAAGGGAACTCACTAGTGATCGAATTGCCGAAGTGCCAGATACCCCGGGCATCAAGATGTCGAGCAAAATTAGATCTGGAGTTTCTTTTTTTAGTTGGGTCAAGCATTCCTGTGCATTGTGGGCGATCTCTACTTTAAACCCCTCGCTCTCCAAAAGCAGCTTAACAGCCTCGCACGTATGCGGCTCATCGTCTGCAACCAGTATTTTTTTGGGCATTTAGCCTCCATGTAAATTTCTGATATCACAAACTATTTAAAAGGCCTGTTAATTCCGCAGATATTCTCCGATAAGGTTTTTAGAAGCTTTTCGCCATTTATCAAATTAAACCGAAAATAACCATACAAACGAACGGATTGACGCAGAAACCGGTATCGGGCGCGCTCATGTTGTATAACTCGTTCTTATTCGATCAACTCCATCTTCGCCCCAAGCTTGCACATGTCATCGACAAAACTCGGGTAGGAGACCGGGATGCTCTCGGCCCCGTCCACGATGGTCTCGCCGCGCGCGACCAGTCCTGCCACGGCGAACGCCATCGCCATCCTGTGATCGCCGTATGAGTTCAGCCTCGCCCCTTTCAGCTGCCTTACACCTCTCAGCCTGAGTTCGTCCGGCAGCTCCTCCACTTCTGCCCCTAACTTTCGTAGTTCGGTGGCAAGTGCCCAGAGGCGATCGGTTTCCTTGAATCTCAGGTGGGGTATGTTGATGAGCCTTGTCCGCCCATCAGCGAGCGACCCGAGCACCGCAAGCACGGGGACCAAGTCAGGGTTGTCGCCGCAGTCCGCTTCGATCCCGGAGAACTCACCAGTACCAGATACTTCTACTACTTTTCCGTGGACCTTAACATCTACACCTAATTCGCCTAACAGCTTCACTATGCGCCTGTCGCCCTGCGCTCCACGAACATCGAGATTGTTCACTCTAACTGTGGAACCTGTAAGCGCTGCCGCCCCCAGTGGGAACGCTGCGGACGAAAAATCTCCCGGTATCGTCAGGTCCATTGGTCTGAAAGTTTGCCCACCGGGAATTTTGAACTCGGTCAGATTCTTGTTTCGCCTTATCTTCGCGCCAACTGCATCCAGCAGCTCGAGCGTTATCTCGATATAGGGCTTCGAACGCAGGTCCCCAGTTATTGTGAGCTCCACATCGTCACGTGCATATGGAGAAGCTATCAGCAGGGCAGAAATAAACTGAGAGCTGACCGAACCCGTTATCTCCACCTCACCGCCGCTTAACCCGCCACCCACAACTACGGGGGGTCTTCCCTGTTTCCCCTCGCAGCGGGCTTTCGCCCCGAGTTTCTCGAGCGCCTTCAACAGCGGACCCATTGGGCGCTTCAGGATGGATTCGTCTCCTGTCAGACGCACAGGCTTGGGCGATATCGCAGCAATCGCGCTCATCAAGCGGATTGTGGTTCCCGAGTTGCGTGCGTCAATCATGTCCACACGGGGCTTGATCTCCCCCTCGGTTCCACGAACTCGCCAGACTTCACCCTCCTGTGTGATCTCAGCGCCAAGAGCCCGTATAGCATCAATCGTCGCCTGAGTGTCGAGGCCCAACAGCGGGTTTATGATTTTGCTTTCACCCCGGGCCAGCGCTGCTATCATGAAGGCTCGGTGTGTGTATGATTTGGAGGGAGGTGCCGTGACCTCTCCGGAGAGCTTTGAGGGTTTGACTTTTAACTGCGCCATGGGGCTCCCGCTTGACAGTCTTTGTGAAATCCTTAAATAACTGAGGGGGTGGCGAAAAACTGTAAAGCAGATCCCAATGAGCACACAGGTTACGACTGGTCATCCTCTGTGCTTCGGAAAATTTCGTGACCCTCCAAAAACTTTGCGGATTAAACCATGTTGTATCGATCTCCACTTTACCAAATTTCCGAAAGCTTTTAAAGAGTTTGACACGAAGAGGACTAACTTGGTGAAAGGCATGGCTAACCCAAGAAGCTGCGATGGCTGGAATTGCCTTTATCGCTAGAGTAGCCATGACTAGGTCCACCCCAACTCAACTTTTTACCACACTTTTTAATGGGAGCACAACATATCACAAAAGGAGGGGTATGATTGTCTGAAGTCGGAAAGCGCATCAGGCTTGAGCGGATCATCGACCGCAAGACAAGACGGACAGTGATTGTACCGATGGATCACGGGCTTTCAATGGGCCCGATCGCTGGCATTGAGGACATGACAGCGATCATCAACAAAGTTGCCGATGGAGGCGCGAACGCTGTGGTTCTTCACAAGGGAATCGTGCGAGCAGGACATCGGGGCTACGGGAAGGACATAGGGTTGATAATTCACCTCTCGGGGAGCACTTCGCTGGGCCCCGACCCAAACAATAAGGTTCCCGTGGCCAGCGTGGAGGAAGCAATATCCTTAGGCGCGGATGCTGTTTCAGTACATGTCAATGTGGGGGCGGCGAACGAGTCAGAGCAGCTGAAGAACTTGGGCGACACGGCCGAAATCTGCGCTTCGTGGGGGATGCCGCTGTTCGCTATGATGTACCCCCGCGGCCCGAAGATAAAGAACCAGCACGATCCGGTTCTCGTGGCGCACGCGGCCAGAGTCGGGGCAGAATTGGGCGCGGATATAATCAAGACCGTATACACCGGAGACATCAAATCATTCAGAAAAATCATCAGAGGCTGCCCAGTGCCCATAGTGATCGCGGGTGGGCCGAAGATGGCAACGGACCGCGATGTGCTCAAGATGGCATCGGAGGCGATGGAAGCGGGCGCGATAGGTATTTCCATCGGTCGCAATATCTTCCAACACCAAAACCCAACCGCGATGACACGGGCGCTTGTTCAGATCGTGCATGAAGACACCACAGTCGACAAAGCTATGCGTGAACTAAAAAGGTGAGGCTTTTGCGTAGGCTGGTATGGGTCAGGACCGACTGGGATGAGCCATGGGGACGTCGGAAATCCTTCGTTTCGGCAGCGATCGAGGCTGGGGCTGACACGGTTTTGGTTAAGCCCGGAGAGGCCAAAGAGGTCCTCAAGCTGGGGTCTATCCTAGTAGCGGCAGAGAAACCGGCCCCGGGGGTCGGTATAGTTGTTCTCAGCATTCTAAAAGAGAATGAAATTGAGAAAACTCTAAAACAACTCAAAAAATTGCGCCAAGAGGGAAACAAAGTAGCCGTGCTTGTCGAGGTCGCAAACAAGGGACTAGAGCGGGCAGCAATCAAAGCTGGGAAGTCAGCAAATTTTCTCATCGCGATGACCCCGGACTGGAAGATAATTCCTCTCGAAAACATGATTGCAGAGCTACAGCACGCGGATGTCAAGGTGCTAGCGGGAGCAAGGGATGCGGCAGAAGCGAGAGTCGCGGTCGAAACTCTCGAAATTGGGACGGCAGGAGTTCTACTTGACCCGAAAGAACGTGGGGTCAGCGAGATCAGGAAGGTATGTGAGACATTCGAGCAGCTCACACTCGAGCGGCTGGAGCTTGTGCCTACCAAAGTGAAGACGGTCCAATCGGTCGGAAGCGGAGACCGTGCCTGTGTCGATACGACTTCACTAATGAATTTTGGGGAAGGAATGCTGGTTGGAAGCCAGGCGAGTGGTATGTTTCTGGTACACTCGGAAACCATCCCCAGCGAGTTTGTTGAAACCCGTCCGTTTCGTGTCAATGCGGGAGCCGTTCACGCTTACATACGTCTTCCCGGAGGCAAGACCAAATACATGTCAGAACTGAAGGCCGGCGACGAGGTGCTAATCGTCAACAATCAAGGAGAAGCGCGGGCAGGAGTGATTGGGCGAGTGAAAATAGAGCGGCGACCTCTCCTACTTGTCGAAACCGAACACGAGGGTGAAATCTACAAAACACTGCTTCAAAACGCGGAAACTATAAATCTCGTCGGCAAGAATGGCAAGCCCATCTCGGTGGCGAAGCTCAAACCCGGCGATGAAGTGCTGATGAACATCGAGCGAGGGGGACGACACTTCGGCGTCAAGGTCGAAGAAACTATGGTAGAGCGGTAGCTGACGGGGGTGCCAAGTTTTGGGAGAGCTAAAGTTTGGGAGGCTCAGGCTCAGGACCCCAGCCGTGTGCGGTTGCGTCATCGGTAAAAATTTGGATGAGATGCGGGAAGGGATATCCAGAGCTATAAAGCAGGGCGCGGATTTGGTTGAGCTTAGGATTGACGATCTGCGGAGCAAGATCGCGTGGGGAAAACTTCTTCAAAAGGACCTTCCAACCCTGCTGGCCAACCACCCAAAGCGCGAGGGAGGTTACTTCAGGGGTAGGGAGGAGGACCGTGTCAAACTGCTTCTGGAGGGGATCGAGCGCGGCGTATCGTGCGTAGATATTGAACTCTCTACGCCGAAAAAACTGCGCGAGCAGGTGGTCTCTAAAGCTAAAAAATCTGGCGTCACAGTGCTGATGTCTCACCACGATATCTCCAAAACACCGCCCGCCGAATCGCTTATGAAAGTCGCCATGGATTTGGAGGAAGCAGGCTGCGACATTGCTAAGATTGTGACCTCTGCGGAGAGCCCAAGCGACGCGCTCCACATGCTCGACTTCTTAGTACAGGTGCAAGGGAAGGTGACTGTGCCCGTCGTAGCTTTCGCTATGGGGGACGCTGGGAGGATAACGCGTTTCGTGGCGCTCATATTCGGTTCGCCGATAATCTACGCAGCTGCCTTGAAGAAAACTGGTCTAGGACAGCTCGATGTGGCGACGATGAAGCAGTGGACGCGCGAGTTGATGTCAAAGGAGGTCAGAGACTGAATCCCAGAATCAAGATATATCTGCTGATTGGTGACCCGGTTGAAAAAAGTCTTTCCCCTGCTATGCACAACGCGGTTTTCAAAGCGCTGGGACTAAACTCTGTGTACATCGCACTACGTGCGCCAAAACAGATGCTGGCCCGCATGATGACCGGGGTTAAGGCCATGGCTATCGCGGGCCTCAACGTAACAGTACCTCACAAGATCACCATAATCGACATGCTAGACAAAATCGAAGAATCCGCGAAACTGATTGGGGCAGTGAACACGGTCAAAAATGTTGGGGGAAAACTTGTGGGGTTCAACACGGATGGAGAGGGCGCGCTACAGGGCCTTGAGCAGAAGACTGGGAAACTAACCGGAAAAAAGGTCGTGCTATTGGGAGCGGGCGGGGCGGCTAGAGCAATAGCCTTCTCGCTCGCAAAGGTTGGCGCTGAAATCTCAATAGCAAACCGGACTGTCTCACGAGCCCGAGTTCTGGCCTCAACCATCGAAAAGAGTTTCGGAGTTAGCGTGAAATCGCTTGGATTGTCTCGCTCTGAGTTGACCAAAGTTATCAAACAAGCTGACGTGTTGATCAACGCCACTACCGTGGGTATGCATCCAAATGTGGGGCAGACCCTCGTGACCGCAGACATGATGCACCGAGGGCTGGTTGTAAATGACATAGTTTACAAGCCGCTTGAAACCCGCCTCCTGCGAGAGGCGAAGCGGGCCGGAGCCAGGACTGTCGATGGGCTCGGGATGCTCGTCCACCAAGGAGCGTTGTCATTCGAGATATGGACGGGGAAGCGGGCACCCATTAAAGTTATGGAGGCCGCTGCAAGACGAGAACTTGGGGGGAAAAACAAGTGAGAGTGGCAGTTATAGGCGCAGGCGCGATGGGAAAATGGCTTGCCAACTTCGCTAAGCGGAACCTCGGGGAAGTTATAGTGGCAGACATAAAGTCAGCAAGAGCCAAAGATGTCGCTTCGGAACTCGACGCGAGCGCTAAGCCCATCAAGGAAGCCGCTGCGCAGGCGGAACTCCTGCTGATAGCTGTTCCGATTTCAAAGACCCCTGAAACCGTCAAGTCGCTCGCCGAAATAGCACAAAAGGACGCACTGCTGGCCGATGTGGCGTCTGTGAAAAGCGATGTTGTAGATGTCATGCGAAAGATAAAAACCAACATCGAACTTGTCTCAGTTCACCCCCTGTTCGGGCCCGGTGCAGTGAGTATCGCGGGAAAGGATATAGTGGTCGTTCCTGTTAAGCCCGGAAAACGCTACTCGGAGCTAAAGAAACGACTGGTTGAGCTGGGCGCGCGCGTTACCGAGATGGACGCTGAGCAACATGACCGGTTAATGGCCATGATTCAATGCATGACCCACTTTGTGCTTTTGGCTTACCTAACCGCGATAAAATCCATGAAAGGGCTGAAACTTGCCAGGGAAATTCGCACCCCTATGTTTGCAGCGCTGACGAGCTTGGCGAAGGCCGTGCTCGCAGGTAACCCAGAACTCTGCGGCGAACTACAAGTCCACAATCGATATGCCAAGATAGTGCGAAGCTCCATGATAGAGGCCTGCCGCTCGCTTGATATCGCATTCTCCGCAGGCGACGCGAAGAGCGCCAAGACCATCTTCAAGGAAGCGTTGGCTCCATTTGGGGCGGAAGAAGCGAAGCAGGCCTATCGAGAACTGTACAAAAAATTCGAGGGAGGAATCACATGAAAGTCGGGATACTCGGACCTAAAGGCACCTACGCAGAACTCGCTGCGCGGGCACACTTCAAGGACAAAGCTGATATCGTGACCTACCCGATGATCACCGATGTTGCGGAAGCTGTCGCGCACGGTGAGGTAAATGCGGGTACCATCCCGGTGGAAAGCTTACGAGAAGGATCTGTGGGGGAAACCCTCGACGCGTTGGCTTGGGTGGATGTGAAGGTACAGGCTGAAATAGTCGTCCCGATCTCGCACTCCCTCCTCGGCGTGAAAGGAGCAAAACCTGAGAAGATCACTCAGGTGCTCTCCCACCCGCAAGCGCTGGCCCAATGTAGAGATTTCCTGCGCAGGAATCTACCCAATGTTGAACTTATTGAAATGACCAGCACCGCGAAGGCCGCTGAACAGGTGGGCAAGCTCAAGCAACCCCACGTGGCTGCTATCGGTCCAAAAGGTCTTGCCAAACTTTACGGGCTGAGTATACTTCAAGATGAGATCCAGACGGGGGAAACTAACATCACGCGCTTCCTCTGTCTTGCCAATGAGGACAGCAAACGCACCGGTCACGATAAGACTTCGATAGTTTTTTACACGGCGTCGGACAGACCAGGGATCCTCCACGAGATATTGGGGGAGTTCGCTTCTCGAAAGATAAACCTCACGAAGATAGAATCTCGCCCCTCAAAGAAGGCATTGGGGGACTATCTCTTCTTCATCGACTTCGAGGGGCATCGCGAGGACAAGAAAGTGAAGGAAGCCTTAAGCGAGGTCGCGAAGAAAACAGCCATGCTAAAGGTTCTCGGCTCCTATCCCAAACGGTTCTAGGTGAAAGACATGAAAAAACAGGACACATCAAAGCGTATCGCGAATGCCTTGAAGATAAACCCACCCACAGTGGAGCGAAAACTTGTATCGTTCGTCAAAGAAAATGTGAAA
>CAZKGC010000032.1:8451-12038 GCA_964552335.1 Hadarchaeota archaeon (SeqCode)
GGTGAAAAATGCGGGGGTCACCGGGGTGGTGGTCGGGCTCAGCGGTGGGCTTGACTCCTCAGTGACAGCATCTCTCTGCGCAAAAGCTTTGGGGGCAGGCAGGGTCATGGGAATCTCCATGCCAGAAGCGGGGGTGACTGACCCACACGATGTTGCTGACGCCCGCGATCTCGCGAACAAGTTTGATATTAGATTTAGGGTCATCGACATCACACCCGCGCTGCTCGGAATACGTCAGAACCTAACCGATTACAAGATGGATGCCCAGATTTCAAACGCGAACATCAAGCCACGTGTGCGAATGACGATTCTCTACTACTACGCAAACTTGTTCAAACTGCTCGTAGTTGGGAGTGGCAACCGAAGTGAAATTCGCACGGGTTACTTTACCAAATACGGGGACGGTGCCGTGGATTTGCTCCCGCTCGGCTCTCTCTACAAAACACAGGTGAAAAAACTCGCTGCCCACCTGGGGCTACCTAGACACATAATCGAGAAGGTCCCCACAGCTGGGCTTTGGCGTGGACAGACCGATGAGGGCGAACTCGGCATATCTTACGAAAAACTTGACATGGTCTACGCTGGGCTAGATCTAAAACTAAAGCCAAACGTCATCGCAAATGCGGCGGGCATAGATATCGAGAAGGTGGAGCATTTCATCGAACGAGAGCGTAGAACGGCCCACAAGTTGGTAGTACCAGAAATACCGGAGCTTTAGTTACTTCAACTTGACTAAATCCACGCATATCCCTGCAGCGATGGTCTGCCCACCATGGCGGATCGCAAAACGGCTCAGCTCCGGAATTTCGCTCGCGCGCTCAATCACCATGGGTTTACTCAACGCCACACGAACTACTCCTGCATCGCCCTTTCGTAACACACTTGGCTTTTCCTCGACAACCGTTCCCGTGCGTGGATCTATCTTCTGGAGGATTTCCGCCAGCTTCCCTGGCACACTCGCAGCGTGGCAGTGAAAGAGCGGCATAAACCCTGGCTTGAGGTCGGTCGGGGTCGTGAGGACGATAATCTTTGCTGTGAACTCGTTTGTGACGGTAGGTGGTTTGTCCAAGTGCCCCGCGACATCCCCTCGTTTCACATCTGATTTGTTTATCCCTCTGACATTGAAACCTATGTTGCTCCCTGGCTCGGCCAGCTGAATTGACTCGTGGTGCATCTCGATTGAGCGAACCTCGCCGCTCTTCCCCGCAGGCTCAAAAACAATGCTATCACCAACTTTCAACGTTCCTGTCTCCACACGTCCTATGGGCACAGTCCCCACTCCAGTTATGGAATAAACATCTTGCACGGGGATCCGGAGGGGCTTGTCTATAGGCTTTTCAGGTTCGGTGAAACTCTCGATCGCATTCAACACAGTCGGCCCCTTGTACCAAGGCATCTTGAGGCTCGGCTTTGTGACCCCCTCGCCGTGAAATGCCGAAACCGGCACATAATTGAAGCCGCTCGCGTTCCGGTATCCCAACCCGCTGAGCAACGAAATCACATTATTTTTTAATCCCTCGTAAACTGTCTCGCTGAAGCCAACGAGGTCCATCTTGTTTATCGCCACGACAAGCTGCCCGACACCGAGGGTGAAGGCAAGGGCCGCGTGCTCCCGCGTCTGGGGCATGATACCGTCGTCGGCCGCCACCACGAGCACCGCGGCATCCGCCTGGCTCGCCCCTGTGATCATATTTCTGACGAAGTCACGGTGCCCCGGAGCGTCGATGATTGTGATAATATTTTTCGATGTCTCGATCTTTTGATATGCTATATCTATAGTTAGTCCTCGCTCTCTCTCTTCTTTCTCTCGGTCCATCACCCAAGCGAACTTAAAGCTACCCGCTTCGTCTCTGAGATCCTTCTCCGAAACTATGCCGAGCTCAACGAGAAGCCTGCCGATAAGCGTTGATTTTCCGTGATCGACATGGCCGATGAAGACTAGATTTACATGAGGCTTTGCCATCGGCGCTGCCTCTCAAGTACTTGTTTCTTTTGCTGGCATACCTAGCGTGAAACTCGCCAAATTCGCCGATGCAAGTCTGAAGTCGCGGGAGAGTTTTTCGGCCGCTCGGCGAAGCGGCTCTATATATATGCGGACAACTTCAGATTTTCCGCGCTCAAATTCGAAAAGTTTGTTGGCCATTCGATCCGATTGAGAAGCGCACTGTTCGAGCGAAGTTACAGTTTCAACTGGGAACCTATTTGTCGCTCTTAACTTTTCAACAATCGCGTTAACGCTAGAAGCCAAGTTCTTGAAGCCTTGGTGCAGTTTTTCTTGTCGGAGATCTTCAAAATCTTCCTTGCCCAAAAGCATGGAGATGCGGGCGCCCAGCAGTTCCGCGTTTGCCGATAGGGAACCAAGATCTGCGGCTGCTATGCGCGCGGCCGCTCCTATATCATCAAAATTTAATCGTCGCAGCTCAGATGCAGGCTCCCCAACATCAGCCCAGATGGAGAAATTCTCAAGAGGGACCTGTTTGGCTTCGTGGGACGACCTGCTGTACTGAAACAGGGTCGCGATTGCCACAAAAACAGTTGCAACGGCAAGACCGATTACCAGATAAATATCCCGCCCGACGGTGAACATTGCTATTATCAATCCTATCGATGCTAGAAGAAATGGTACGAGGGCAAGGGGATGTATGCGCATATTCACCGATTTAGAGGTATCTTGCCCGTTCAAAAAGCTTTTTGGTCATGCTCAAACGATAGAGTGAGTTGTTGGTGGCTTGAATGGAAAAAATCTCGCCTCACCACCCTCGCGCCGAATCGCTGCGTATCAGGACCTGCCTCGTGGAGGGTTTCAAATCTGGCTTGGTGGTACTGGAAGGGCTCGCAGCACACGGTAGAGGAGAGGCATTCGACTACATCCTTGGTGAGCGGACGACTAAGCAGGCCGAGCGTGCGATTGAAGCCGCAGGCGCGATGCTCTTGCTAGCAAAGCGCCCAGTAATCTCGGTGAACGGAAATACCGCTGCGCTAGTGCCGACGGAGATTGTTCAGCTAGCGAAAGCCGTGAACGCCAAAATCGAGGTCAACATCTTCCACGGATCTACAAGTCGTGAAGTCGCGATAGCGCGATGGCTGAAAAAACATGGAGCGAAGGAAGTGTTGGGAACTGACCTAAAATTCTCAACAAGGATAAAGGAGATTCATAGCGACCGAAAGAAGGTTGACAGGCGGGGGATAGCTGCTGCTGATGTGGTGGTGGTCCCGCTTGAGGACGGCGACCGGACCGAAGCTCTGAAGCGTCTCGGTAAATGTGTGATCGCAATTGACCTGAACCCGATGTCGAGAACGGCGCGGGCGGCGGACGTGACAATAGTTGACAACATCGTCCGCGCTATGCCGCTTCTGATAAAATATATCAAGCACCTATCGCGGGACTCAAAAACAAAACTTCAAAGGATAATTGGAAATTTCGATAACAAGGCCAACCTCAGCGCAACCTTGAAATTCATGTTCGGGCGGCTCAAAAGCATTTAGTACGGTCACAATTTGAAATGGGTAACGCTTATAGAGTTCATTAAAAAAGTAAAATGGTGCCGGGGTGGCGCAGCTAGGTAGTAGGCTACAGCCAATCCTGG
>CAZKGC010000033.1:0-5544 GCA_964552335.1 Hadarchaeota archaeon (SeqCode)
TAGACCTCAACGAGATGCTCCGCCACATAACTTCTCGGCTCGGTGGTTCGGGAGGTGGTCACGAGGGTGCGGCAGGTGCGACGATTCCGGCCAGCGTCTTCGACACTTTTTTGGAAACCGTGAAGAAGGAGATCGCCCCAGTCATAAGCAGAGAACCCGGACTCAGGCGATAGTTAGAGCAGCTCCACTTCTCTGCCCTTCCCCATCCTTTTCGCCTTTCTGTAGACCACCCAGTCAGTTGCTATATCCTGAACAGCAAGGCCGGTCGAGTCGAAAACTGTTATCTCGTCGCTGGATGTGCGGCCGGGCTTCTTCTTGGTGACTATTTCTCCGAGGTCGCCGTAGATGTCCTCACGGGTGATTATCCCCTTAGAAAATGGGACGTTCACCTCTCCACCGTGAATCGCCTGCTCCATATCGTCGACAACAACCTTCGCTCGCAACAAAATCGAGGGGTCAAGCTCTTGTTTGCCGGGGGCGTCGGCACCGATAGCGCCGATGTGCATTCCCTCGGAAACATAATCATTCATCAGGATGGGCTCTCGGGAAGGTGTGGTGGTCACGACGACGTCCGCACCTTCAACCGCTTTCCTCGTTTCCTTGATCACCTTTGCATCGAGGCCAAGTTTCTTACCCATCTCCTTGGCATACTGTTCCGCCTTCCCCCACGATATATCGTTGATTCTGATCTCTTCAATTTTGAGCACCTCGTTCAGGGCGAGCAGCTGGGTCTTAGCCTGAACCCCTGCCCCGATCATTGCGACCGTCTTGGAATCCTTCCGCGCCAAGTACTTCGCCGCGACGGCACCCCCTGCGCCAGTTCTCAGGTTAGTTATCCATGTTCCATCCATGATCGCAAGTGGAACACCGGTCTTCGGGTCTAAGAGCACGATTATTGCCATCACCGTCGGAAGCCCGTGCTCCTTCGGGTTCCGCGGATGGGCGTTGACGATTTTCACTCCCGCTGCACCCATCTCCTCCAAATAAGCAGGCATCACCCTGAAGTCGCCATCGTAGTTCTTGAAGTAGACGTAGGATTTTGGTGGCATCTGGACCTTGCCGAGGCCCTTTGCGCGAAAGGCCTTTTCTACGGCTTCAATTGCTTCTCGCATCGAGATGAGTCCCTCGACCTCCTCTCTAGATAACAGCAGCACCTTCAACTCAGCACCATGACCACTCATAAGCTCATGTCTTGAATTTTTCTATCCAAGAAGTGGCGCCGGGGGGAGGATTTTCGACCAGCTATCTGCCGGTTCTCGAACCTCCGACCGTCTGGTCGCTGTACGCAAGCATGTCGTCCCTTTGAGTTGAGGTTCGTTCTTCATCCATGCCAGGTTTAACAGCCAGACGCGTTCGGCAGGCCCAGGATTGGCTGTAGCCTACTACCTAGCTGCGCCACCCCGGCACCATCTTACTTTTTTCAATGAGTTCTATAAGCGTTAGCAAACGCAAGCAAAATCATCAGTATTTTTTCATTTGAACTAATCACTTCTTTGAGAGCGAAGACGAACAATTTCTCTGAATGCCGAGATGAGAAGAACAGTTATTCCCGCGCTTATAGGTAAGAACGATATATCCCGATAATTAATGGACTCGTGTATAGCGAGAGCTGCTCCGGAGACACATAGCAGGATGCCTACAACGAATTTAAATAGGTGTTTTTTACCTTTCCAGATCGGCGCTAGGGCGGGGACAAGTATCCACAACTCGATGATGATCGCCCCGAGTGCTAGGATAAAAAGGGAGAAACCCAGCTGAGAAGATGCAGTAGAGGGTGAAAAAGGCAGGAATAGGAGTAAGACTAGTATCCCTATAATGACGCTGATGGTCTCTCGTTTTTTACTTTTCAATTGACTCCCTGCCTATTACCTTCTGATTCATTCCTCTTGCTTGTTAATTAAATTAACGAGACCTATTTATATTGCTGTGGTAGGCAAGGACATGCCAACCATTTTTTTCAGCAACATTTGCAGTGCAAACCATTACAACGATATAGAGGCGAAGAACCGGCGTCCTCCTGTTATCTCTCTTTTGCGGCCTTTTACCTCCAAAAAGCCCCTAAGCCGTATATCTTCAGAGGAGCCGCCCACCATAACCTCAAATGTGCCAGGCTCCACTATCAGCTTCATATCCCCGTCGTGGAAGGCCAATTGATCGGCGTACACAGTAAAGGCGATGGTTTTTCTTTCACTAGGCTGCAAGGTTATACGTTTAAAACCCTTCAATTCTTTCACAGGTCTAACTACGCTGGCCACCTCGTCGCGTATATAGAGCTGCACTACCTCATCCCCTGCCCTGTCGCCTATATTTGCCACTTCAAAGCTTATGCATGTCTGTCCGGCCGAAGGAATAGCCGACGGCGATATATCCAGATGGCTGTATTCAAACCGCGTATAGCTTAAGCCATGGCCGAAGGCAAATGCAGGTTTGGTCGGCGTAAACAAATAATCGATATACGAAGCAGGTTTAAGATTATAGTTTATGGGTATCTGGCCGACCTCACACGGCAGGGAAATGGGGAGCTTTCCGCCGGGGTTGTAATCGCCAAACAACACATCGGCTATGGCGTTGCCGCCTTCTTCGCCGGGATACCATGCTTCCACCAACGCGGGTACTATATCGGCTATCTCTTTAATAGCAAAAGCCCTGCCGTTCACCAGCACTACCACCACAGGAGTACCCGTCGCTTTTGCCGCTTTTATCAGCTCGGCCTGCACGCCGGGCAGCGTTATATCGGCGCGGTCATCTTGTTCGCCCGAGGTCCCCTTGCCAAATATGCCGGAATTATCGCCCACTACCACCACGGCTACCTCGGCATTTTGGGCAGCGGCTATGGCCTCATCGAAACCATCGGTGGACGGATCCACGATATCACAGCCTTTGGCGTAACGAACTTGGCACGCGCCGGACACCTTGGCCTTTATACCCTCGAGGACGGTGACTATATGTACAGAACTGGTATCATATGAGTGATGGGCCATATACGCATAATCACCCAGCATATTGCGGGGATTATCGGCGTTGGGGCCTATCACCGCTATGGACTTAAGCTGCTTGCTGAGCGGCAGAAGACCTCCTTCGTTCTTTAGAAGCACCATGGATTGCCTAGCTATCTCCCTTGACAGCATCCGCTGCTGCTGGTTATCGAAAACGCCGGCCACCTTGGTTGTATCTACATAGACATCATCGAAAAGTCCCAGCTCGGATTTGGCAGCCAGCACGCGAGCCACAGCCTCGTCCAGCGTCGCTTCGGATATGGCACCTTCGCACAGCGCTTCCATCAGCGGCTGCCCATAATAGTCCATCTTGGGTAGCTCCACATCTATGCCAGCTTCTAAGGCTTGCACGGCAGCCTCTTTTTTATCCTTGGCCGTGCAATGCACATCGCGCAGCTTATCTATAGCATAGTAATCGGATACCACTATGCCATCAAAACCCCACTGCTCCCTTAATATATTGGTTAAGAGTTCATGTGATGCCGCGCAGGGTACGCCGTCTATATCATGGTAGGCATTCATAACCGATTTGGCACCCGCTTCTTTTACCCCCGCTTCAAAAGGGAACAAAAATATATCCCACAATTCCCTAGGTCCCAGATGCACAGGTGCGCAATTGCGGCCGCCCTCAGAAAAGCTGTGTCCTGCAAAATGTTTGAGCGTAGCGAATACCCCTTGCTTCAAATCATTGCCTTGAAGCCCCTTTACATAAGTTGTCGCCATGCATGCTACCAGGTATGGGTCCTCACCGAAGGTCTCCTCTACCCGCCCCCATCTAGGATCCTTGGCCACATCCAACACCGGCGAAAGGCTCTGATGGGCACCGACAGCCCTCATCTGCTGTCTTATAACCTCGGTCATGGCTTGCGCTGCGTCAGGATTCCAAGTACTTGCCAAACCTATGGCCTGCGGAAACGTGGTAGCACCGTCAGCCATAAACCCGCTCAAGCTTTCTTCGTGGACTATGGCTGGTATGCCCAAGCGCGTGTTCTCTTTAAGATACTTTTGAATAGCGTTAGCCAGCTCAGCGGCATGTCTGGGGGATGTATCGTTTTTGGCGGGATCGCCCAAGCCGCCCGCTATGCGAGTTATCTGGCCTATGCATTTGGAAAGCAATTGCGAAGCTTTCTCATAGGATAAATTCCCCATTTCATCCAAAAGATCCTGTATGGGGACAGCATTCAGTTGGGCCACCTTTTCCTCCAGCGTCATTTGAGAAATAAGTTCTTTTACCTTGGTATGCATATAAAACCCTCCTAGGTTTTGGTAACTCTTAGAGGGATGAAACCTTAAAATCTTGTGATGGTAACCTTCGGGAGATGCTTAAGAAATTATACCTGAATAACGTGGGATTTTTCTGTTTTGTTGCCTTTCTTTGATTTGGTCAAGGATGAGCCCCCATGCCCAGAGCGGATCCAGTATAGGCATAGTATCCCCTCGGGGATCTACGAAGGCCAAATCTTCCTACACGTAAACAAGTTTCTTTCGGTAAGAACATAATTAGCGTATATATTCCCTTTACTGGAAGCGCGTTAAGAGAGGACATATCGCTTTCCTCAGGATTATTGATTTAAACAACAAACTCATTGAAACCTAAGAAAACTATTCAGAGTTTTGCATAGATTTTCTTCTCAGCTTCTTCGTAGACCCAAGTTCCAGATTCAAGCTTCGATCTATCTTTAACCCAATTCAGCTCCTTAGAGTTCGCCACCAGGGACTTTGGTGGGCTTGAAATGTCGTGCACTTCCACCCTTATTTCTTTACTCGGGGGTTCTCCAAACCACCGAATCTCGATCTTATTCTCCAGCACGGAACATTCAAACTCGGTCTTCTCTTTCGTGTTGCACCAGAGGGCGAATTTGCTTTCTCCTTTCTTGCCGGGGTAGACGTGAAGTGTGATCGGATCAAAATCTTTTTCTCCGACATACTGCATTTCTGGTCCGAACGGGATGATTGAATCCGATCTCACGAAAATTGGAAGCTCATCGAGAGCCAAGTCGAGGTTCAGGTTCTTGGGACCTTCATGCTTCTCGTCGGTCCAGTAATCGTACCAAGTTCCCTCGGGGAGATAGACTGTCTTTTTACCTTCCCGGTTGAATACTGGGGCCACTAAGAACTCTTCCCCGAGCATATACTGCATATCCATTGTATGTGTGTTCGGATCGTCTTGGAATTCGAGAACCATAGGGCGAATGAGGGGAAGACCCGTTTCAGCGGCACGGTTGGCATACGAATAGAGGTATGGGATCAGCCTATATCTCAGGTTCGCGTATTTCCTGAAAATATCGGTCGCTTTCTCTCCGTATACCCAAGGCTCTCTGGCCTTGAAACCGTGGCATCGGGAATGGCTCGAAAGGAGTCCGAACTGAGCCCATCGCACGTAAAGTTCAGGGTCTGATTCCGAAGCGAAGCCCCCGATATCATGGCTCCAGAACGGGCAACCACTCATCCCGTAGCTGAGTCCACCTCTGAGGGTGCTCGCCATCCCCTCAAACGAACACTCCACATCGCCACCCCAGTTCACGGGATATTGCTGGCTTCCAGCGTA
>CAZKGC010000033.1:5644-12024 GCA_964552335.1 Hadarchaeota archaeon (SeqCode)
ACGAACACTCCACATCGCCACCCCAGTTCACGGGATATTGCTGGCTTCCAGCGTAAGCTGATCTGCCCCACACGATTCCTTCTCCCTTCACTTCTTTTGTAATTTCGAAGACCGCCTTGTTGTACAGCACGGGATAATAGTTATGCATGTACTTGCCCGTCAGGCCGTTCTTGAAATGTGCGTCTTCCGGAACAAATTCACCGAAGTCCGTCTTGAACACATCTACACCCATATCTAAGAGCTTCCTGTGCTTTTCCTTCCACCATTCGACGGCCTCCGGATTGGTAAAATCAACAATAGATCCCGCTCCCTCCAAGCCCCCAGTAGTTTCTGTGAGGCATATTTCACCTATGATGTATGTCGATCCGTTTTCATTCTGTATGAAATAGCCGTTCCCCGCCCCTTCTTCAAACGCTTCTGTTCCTACCGAAACATGAGGTTGCTCCCAGAGACTGAGTCTGAAGCCCACGTCATGGAGTTCATCGATCATCTCTTTTGGACGGGGGAATTTTTCTTCATCCCACTCAAGATCGCATTGGTGTCCTTTTCTCATCCATCCTGGGTCAATGTGGATGACATCGCATGGGATTTTTAGGTTCCTTAATCTTTTACAGACTTCCATCAGCTCATTTCTGGACGAATAACCCCATGAGTTCTTCTCCGGATCCCAAGCTCTCGACATCCACAGACCGAAGGACCACTTTGGAGGCACGGATGGTTTCCCGGTCAGCTCCGTGTATAAGTTCAAGACGCGTTTCAAGGAGGGACCATAAATGAAGAACAAGTCAAGGGATTTGTCCTCAAGTTCCAGCGAATACGATACAGTAGTCTTGGAACCCACCCTATGTATCATCCTACAGGTGGAATTGACGAATACCCCGTAGCCTTTGGAACTAGTAAAGAAAGGGATGTTCTTGTAGGAACCCTCCGTCTCGCACCCTAAGGGTTCGACCGTCCAATTTCTGATATCCTGACCTCTTTTGTCAAAGTCCGTGAACTTTTCTCCGAAGCCGTATATATGCTCCTCTGGCCCCAGCCTCAATGTTTCGAAGACCCTATCCGTGACCCATCCTGTGTTCCCCTTATTCATCTGAGAGAATCCCAGAGGGGGGTTCCTGTAGTTTCCTGCCACATCTCTGTCATCGACATTCTCTTCGGTTATGAGTTTCCAGTCGGAATTGAAAATCTTGACCTGCCACGGATCCTTCCGAACTCGAACCTTGAGCCCCTCAGTTTCAATCTCCACGTATTCGTCCTTCTCCTTGAGTTGCGGGGATGCCTCTCCAAGGACGGGCTTTTTGATGAGATTCGGGACTTTATCCCCGCTCTTTGTGCGAGGTGCGGTATTCATTCGGAAGCGGATTACGTCGAGAGCACAGAATGACAGGACGATCTCCACGGGATTTCCCTTATCAGTCAGGCAATCGATAAATATGTCGTTTTCACGCTTCTTCGCATTGATTAACCTTTGAATTTTTTGATATCTCTTCTTGATGATAATACCCTCTTCTCCCTCTGTATACTCATTTATTAGTTTCTCTCCTAGAGTTGTGCGCTAGTCTTAAAGCATGATTTTATCTAGTCTGGGGTAAGGTGAGATGGGGCTCTGGTTTGTCATGAAAATAAACCCACGTAAAAATTTTTATATAGAAAGTTGCAAGAAAGATTAAAAGTTATCGAAACGGAAGTGATTTCTTACTATGCATGGGATAACCGTGACCCGGTGAAATGAGAGTTTGGATTCAATCCTCGTTATAAAGGGAGAGGGAATTTCATGGATATTGAAAAGAAGGTGAATTTCTTGACTAAAGATGAACCGGATATGTACGAAACGAATATCAAAAACCGCTTGACCGAGGAGAACGTTTACCGATTGATGGGTGCGTGTGCTGAAGCGACCAAGATCCCCCTCTTCAAGTCTGTGAAGGGAAACCTCCCGAAACCTTACTGGGAAGGTCATGAGGAAGCCATAGACTGCTACTGGAGGGTTTGGGAGCTCGCTTTTAGTAACATTTGGGAACCCACTCCTGCAAACGGATTTGTGGCCCCCTACATTGACTCCCATTTTATGCATCGCCTGTTCATGTGGGATTCGGTCTTTACCCTACTCTACGCTAAGTATGCAAGGCGAGTGTTCGATTTTCAGTGCACCTTGGACAATTTTTACGCCAGACAGCATCGGGACGGCTGGATCTGTCGAGAACTGAAAGAATCCGATGGAAAGGACGCCTTTGGCCGATTTAACCCCTCGGGGACGGGGCCGAACGTTCTGCCTTGGGCGGAATGGGAGTATTTCAGCCTCACGAGGAACGAGGAACGCTTGGCTAAGGTCTTTCCCGTGCTAGTTTCTTATCATCGGTGGTTCCGCCTATACCAAACTTGGCCCGATGGCACCTATTGGACCACAGGATGGGGTTCTGGGATGGATAATCAGCCTAGGCTTTGCGACGGGCGCTCGAAAACCATAGAAGAAAAGTATGGCCCTATGGGGGAGGCTTGGTATCACGACCATATGGTCTGGGTCGATACTTGCATTCAACAGTTCTTCTCTGCGAAACTCTTGCTAAAGATGGGTAGCGTACTCGGTCGGGAGTCGGAACTGGGGGATATGAAGGAGGAGAAAGAGCGCCTCGAGCGGGTAATCAACGGCCGTCTGTGGAGCGGTGACTCGTCATATTACTACGACGAAAGGCGGGACGGGAGTCTCTCCACGGTCAAAAGCATCGGTGCGTACTGGGCTTTGATAGCTGGCGTGGTCCCAGAGGGGAAACTGGACGATTTTGTCTCCCACCTTGAAGACCCATCTGAGTTTAATCGGCCTCACCGAGTACCCACGCTATCGGCAGATCATCCTGATTACAAAGGAAACGGTAGCTACTGGCGCGGAGGTGTGTGGCCACCGACGAACTATATGGTTCTACGTGGGTTGACTGAAGTCGGGAAAGACGAGCTTGCCCACGAGATAGCTATAAATCACATATCTAACGTCGCCCAAGTCTTCGAGAGGACCGGACATGTTTGGGAAAACTATGCCCCTGAGTCAACTTCCCCCGGAAGCCCCTCCAAAAGGGATTACGTGGGCTGGTCAGGATTGGGACCAGTCGCGGTCCTGCTCGAATATGCATTCGGCCTCAGACCCGCCATGCAAAACCAGTCGTTAGTTTGGGATGTTCGACTTCTCGAGAAACACGGCGTCTCACATTACCCATTCGGCCCTGATGGAGAACTCGATTTGCACTGCGGGGCCAGATCCTCCATTGAGGAGAAGCCAGAGATAGAAGCTTCATCGAATATACCCCTAAAGTTAGAGGTTCGCTGGAAGGGAGGCTCCGAAATTATGGAACTCGGTTGCCCCCCGAAATGACCCGATTATCAGTTCGCAACATTATGTGATTGTCTTTGTTAGCTTAATCCCTAAGCGAGTAACAGAAGCTTGGGGGAAATCATAATGAATTGTACATCCCTTGGCTGTAAACGGGTCCTTAATAGCAGGCGTAACCTCGTTCGGGTTTTCAAACGTATTGCGAGCGTGTATATCCCGATGAGCAAGTATAGTAGGAACCACTTCTGTTGCCTCCGCGTCTCCGCGCAGGTTTATGGTTGCATCCACTGACTCGGAAACATGGGGATTAACGATTGTTAAATTGAGAATATCATTAGATATGGAGGCGCTTCCTGCCAACCCATAGAGGGTTCCCCCCTCGCCAAAACTGATTTCCGGACATTCCACAACCATGCGGACCGCTTGTGCGCCTTGGTGCACCTTGTATAGGTCATAAACATGGTAGGTGGGTGTCCTGATCATTCGGGGGCCATCGGTAAGGAACAGCGATTGCAGCACATTGACTGTTTGGGCAATGTTGCTCATGACCACCTTATCTGCATGCTGATTAAAGATGTCCAAGGTAAGGGCGGCCATCAGGGCATCACGAAGCGTGCTTTGTTGCTGGAGATAGGGAGGGTTAGTTTCCCGATCTTCTGGAGGGACGGCTTCCCAACCCATCAAGTATCTCCAATCTTCCTTATTGACGGCCCCCCACTCGTCGATAACTAAACCTACATTCCGATTCGGGTCAAACACATCCATGGCCGTCCGCTGATGTTTGATTATGTCCTCTATCCTTACAGCACTCGCCAAAACTTGGTACAACTGATTGTCGGTGTATTCCGCGCTGGCACCAGGGGCATCACAGTAGTAATGTATTGCATATCCGTTTATGGGGTAGCCCCAATACGGGTAGCCCCAATATTCCCCACTAAGTTTTGCAAAGAACTTTTGCGTCCAGCGTATGTCGTCGCCGTTAGGGCCACACGCGATCAAGAACGGGTTGTTTCCTCCAAACCCCCGCCGGAGATATGTAGAGAATCGACGGTACTCACCGCAATAGTCCTCAGGGGTGAAATTACCACCGCACCCCCAATTCTCATTGCCGACTCCCCAGTATTTCACTCCAAAGGGCTTAGGCGACCCGTTCTTCGCTCGTTTCTGCGTCAGAGTTGAATTACTAGGATAATTGCAATACTCCATCCAGTCCCTAAGCTCCCGGGGGTGGCCAGTACCCACGTTGCCACAAATGTAGGGCTCAGCTCCAATCATCCGGCAAAAATTGATGAATTCGTGTGTCCCAAACTCGTTGGTTTCCACCACTTGCCCCCAGTGATAATTGACCCGTCGTAGCCGCTGACTCCGGGGTCCAATGCCGTCCTCCCAATGATAATCGTCGGCAAAACACCCTCCCGGCCACCTGACGACCGGCGGATTAATTTTCTTGAGGGATTCAATGACATCGTTCCTAATTCCCGATGTGTTAGGAACCTCGGAGCCCCCGCCTACCCAAATGCCCCCATAAATGCATCCACCTAGATGCTCGATAAAGTGTCCGTAAACATTCGGATTGATTACCCCTATCTTGTCCGTCAGATGTACCCAGATGTTGGCTTCCTTCATGTCATACCCCGTATCCGTCAAGTAAGGATAAAATCTATATATGTTTTGGTGCTCATTTAAATAACATTTTTTTCTTCCGTGTCGTACACAAAAAGGTTTAGATATCCATAGTGGTATCGATGACTGGCACGATGTTTGGGGCTGCTTCTATAGTTTACTGAGTACGGTTCTTCCTTTCTCTGTGACCGCTACATCGTCTTCGATTCTTACTCCAAATTTGTCAGGTAAGTATATTCCCGGCTCCACGGTAAAAGTCATTCCTGGTTCAAGTGTTGTTTCGTCTGCTTGAGAAATGTAGGGGTCCTCGTGGACTTCTAGGCCTAACCCGTGCCCTGTTCGATGCGTGAAAAACTCGCCATAGCCCGCTTCAGAAATGATTTTTCTAGCAATTTCATCAACTTCACAAGCTTTCACTTCTGGTTTTACAAAATTTACGGCGCTTTCTTGCGCCCTCAAAACTATCTCGTAGATTTTCTTTTGTTTTTGGCTTGCTTCTCCAACGAAAATGGTTCTAGTTACGTCTGCATAATAGCCCTTAAAAGTTGCGGCTATGTCAATCACAACAGCGTCGCCCCTCCTGATCTTTCTTTTAGAAGTGCTGCCGTGTGGTAGTGCGGAGTTTTTGCCTGAAAGTACTATTGAAAATGGGACGGATTCACCGCCGGATTCTTTTATTCTTCTTTCAATTTCAAAGGCCACGCTTAGTTCGCTGGTTCCGGCCTTTACTATTTCAATTCCAGCTTCGATCCCTTTAACTACCATTTTGGCAGCCCTTTTCATGAGATTTATTTCTTCAGTTGATTTTACGCTCCGAAGCTTTTGGAATACATCTGATGCGTCCTTAACTTCCAAGGAGGGCGCCTCTTCCTTCAACATCTTGTAAAATTTGAATGGGAGGAAACTTTCGATGCCCAACGTGCCTTTCGTTAACTTTAACTCGCTCACGACTTTGCCTAACAATTTAGCAGGATTTTCTGCGTCACTGTAGCTTCTTATATCTTTAAAAAACGAAAACTTCATCGCTTTTTCCCTTTCTAACTTTGGAACTATCAGCACGGGTTCCTTAGCGTCCACCGGAATAACAATACCCGCCAGTCTCTTGATGGCAAGCGCTGAGAAACCTGTAAAATAACGCATGTTAGGCTCAGAAACCACGAAAAGGCCTTCAATGTCTTGTTCGTCGGCCAGTTTCCTTAATCTTTCAAACCTTTCTTCAAATCTTTTGGTAAACAAAATAAATCACTACCCAGTATTAAACTTCGCCAAACCGACTTTTGTTTCAGCACGCGCACGCTCTGTGGCTTTCCAGTTTATTTCAAATGTTTCCGGTTCTATGAGTACCTTGTAGATTTCATAAGCTTGTTTAAGGGTTATCAAACCATCTTTAACATCGTTTAACACTAGCTCGGGATCGCGTTGGGATGGTTCACCC
>CAZKGC010000034.1:0-11937 GCA_964552335.1 Hadarchaeota archaeon (SeqCode)
GGGGATCATCCGAACGGGCAAACCCCTGATAGGGATAGAGGAAAGGGAAACTTGGCCCGGTCGCCCTGACACGTGGGTTTCGACCTCTAAGCTGCCTCTGCGTGACGAGGATGGGAACATCGCCGGCACCTTCGGCATTTCTAGAGACATCACCGATCGCAAGCGGGCGGAGGAGGCGCTGCGGGAAAGCGAAGCGAGTTATAGAAAGCTTGCCGACAGTATCACCGATGTCTTCTTTGCGATGGACAACGATTTAAAATATACCTATTGGAACAAAGCGTCTGAGAATCTTACGAGAATTCCAGCGAAGGACGCTATTGGGAAATCACTTTACGAGCTTTTCCCAGACACACCAGAGACCAGAAACGCAGAAAGGGTATACCGGGAGGTATTAAGAACGCAGCAGCCCCAGACTTTCGTAAACGAATACCCGCTTGGAGGTAAGGGCTTCTTCTTTGAAATTAGTGCCTATCCCTCTAAGCACGGCCTCTCTGTTTTCGTCAAAGACATCACCGAGCGCCAGCGGGCGGAGGAGGCGCTGAAAGAGTCTGAGGAGAAATTCAGGGCCCTTGCAGAACAGTCGCCTAACATGATTTTCATCAACAAGGGAGGCAGAGTCGTGTACGCCAATAAAAGATGCGAAGAAGTTATGGGATACACAAGATACGAGCTTTATTCAGCAGATTTCGATTTCCTTGACTTAATTGCACCAGAATACAGAGAATCGGTAAAAACCAATTTTGGCAAGCATATAAGGGGTGAAGAAGTCGAGCCATATGAATTCGCTCTCGTCACCAAAGAGGGAAGGAGGGTTGAGGCGATACACACCACAAGGTTGATAGACTATGAGGGAGTAAAAGCTATCCTCGGGATAGCAACTGACATCACCCAGCATAAGAAAGCTGAGAAGGAGAGAATAGCACTAGAGAGAACTGCCGCAAGACTGAAAGCACTGGACCGCATGAAAGATGAATTTCTCAGCATGACCTCACACGAGTTGAAGACCCCATTGACTTCCATACGCAGTTTTCTGCAGTTGATGGAGAGTGGAAAGCTTGGAAAAATTACCGGGAAACAGGAGGAGGCCCTGGCGATAATTTCTACCGGGGTAGAACGCCTCGGGGGTTCGATAGATAAGCTCTTAAGGATATCCAAGCTGGAATTGGGGGAAATGAAACTTGAGATGAAGAATTTGCAATTAGCTGATTTCATTCAAAATACCGTTAAAAAGATGAAATCGTTGGCCAAACAAAAACGGGTTACCCTCGCTCAAAAAGTAGCCGAATTGCCGGTGATCAGGGCCGACGGGGAGCAGCTGACGGAGGTTCTCACTAATCTGGTAGATAACGCAATCAAATTCACTCCGGAGGGTGGCAAGGTCACGATTGAAGCCAAAAGTGAGAGAGATAATATTTTGGTCATGGTGAAGGACACAGGCATAGGGATAGCCAAGAAGGACATGCCCAAGCTGTTTACAAAGTTCTTCCAGGTGGAGCACTCGGTTCCAGGGACTGGTCTGGGGTTGAGTATATGTAAAAAGATCATACTGGGGCATGGTGGGAGAATATGGGCAAAAAGTACACTGGGGAGAGGTTCGACATTCTTCTTCACGCTGCCGATAAAAAAATAACGTGATTTCGATTATGCAGCGACTAGTTTTTTGAAACCAAAAATCTCAAAAGCAACACAAAAGTATTCATATTCAACCAAAACATTGGTGTATGGATGGCTCTAAGAAATTGCGTAAATAATGGGTGATGGTGAGAGTAATGAGTGGAAATACCTTTGGGAAGATTTTTCGCGTGACGACATTTGGAGAATCACATAACGTCGCTGTAGGCGTCGTTATCGACGGAGTCCCCGCAGGCATGCCACTAAGTGAGGCAGATATCCAGCGTGAGCTAGACCGCCGACGTCCAGGGCAGTCAATCCTAACGACCACCCGCAGGGAACGTGACAAGGTCGAGATTTTATCTGGAGTTTTCCAAGGAAAGACCCTCGGCACCTCGATTTGTATGCTAGTACGCAACGTGGACGTTGACTCAGCACCGTACGAGGCGATCAAGACAAAACCGCGTCCAGGCCACGCTGACTTGGCGTACTGGCTCAAGTTCGGATATGTCGACCACCGCGGGGGAGGAAGGGCGGCAGCGCGTGAGACCGTCGGGCGGGTTGCGGCTGGAGCCATCGCTAAGAAGCTGCTGGCGGCCCACGGCGTTGAGATACTCGGTCACACGGTCGAAGCGGCGGGGATAGCGGTCGAGCGGAAACTCTCGCCAGAAGAAATCAGGAAAAATGTGGAGAAGAATCCGATGCGATGCGCCGACCAGAAAGTTGCTGAGCGAATGAAGGAGGCAGTACTTGAGGCAGCGGCAGATGGTGATAGCACAGGAGGGATGGTCGAGGTTCGAGCGCTGAGCGTACCCGCAGGCATCGGAGATCCAGTATTTGACAAACTCGACGCAGAAATCGCGCATGCTTTGATGTCAATCGGTTCGGTCAAGGCAGTTCAGATTGGGACAGGCTGCGAGTTTGCACGAATGCGCGGGTCTGATGCAAACGACCCGATAATGCTGCAAGGAGGAAAAATAATAATGAAGACGAACAAGGCTGGCGGAATTTTAGGGGGCATAAGCACAGGCATGCCGATCATAGCCAAAATCACCGTCAAACCCACACCTTCGATTACCAAGCCGCAACGGACGGTCGAATTGGTCCAAATGGAGAGGACAGAGATCAAGCTCAAGGGGCGGTTTGACCCGAACATCTGCCCTAGGATAGTACCCGTCGCTGAGGCTATGCTTGCACTGGTTATAGTCGACCACATGCTCCGGTCCGGAAAAATCAATCCTGATAGATTCGAGTAACCGGGTGCGAGGATGGCTGGGCTAACGGGGACGGCTTCTGCTTGTGGTTCAGCCACCGTGGTCAACGCCATCGCCACAGGCAAGGGCGCTGCGTTCGGGATTGAGCTTAGAGTTTTTGCCAAGGTCGGGCTGGTGAAAGGCTCCAGAGAAATAATCGGGAGGTTGGTCGGTGAGAGTGGCGAGAGCCCGAATCTGATTAAAATCTGCGTGCGAAATGTATTGGAACATCTCAATCTGGAGAAGGCCTACGGCGCGCGCGTGGAAACGAGATCTGAAGTTCCGATTGCCGTGGGGTTATCGAGCAGCAGCGCAGCGGCTAATGCTGCGGTCCTCGCGACCTTCGCAGCGCTTGACAGGAGACCTCGGCCAGAACTCGTGCTGGATTTGGGGATAGATGCAGCGTTCGAAGCAGGCGTTACCATAACCGGGGCCCTCGACGATGCAGCGGCATCGCTTTACGGCTGCGGCGTGATAACCGACAATATCAAGCGCCGGATCCTCAAAAGATTCAAAGTAGACCCGAAACTTAAGGTTCTGATTTACGTCCCTCCGACAAAATTTTATACTTCGAAGGTGAAGCGAGCGCAGCTCAAGCCGATAAGGAAGGCGGTTGAGGTCGTGCATCGCATGACTCTCCGGGGGAAAATATTAGAGGCGTTGACGCTGAACGGGCTGCTTTATTCGAGTGCACTTGGCCAAGATCCAATGCCTGCTCTTGAAGCCTTGGCTAACGGCGCGCTGGCTGCTGGCCTGACCGGCACTGGATCAGCGACCGTTGCCGTGACCAAGCCAGCCGCGGCTGACGCGATCGAGCGAGCATGGCAAGCACGACCGGGAAAATTAATAATCACCAAACCCACAGTAAAAGGTGCGGGGGTAGAGCATACATGAATAAGAGAAAGTTGCAGGAGCTTAGACGGGATATCGACCGAATCGACGAGCAGCTTATCTCCCTGCTCGCCCAACGCCTTAGACTAGCTGACGACCTTGTGGCGCTCAAACGAAAACTAAAGCTTGAGATCAGGGACGAAGCTAGAGAAAGAGAAGTCGTAGAGCGCGCGCGGATGTTGGCGCGCGAACATAAGATAGATTCCGGGTTCGCGGAAGGTGTGATGCGGTTGGTGATGGCACAGATGGCGGGGGAGGAGCGTGAGAGATTGGGCGCAGCCGGGATGTGGTCGAGAATCCAGAAGGCATTTGAGGATTATCCGGCTCGGCTGAGAGTCGTGCGGATTCTTTTCAAGTACGGGCTGCGGGTGAGTGATAACGGGGAGATAGCATGCGGCGACATCCGAATTCCAGCTGTCCAGATAGCCAAGGAAGCAGGTGTGGACCGGCGGGTGGTGGACTCAACCGCCAAGATAATCCTGAAGGACGAGAAGCTTGGTGGAATATTCAAGAACCTCGAGCCGCTCGCTTATCTAAAGGGTGTGGCACATGAACTCGGGCTTGGTGTGATCGAGATTTTGCCTGAAAATGCGGCTAAGCCTGGTATCATAAAAGAAGTTACTGGTGTGGTTTCAAAGTTCGGCATCAGTATTCGTCAGGCGGTGGCTGATGACCCTAATTTCGTGCCTCAGCCCAAGCTCACCCTCATCACCGAGGAGCCCGTGAAGGGAGCAGTGATCGAGGAGCTCAGGAAGCTCCCGAGTGTGCGGAGCATCATCGT
Organism: Hadarchaeota archaeon (SeqCode); assembly: GCA_964552335.1. Classification (GTDB taxonomy): domain Archaea; phylum Hadarchaeota; class Hadarchaeia; order Hadarchaeales; family Hadarchaeaceae; genus B75-G9. The sequence continues at coordinate 4,537 of CAZKGC010000034.1, forward strand.
TTATTAGAGTGAGATCAAAGCCTGACTAGCTGCGCGTGTGGTACTTTTTTGAAATAGAGGACGTTTCCGGGCTCGATTATCCCAGCTTTCACAGCATGTTCCACGATCGAGCCCACGAGGTTTCCTATCGTCGCGCTTCGCAGGGCAGCAAGACAATCCTCAACGCTTGTTTTTTCCCCTTTGTAAAAAGATTCTTTGACCTCAAGCCTGAACTCTCCATGTTTAAGTTTTTTCCCCAAGAGTTCTTCATCACAGACGACAACTAGGATTTCGCCTTGGGTATGGATTGTTTTCAGGAGAGGCAGGCTCAAATCCCCCTTACCGAAGTGCGGGCCCCACAAGCCTCGCACCGGAGCATGTAAACCCGTCCACGTCGCTCCAGCTTGGTGTCTGGTTTTTTGCACTCGCGGCAGAGCACGAATTCCTCGACATAGCGGCGGATGCGCTCGTCCACAATGGTATGCGAGAATTTACCTTGGAAAACCGCTTGTGCGCCCTGGGCCTCTCCGGCTGCCCCTAGCTCCCTGAGGAGATACTTCATCAGATGGTCGGGCTCTCGGTTAATGGCGGTGGCGATCCCCTTAAAGTTTCGGATGATGGTGCGGTTGCCAACTGTTGCCACTTCGGCTTCAGGAATTTGAAAGCGGGCACTCTCGAAGACGGTCTTGGGGATTTGATCCAACGCACGGTCCAGCAACTGTTCGTAACCTCCGGGCATCTACTTACCTCATCAACTTAAACCTTCCGGCCAAGGGCTCAAATATATCACCTTCGAGCAAAATCACGCGGAGGACATCCTCCACTTGAGTTTGAGGTAGGTTCAATTCAGCTGAAACCTCGGCTGGCGTGGCGCCGTTGCCCTTATCTAACTTTTCCAGCGCTAGGACAACTCGCTTTTTGATTTCGTCTGGAACTTCAGGCAACGGAGGTTCTTCCTCTTCGGAAGTAGACTCAGTAATCGGGGTGGGTTGGGGCAGCTCTATCTTCAACTGCGCTGGTTCGAGCTTGGTTGTGGGCATTCCCTTGGGCCGCACTCCTCTCGTCAAGGCTTCCCTCCGGGCTTCTATGATCTCAAGCTCCCTGACGAGTTCCCAGTTAGGATCGTTTACTTGAATGATAAGTTCTGGAACCAAGTAGACTTCCCCCTCGAATTCCCTCACCCTGCCGATGATGTCGACCGTGGAGCCAACGTTGAAGCGGTTGAATTCCGGCACACCCTCCCTCCAAGCACGAAGGCTTATCGTTTCGCTACCATCATCGAGGCGCAACGTCGCATAGCTCTGGTCCTCCCGCACGAACTTCTCGACCACGGTTCCCATCACGCGCGCACGGGTCACGCGCTGCCCCCAGGGGGTTAGGAGATAGCTGGGTTCAGTTCCTTCAATCGAACGGATGTACTGTCCCCGCACAAGGTCCTCTATCTTCAACTTATAAGCGGCTGGTTTCATGTTTCTCATGAGAATGTTTCGAGACGAGACTTATGAGCTTTGCGCGGGGGACGACGATTGAACTCAGGGGAGCATTCGGCAGGCGAGTAGTAGGTGTGGCTGGTGGGAGAGGAATGGTGACAAGTACGGACGAATTTCTTCGAAGGCTGGCAGCGGTCGACCAAGCGATGGGAACCACGAGCCAAGTCTTTGACGCTTTGCAGATAGCCGGCACTGAACATCTCGTGCACGCTACTCGCTCGGCTCTGATAGCTCATGCCACTAACAACAATTTCGCGAGTTCGCTTGGGATAGAGTTGATGTGCTGGACATCCGCTGAGCGGCAGATCGGGCGTGCATTTGAGAAGGTCGGTGTACGGCAGGGAGCGAGGGAGCTAGCATTTTTGGTGGTCGGGACTTCGCGGGCTCAAGTAAAAACAGCTATGGCAAAGATCTTTCACGAGTTCGCGGTGGAGCGGGACGACAAAGTGCTCGAGCTGAGGCGGGATAAACTTTCCATTATACGGCGGACATTCTCAATATCCCCGGAGGAACTTAAGGTTGCTCCATTCGAGAAACTCATACTCGAGCGCGTCGCCCTGCTGGCCTTAGCCAAGTGATTGTTTCAGAAGTTCCTCGAACCCCTCGTCCTTGGCGACATTCACGACCTTCGCGCATGCGGGCATGATGGGTTTGTCTGAGGTCTTAATGTTCCCGTCATCATCAATTGATACATATTTGGCCTTCAGAGGTTCCCCCGCTTCCACAGCGAGGCAGAGAAGTTCGGCCTCGGTACCAGCGTAGACATAGTAGTAATGTTTGCCATAGGCCTCGACGAAAAATAGCCAGCCTTGGGTCCGTGCGATGTTCACCACATCTTCTAGGTCCTTACACCATATGATTTTCATACAGACCTTCCCGCAGCTTTCTTCGCCGTCTCGACGCCCCGCCTGGTGCCCCGGACGATCAGCGAGTCTCCAGCCCGGACCTTCGTACGTCGCGGTGGGTCGAATAGGTAACGTTTGCCGCGCCTGATCATCAGCACGTATGCTCCCATCCTCGTCCAGAGATTTAGTTCTTTTAAGGACTTGCCGACGAACTCCGAATGTTCTGAAACATCTGCCCTCCCTATCTGCTCGTCTGCCTCCGCCAGCGATTGAGCAAACACGGGGTGTAGTTCGAGATCCCGGAGCACAACATCTATGATTGAGTTAGCCGCGTCGGAAATTCGTTCGATGGACTTAGCTATCTGAAGTAGGTTGTAGAGCCCAACCACATCTCGCTCCCGTCGTGCCGCTTTTAAAGTTGCGAGCCAGAGATTATGGTCCAGCTTTTTGAATTCTTCGTTCATATCTTTGACCTCTTCCGCTATCTCACGAGATCCGAACAGAATTGAACAATATGCCATGTCCACAGCCAAACTGCTCAGGTCACGCATCTCTGCGAGGGTTACTCTTATGTCGGGCAGCCCCCGCTCTGGAACCCAGGTTTCTTTAAGCGCACCTGCCATTTCGCATAAAATTTTAATCCCATCGGGTGGTCCTTTGACGATTATGGCGTCGTTGGAATAGATTTCGGTTTCTCGCGTGGGTGAAACTATCCAGTTCTCACCACGTTTTATTGCCAAGACAGTAACACCGATGGTGGAAGCCAATTTTAGGTCACACAATTTTTTGCTGCAGAGCGTGGATCCCTCACTCAAATTAACCCAAGCGATTTTTTCGTCCGCAATTCTGAATGCGTCCCGTACGACTGGATGAATTTTTGCCCTACCTCGGATCAGGTCAGCTATGTCTCCCGTGGCGTTCGAGATGGCTTCAGCAGCACTCGCAACATGTAGGATGCCAGTTATCTTTTTGGCTTCATGGACGTTCCGTGTGACCACAGCAGCCATCGTCCGGATATTGTACATGAGTTCGTCCATCTTTGTTTCGAGCTCGTGAACCCGATCGGCCAGTTCACTATTATTAAATAGTACCGCCGCGTAAGCAAGGTCTATCATTAGATCTGAGACATTTTTCATCTCAGTCAGAAGTTCACGTACGCTCCTCGGCTCGGATTTAATTTCCTTCATGTTCTTACAATCCTACAATACTTATTGCTACAATAAGAAGGCTTATGGCTGCTGCCACATCAATGATTGAAGTTGCAATAGGGATGACAACATTGTCCGGGTCTAGGCCCCTTTGGAATGAGAGAAATGCTAGCATGACTGTACTTACAACAATTACGGGTGTCAAAAGCATTCCAGCAATAATGAAGGCAAGTGCGTGTTTAATTGCCATCACGAAACCCATGCTCCAAATACATGCGATCACGAAGAAAATCGCGCTGATGAATAAAAATATTCCGACGCTCGTGAGCACAGATGCATGCACGTTTTTTCTCAGCACCCGTCCTTTCAGCCTCGGTTCCACAGTACCTAGGTGAAGCGCCGACCCCAGCCTAGCGCCCAGGATGCAGCCAAGGTTACCGCCTATCCCGTTCAGCAGCGGAACCATCGTTATGACAAGTGTTCCTTTAATCCCAGTTAAGCTTTTTTCAAGTGTCCCTCCAGCAAATAGCCCGATGAGCACGCAGATGAAGAGTATCGGGTAGCTTTCGAGCATTATTCTGCGGACGCTGTAGACTGGCACGCCCTCACCCCACCAGCAATACTGCGAGATAAATACAGGTGACTGTCAGAAGGTCGCCGATCGTTGACATCGTCGGGCTCGTGATGTTATCTGGGTCCCAGCCGCGTAGGTACGTAAAAACCGCGACCAAAACAGTCAAGAATGCTAAAATGAGGCCCGAGGTAAACCCCGCGATGACCGCTACCGCCATCAGCTGTAAGATATTCACCGCTAGCCCCATAATGGCACCCATCAACCACGAGAGCACGCCTATCGTCGCAGAGGTGATCAAACTGAGGATGAGCGAGGCGGATAAATTTGCCTTCAACTCTGCGGTCAGCTTTAGCTTTGGTGAGATGACGCCAGTGTGGAGAGCCGTTCCCAACCTCGAGGCCAAGGCGCCGTTGATGTTGCCCCTCAGGTCGAGCAGCGGAAGGGTCATTATCGCAAGCCCTGGGATGAGCATGAAGCGGTCCTCCATCCCCTTGAGCGTGAACCCGGCACCAAGCTCGATGAATGTGCAGATAATCAAAATTGCTAGCCCCTGAATCACGACGCTGCGGATATCTACAACTCTACCCACAGTTCTTCCCCGTGAGCCATTAGGCGAATCCCTATAAAAGACAAATTTGGTTTCTCAACCTCAGTTAATCAAGTGAAAAATATTTTTGGGTAAATTCTATTTCGGACAAGTTTTAAATATCAAGCGGCGCTGATGGAACACCGCAGCCGAACTGATAGACTTTTTACACATTGCAGACCAAGTTTCAAATGTCCCATCAGGAGGTCGAGCATGATATCATTCGGACTCAACGTGGCGCATGAGGACAACGATCCAGTCGAGCTGCTCAAGCATACCAAGCGCGCGGAGGATGCTGGCTTCGAGGTCGCTTGGAGTTCCGACCACTTTCACCCCTATTACCATGAGAGCCCCTTCCACAGGCGCGCCAGTTGCGGGTTCGCTTGGGCATGGCTTGGCGCGGCGGGAGTGCAGACTGGGAAGATAAAGTTGGGGACAATGGTCACATCCCCTCTGGGTAGGTACCACCCGGCCGTAGTCGCTCAGGCGTTCGCAACCCTCGACTACATGTTCCCTGGTCGGATTATCTTGGGGTTGGGGACGGGAGAGGCGATGAATGTACGGCCGCTGGGACACAAGTGGCCCAGTCATCTTGAGCGCCGCGAGCATCTCCGCGAGTGCCTCGAAATCATACGGAGGCTGTGGGACGAAGAGTTCGTGGACTACGATGGCAAGTACTTCAAGTTGGATACAGCCAACCTCTACACGAAGCCAAAAGGAAAAATCCCGATCCATGTTGCTGCCAAGGGTCCGAAGACAGCTGAAATTGCCGGGGAATTCGCCGACAGCGTTGACACTGTTTCTGATCCGAAGGTCCTGAAAGACAAGATTCTCCCGAGCATCCGAAAGGGTGCCAGAAAAGCTGGTCGAGATTCGGAGACTATCAGCCTGAGTACTTGGATTTCATTATCCTACGATGAAGATTACGAGCTGGCCCACAAATCGGCCATGCAGGCCGCCCCCTGGGTTCATCCCAACATCTGGAATATGGATATCTGGGATCCCCGGGAGATACAGAAGCTCGGCGAAAGCCTTACCCGAGAAAAGGTGGAGGCTGGTATATTCATCGGGGCTGAATCGGAGGGCATAATAAAAGAGGTGGAGCGGCTCGTGGGCTTGGGTTTTTCCCACGTGATTATCTCCAACCGCAGTCCCGACAAGGAGAAAGGAATTGATTTCTTCTGGGACGAAATTTTCCCCCACTTCAGAAACAGCGAGTAGTTGTCCAGCTATCCCACGGTGAAAAATCTAGCTTTTTCGATGGAACTCCGGATACAGCATGGCCCTGAATTGGATGCTTTAAGTGCAAGTTGCTTCTTTGAGTCGCGCCACGAAGCCGCGTATGTCACGGAGCGTTTTTTCCTCATTCCCGATATTTTTTGCTATTACATTCACGATTGCGCTACCAACGATTGCCCCATCTGCTCCGGCCGCGATCACCTCACGCACATGCTCCGGTGTGGAGATGCCGAAGCCCACTGCCAGAGGAATATTCTTTTTTGCGCTTTTTTTGGTCCGGTTTATCATATCTCCAACTGTTTGAGAAAGTTCTTTCCTAGCCCCAGTGACTCCCAGCAGGCTGACCAGATAAACGAAACCGCGGGTTGCGTCAAGAATTTTTTTCATTCTTTTTTCAGTTGTGGTTGGAGCCGCGAGAAAAATCACATCCACATCGTTATCGTCCGCTTTTTCTATCACTTCTTTCGCCTCCTCGACTGGCAGGTCCGGGATTATCACGCCGTCTATCCCGTTCTCCTTGCAGTTTTTCATGAAGTGACCGACTCCACGCTTGAGGACGAGGTTGAAATAGGTGAGGCAAATGAGCGGCACATTTACCGTCTTCCTGATTTTTTTGATTATCGCAAAGTAAACATCTGTATTCATGCCAGACTTGAGCGCCCTCTCCGCCGCTGCTTGAATGGTCGGGCCATCTGCGATTGGGTCAGAGAAAGGAAGTCCCAACTCTATCATATCTGCGCCGGCATCTTCCAAAGCTTTGGCTATCTTCGGCGTGGCACTTATGGTGGGATCCCCTGCAGTTACAAAGGCGATCAGCGCACCTTCGCCCCTGCTGCGGAGTTCCTCAAACTTCTCGGCTATCCTGCTCACATCTCGACCCCCGTCGCTTTCGCGGCCACCTCGACATCTTTGTCTCCGCGTCCCGAGAGGTTGATCACGATGAGTCCGCCCCTGAATTTTCGAGGCATCTTTTTGAGATAAGCGATGGCGTGCGCTGACTCGAGTGCCGAGAGGATCCCCTCGGTCTCAGAAAGAAGTTTGAACGCTTCTATAGCCTCCTCATCCGTCACGCTGTCGTAGTGGACGCGGCCTCGCAGCTTCATCAACGCATGCTCAGGGCCAACTCCCGGATAGTCGAGCCCGGCGGAGATGCTGTGGGTTGGCAATATCTGTCCGAACTTGTCCTGCATTACGTAACTGTACGACCCGTGCAATACCCCTTCAGAGCCAGCGCAGAGTGGAGCAGCGTGCTTGCATGTTTTGAGCCCTCTCCCCTCAGCTTCGATGCCGAAGAGCTCCACAGGGTCGTCAAGGAAATCGTAGAAAATTCCGATGGAGTTGCTGCCGCCGCCGACGCAAGCGAGAATGGCGTCGGGCAACCGCCCCTCCGCCTTTAGGATCTGTTCCTTGGTTTCCTTCCCGATTACCCGCTGGAAATCTCGCACTATCACCGGGTAGGGGTGAGGTCCGACCACCGAGCCCAACAAGTAGTGGGTTGTTTTGACGTTGGTCGTCCAGTCCCGAAGGGCCTCGTTTACCG
>CAZKGC010000035.1:0-10856 GCA_964552335.1 Hadarchaeota archaeon (SeqCode)
TTACAGGACAGTAGGAGCCCTAGATTTTTACCCGATTGGTCTGAGAGCGATCTCTCTTCTTTTGATAAAAGATACCTTTGGCTGGGGGGATAAAGAAATACGGGAGATGGGATACACGGCGCCCATGACTTCATTTATAATGAAGTTTTTGCTGAAGTTTTTTGCTACGTGGAAAAAATTTATCGGTGAAGTTCCGGGATACTGGACAAAGCATTATACAATCGGGAGCCTCGAGGTGGTAAAGGAGGATGAAAAAACAAAAGATGTCATTCTGCACCTTAAAGACATTAAAGTTCATCCCATTTTATGTTTGTATCTTGAGGGATATTTTGAAAAGGTCTACGAATTTGAGGTAGGAAAAGGCAGGGGGAAGGCTAAAGAGACCAAGTGCATGTTGAAGGGTGATCCTTACCATGAGTATGTCTTTACTCTCAAAAGGGAATAAAAAAAGAGATCTAGCAAGAGAAGAAGTTCGGGAGCTAGAAATCTATATAAGAGATTTCCAGCGATTTTTGCCGTTGCCAGTATGTCACATAAATCCGCTCAATATTATTGTAGATGTGAACGAAAGTTTTGAACGTTTATCTGGTTATAAATCAACTGAGATTATTGGAGAGGATTTAAAAAAGTTATTTGCCGATCCTCTAGAAATTGAAAAAATAGAGAAAGAAATTTCAGAAAAAGAGGAAATTTTTGGCCGAGAAATAAATTTTTTGTCAATTACGGACATCACCGAGCGCAAGCAGGCGGAGGAGGCGCTGAGGGAGAGTGAGCATAGATATAGGGCCTTGTTTGAGAGCGCACTTGATGGTGTATTTGTTATCGATGCCGAAACAATGAGGGTAGTGTTTGGTAATAAAGCCGCCGCCAATCTATTTGGATTCGATTCTGCCGAGGACGCGATTGGAATAGACCCACTTGACTTTATTCCCTCGGACGATAGAGACAGAATTATCCGGATCATTGCCGAAGACATGTTTGCCAAGGACCTTCGTCAGGTAAACGAATTCCGGACGATAACCAGAGATGGGAGAGAAGTCTGGGTAAGAGCCGTCGGTGCGAGAATTGAATATCAAGGGAGATTAGCCGGCTTGGTTTCATTGTGCGACATCACCGAGCGCAAGCGGGCGGAGGAGGCCGAGAAGAAGGCGGCAGCCAAAAGGGCAGCGGCAGAGGCGGTGGCAAAGATTGCAGCGGCAATAGCAGCGACAATAAGTGAGATGGCGCAAAAACACAAAGGGGCGATCGAGGAACTAAGCCAGTCACAGCAGAAGTTGATCAAGGAGAGCAACCTATTTCAGAGTCTTTTAGACAGCATCCCAGCTTTTGTTTACTTGAAGGACAAGGATGGCCGGTACCTCTTGGCAAGTAAGTTCTATCAGACGATCCATTTTGAGAGTATTATAGATAAGACCGATTTTGATCTGTACCCGGAGGATGAGGCCAGAGAGGCGGCCAAGGACGACAGGCGCGTGATGGAGATCAAGAAACCCATGATTGAAAAGGAAGAACGTTTCATCGCCCCAAACGGAAGTGAATTCTACCTTTCGACCACCAAGGCACCTGTAATCGACAAGGAGGGCAACGTCATCGGGATAGTTGGAATCACCCGCGACATCACCGCGCAAAAGAAAGCTGAGATTGCAAAGGAGTAGGTGGAATAAGCAGAGTTAGGGGCGGAACATGGTTGAAGGAATGACTAAAAAAGAAAAGCTGGACGCAGTCCTTGCAGGAGTAATGAACGTTGGAAATATTGATGGCTCCGTTATAACATCGCGTGAGGGCTTGTTGATGGCGTCCCGAGTTCCTCCCGAAGTCGACGACAGAATAATATCTGCCCTCTTCTCTTCGGTCACCGCGGCGGCCGAGACCGCACTCATTGAGATGGGGCGTGGGGCGGTGGACCGGGTGGTACTCAGCGCGAAGGATGGCCAGGTCATCATTGTGCCTGCCGGATCTAAAGCAGTCCTAGGTACTCTCGTGAGGCGTGGGGCTCCAAATCTCGGCTTGATCCTGATGGAGATGGAAACCATTTCTAAAAAAATCAGCGAGATAATTGGTTAATCTACGGAGCGGTTAGATGAGTGCCAAGAGTACTGGAATAGAGATGTTAGACAAATTCCTTGATCAGGGATTACCCTCAGAAAGCCCCGGCCGCCTTCGAGAACGTCCTCAGGGAAATGAAGAAGGAACTGGCTGAGCTGGAATAAAGAAATATTTTAACGGTTGGGAAAGCCGTGTATTCTTGGTGCCCCGGTGGTGTAGGCCGGTCAATCATACAGGCCTCATAGGGTTGGGCGAAAACCACCTAGGCCAATCGAGCCTGCGACGCGGGTTCAAATCCCGCCCGGGGCACCAGCAAAATCCTGAGCCCGCCTATTTTCATGTGCAACTCTTTATTATGGATCACCCTCCCATTGTTTTTGGGAAACCATGGCCGAAAAGAGACAAGCCAAGAAGATTAAAAATCCGAAAGCTGAGGCCGCGCCTGAAAGGATAATGCAGCTTGAAACGGGGACTCTTTCAAAAGAAGAAGTCGATGCCATCCTAAATGCGCTCCCAGTTGACGTGACCTTTGTCGATAAAGAGGACACTGTGAAGTACTTCAACAAAATTGGGAAAAGAATCTTCGTCCGAACGAAGGCAGTCATCGGAAGAAAGGTCCAGCAGTGCCATCCGCAGAAGAGCGTCCACGTGGTGAATAAAATTCTGGAATCCTTTAAAGCCGGCAAGAAAGATGTGGCTGAATTTTGGATTCAGGGGGGTAACCGCTTAGTCCATATAAGATATTTCGCGGTAAGGGACAAGGATGGAAGATATCTTGGGACGATGGAAGTTACGCAGGACATAACCGATATCAAAAAGATCAAGGGAGAAAAAAGGCTTCTGGACTGGGAAGGCTAGTCCCGTCCGAGCGTCAAGTGGTCGCATGTCATGGGAATCGGGAGAAGAGCAGGAGCGCATACTGCGGAGAAAACATAGAAAAAAGAAGTACCGCGCGGTCTACCGCAGGGTCCACAAAAAAGGTCGCTAGTTTTATTGGCCCCGAGCGAAGACTTTATCGGGCGGGGGTGCCTGAGCCTGGTCTAAAGGGCAGGACTTAAGAGCGATGCTGGGATATCCTGTGCTCGTAGGGGCTTCGAGAGTTCGAATCTCTCCCCCCGCACCATATGGGTACAATAAACAATTTCATCAAAACGAATCCGAACTCGATAAGCTTAAATTCAATTTCGAAAAACAATGTTTTATGGAGAAAGTAGGAATAGGTCTCGCAGGTTTAGGCTTCATGGCCAGGGTACATTCTAGGGCTTTGAATGGGGTGCCGGAAGCCGAAATAGTCGCCGCATGGTCGAAATTTCCTGAGGAACACGATAAGTTCAGTGAGTTCAGCAAGAAATTGGGATTCGAAATCGAAACGTATTACACGGACATTAAAAAAATGCTTGAAGACCCAAGGGTCGATGCAGTCATTTGTGCCCTCCCGTCCAGATTCATCGAACCCATAGCTAACGAAATCATCCAGGCCGGAAAACCTGCCCTCATCGAATGTCCTCCATCTGATACTCTGGAAGGAATAGACCGCATCGATAAGTTAGCAAAAGAACGAGGTGTCAAATTAATGCCGGGGCACTGTTATCGATTTGCCCCCTGCTTCAAAAAATCAAAAGAGCTAGTCGACGATGGCGAAATCGGGGGGCCTGTATTTGTTCACTTTAGAGAATTCGTGCCTGCGGATAGTCTTGCACGACAATGGCCGCGCGGGTCGTGGATCTGGGATAAGGAAAGGGGTGGGCCGATACCGACCATGACGGTGTTTTGCATGGACCTAGCACGGTGGCTTTTGAACTCGGAACCCGTATCGTTGTACGCGACAATCAAATGGCAAGACCTACCACAATTTGGTGTCCTAGGTTACACGGTGGCGAACGTGATCAAATTCAAAAACGATGCCACATGGGTCAATGAATTCAGTGGTAGTGTTGCATCACCAATGGGTCCTCCCCTAAAGATGGAAATTGTCGGTGAAAAGGGGAATGCCGTGATAGTGGACGGCCCCGAGAAGGTAATCCTCCGCACGGGGAAAGAAGAACAGCGAGAATGGTCTTTTGACATAACTCGACCCGAGAGATGGGGCCATAAACCACAGGACGAATACTTCATCAAATCGGTGGTACTCGGGCATGGGGAACCGATTGTGAAGTTGCAGGATGCAAAAAAAGCGCTGAAAATGTCGTTGGCCATTTTGGAATCATCGAAAACTGGTGAGGTAGTCTACTTCGATCAAGTAAACAAGTTTGCAAGAGTTGATAATTGGGGTTAATATTTCCGTGACTTTCTCCAAATCTCATGTCATGCTGTTGAAGGTTGCCACGGTCGTCCTTATCAACGCCGCAAGCGCTTCGTCGTCACTAAAAATCGTGAGGGACTGATGGGTCTTGTCGGCCCCCCATGCATTAAAGGTCATGTCAATCTTTTTCTGAATGCACCTTTCAATGACGTAGTTATAGATTTGCGTCCTCAGCGGCTCCCCGATCTGCCTCTGAGCGCCGAACTCCTCTAATATCACCGGCTTGTTCGTTGTCGTGCGATAGTTGTCGATCCAATCCAGGAACCAGCCCACCCTTTCATACCACGCACTACCATAACTTTCAGGCGATGTGAGGAGATCTGGGTTCCCGCCATAGCTGTGAAACGAGATGTAGTCGATGGCCCAGATTTCGTGTACTTTGGTGTAGAAGTCGATGAATTCTTGTTGATCCGCGGATGCGCCGACGACCTGAAGGTCGCTCACCCTCTCTCCCGAGAAGCCGGTACTGATGAGATGGTTGGGATCGATGGATTTCATATGGGTCGACACGTCCCAGAACCACTTTTTGTAGTTCTCCATTTTCTCGGGCGTCCAATTCAGACAATCGCCCTCGTTCATGATCTCCCATGCGAATATCGCCGGGCTGTCCTTCCACCGCGTTAGTGCCTCAACAATCGAGGGGAGCACCCTATTGTCAGCCGTATAATCGTAATCCTCTAGAATTGCTCCAGTAGCGCCATAGTCCCACTTGTCCCACAACACCCAGATGATACGAATCCCAGCGTATTCGCAGCGCCTCACGAGATAATCGAGTTTTTCCCAGTCGGGGCTATCTCTACCAGACAGCCTTGCGTAGTACGGGCCGAACGAAAAGAATCTTATGAGGTGGATGTCGTTCGCAACCAGACTGGCGAGGTACTTGTCCACAGTCTCTTCATATCCCCTCCAGGGTTCGTAAATCCAGGGAAGATTGAGGGGGGCATACACAAAATCACTGAGTTCTGGGAAGGCGAAGGCCCCGAAGAAATGGAAAGGCGCATTTTCCACCTCGAAATGGGTCCCCTCTACCCCAACTGGTTTAAGCTCCGGGCCGCTTGGAAGTTCTAGCTCAGCGGGGGCTTGCCATTTCACGGTTGCGATGCCGTTACCATACTGGGGATTAGTTACCACCATGATGACGACTCTATCATTTTCCCTAGCATACGCAAGCAAGTGCCCAGTGATTTGGTACTCTGCAACCTCGATGGGAATATCCCCCGTCTGCTCCCACCCCGCTGCAGACATCTGTGGCCCATACCATGCAGCAACCGTGTCGACATCATCTGAGGTTTTATAAACTTGAATCGACCGCTCTGTGGGCAATGTTCCAGCCATCGCGGTGGTCAAGGCATCTACAACTTCCTGCTCCGCTGGTTGGGCATCGGGGTACACCGGCAGGCCTGCTATTCCTATTGGTTCTCCGCCTGGTGTCGTGGTCGTGGTGGTGCCTAGTGCTGTGGTTGTAGTCGTTCCGCCTTGTGTCGTAGTCGTGGTAGTGCCTGGTGTCGTTGTTGTAGTAGTTCCGCCCGGTGTCGTCGGGGCTCCCGGCTTAAGCAGGATTATGGCTGCAACACCTCCGACAACGATGACGGCAACGACCGTAACCACTATCACGATTGTAGAAATCCCATTTCTGTCCATCTATTGCCTAAAGAATATTCTGCTTTATTAATAATAGTGGTAGCATGTTCGAGATATCTGATAAACAGGAAACTCGAAATTTCAGCGGTGCGGAGGTAACTTCCTCCGATGCCCGCGGTTTCTGTCGCTGGGCGTCGGATTGCCACCCTTCCGAGAGGCGGGGTTAAGAGGAGCGGGAATCCTAAATTTTTGGCCGACGCAATCTTTAAAAGTGGTATCAATAGTGTTGAGTGAGGTAAAGAATGGTCTATTGCCCAAACTGTGGCACTAAAAATAAAGACGACGCAAGAGTGTGCAAAAAATGTGGAGAAAGGTTGTATCCGCTTCGTATGAAAAAGGCAATCGAACGCGGGGAGGATGAGTGTTTTGGTCCAAGGGAGCGCCGGGAGCGACACGTGGATGAGTGCTTTGGAATTCCCCGATTTGGCGCATTGTTTGGCATGACCATTGGATTGATAATAATCTTGTTCGGGATCGGTTGGGTACTATCACGTTACTACAATGTATCGATTGAAGTCTGGCCGATAGCTGTGATCATTTTCGGATTGTTGATCGTTTTCGCTGCCTTTTACGCATTCCGCCGCAAATAGCAGGCTTATAATCTGATGCGGTGTTTAGTTTGAGAAGGTACCCGAAAAAAATAGATTTCCTCGCCATCGTATCGGCAGGATTTTTTCTGTTACTTGTCGGCATGATCTTTGCGACGACTCCGAATCTCCCCCGTGAGATTTACGATTTCTTCCGCGGTTTTGGGCTTCAACAAGTGTATCCGGGTGTCTCTTTTTTCGCCCCGACCTCGAACCCCACCGTGGTTTACAATGCAGCATTTCAATTCTGCTTCGTCTTAGGGATTTTCCAGGTTGCCATTTTGGGCGCGAGGTTTGTCCTTAATGATCCCGTCGGCAGAAAGGCGGGGACATTTTCAGGCCTGATCTTTTGGTTCGGTGCCGCTGCCGCGTTGTGGATGTTGATGGCTGGGAGCATTGATTGGTTTATATTTCTGGGCTGGCTGGTCGTCCTCATCGGGATAGCCATTGCCGTGAGATGCGCGATAAATTTTGTATTTTGGAAAAGTGCTAGAATGAGGTGAAAAACGACGAATTGAATTTATATATGGGGATAAATAGTTGAAGCAAAATGGAGGGATGATAGTTGGTTTACTGTCCAAAATGCGGCGCCAAGAATCGGAACGACGCGAAAGTGTGTAAAAAGTGCGGAAAGAGCTTGTTTCCATACAACTTGGAGAAGAGGGCTGAGTATCATAGGGAGACATGCTTTGGACCAAGGGAACGCCGGGAGCGACATGCGGATGAGTGTTTTGGGCTCCCACGAGGAGGTGCGATTTTTGGCATTTTGCTCGGCGCAATAATCGTCCTAGCTGGAGTTGTTTGGTTCTGTGGTCAATTTTTCGGATGGAATGTGAACGCGTGGAACATCATATGGCCGTTGATCGCTATCGTCATTGGAATATTGATTTTCGCGGGCGCAGTTTATGGGTTAAGTCGTAGGGATTAGTCACATTTTACAATTTACGAAATTCGCACGCTTTTACTTCGCATGATCTACAAATCCTTTCGTGATTCCATCGGGAGAGTACTATTCTAGTGAAAAACCAAAAAACAATTAAAACAACCAAAAATAGATCGACAAAAGTGCTCTGAGCTATTTCATCGACTCCAACTAAAATCAAAAATGATCCGAAAGCAAAAAATGCGTTTAAAAACAAGCGGACCGAACTCCATGGAATGTTAAGCAGCGGGAGCAGAAGCAGGCCAAAAATCACCCCCACCGCACCTATCCAAGATATCAGAATGCTAGTTTGTCCGAAATTCAGATTACAAAAGAAGTACGCGATTGTTCCGACGAGGGCCATCAACCCCCCTGAAAACAACCCAGCACAACCAGCACAAAGAGTCTTGCGACCTATCTGAAATATATGGGCGGAAAATTTCTCGCAATCGGGATGGTGCCCGCGTACAGCCAGCTTCTTTTTAGGAACGATTGTCTTGAGGCGAGGCGCACCCTGTTTCCCATTACAGCCTATTTTTTGAGAGCACGCCCGAGGGAAAATAACCGCGAGCATACCGAAAATGCCGATCAGCCCCATGATAGACCCCACCAGAGGTTTCCGCCAGAGGAAGTTTTCAGGCGCTTGCGGCGGATAGAGTGCCATCACCATCGCGATGCCTAATCCGAACAACGACACTCCGAGGAAAAACACTGGAATAAAATTGCGTTGCATGGATGACAGCTCACCTGAAAAGGGCCCTCAACTCTTTCAACAGACCTTGGCTGGCGAGGTACCGGTAGGTCTTTCTCTTCAGCTTGTTCTTGGAGAAAAGGCCCTTGAATCGCCTGCCGAAAGAACCATAAAAGTCGCGGTAGCATTTGTAGAGTTCCTCCTGCACCTGTTTCCTGGTCAAAGTTTCTGTGGGCATGACTGCGTGCGCCATATCGTAATTTGCCCAGTTGTCGTCCTCTATCCACCCATTTCTTTTCGCCGTTTCATAAAGCTGGGCTCCAGGAAACGGCGTTAGAATCATGAAAATTGCTAAATCAGGATCTATATCGTTTACGAACTCCCTGAGGCCCGCTATCGATTCGGCCGTGTCTTTACGTTCCCCGATGATTAAAGTTGCCTGGCTGAATATGTCGTTCTCTTTCAAAAGTTTCATCGCAGTTTTCGCATCTTTCGGAGTTATTTCCTTCCTGAATCTTTTGAGGGTGGTCGAGTTCTGACTTTCCACCCCCACGAGCATCCACATGTTTCCCGCCTTTCTCATCTTGGGCAGGATAGCCTGGTGCCTGATGATATCGTCGGACCTGACCTGCATGAACCACATTATGTCGTCCACAATCCCTTTCTTGACGATCTCATTGCATAATTCGTTCGTCTGTTTCCCCAAGCCGAAGTTGTCATCGGTTAGCCAGAGGAATTTGATCCCATAATTCCGATAACAGAACTCCATTTCATCTGCGATTCGCTTCGGCGACTTGATCCTCCATGTTCCTCTCCAATGTACCCACTGGGAGCAAAACGTACAGTGGTGCGGACAGCCTCTCGACCCCTCAATTAAAGCGTATCCAGCTTTTGAACTCGCCATCATTTTGAAATGGTATTTGTGCACCAGGTCCTCGACGAAGTGGTATCCGGGAAAAGGCAGGTCGTCCAAGTTTTTTATCAGCGGTCGCGCGGGGTTGTGTACCACTTTCCCTCCGTGTCTAAACGAGATGCCCTTTATCCGGGCAAGCGAGGATTTTTTTCGGGCCCTAACCAGTTCCACAAAAGTTTCTTCGCCTTCACCACGGACGATGACATCGATTTCCGGGTACGCCTTTAAGCTTTCGTGGGCGAGGGCGGTGAAGTGCTGCCCTCCGGCGACGGTTAGGATATCGGGATTGATTTTTTTAGCCAGTTCCAAGGTTCGAACTACCGTGTAAGCATTGCAGGTGGCGAGCCCGCCTGGAGCCACGATATCCGGCCTGTAAGATTCAATGCGCTTCTCAAGTCCTTTCCAGCCCAATCCCTTCGCTTGGCAGTCCAGCACCTCAATTTCGACATTCTTGTTCCTGTTTTCGAGGTAAGCCGCCAGCTGCAGGATACCGTAGGGTGGCGGAAGGTACTCACCCATAACAAACCACATATCTTTGGGTGGCTCCACAAAGAGGACTTTCATCGGTGTTCAGCTCCTTGCTAGTTCTAAACCCTTTGTGTGCATAAAAATAAGTTTCTGTACACTATCTACATAATGTGGTAGGATGGTCAAAATTCTCAACATTGATGGGCGATCCCCTCAAGTCGACGTAATAGTAGAAGCTGCGGCCGCGATCAGGGCGGGTGGCTTAGTCATCTATCCAACGGAAACAGTCTACGGGCTGGGTGCTGGCGCATGCTCAGACGAAGCTGTTGCTAAAGTTTTCGCGGCGAAAGTCAGGCCAATCGAGGCTCCGATCTCGATAGCGGTCAGCTCACTTGAGATGGCGCTTCAGTTCACACAGATAACTCCAAAAGCTAAAGTGATATTCAAAAAATTCCTGCCCGGGCCTCTAACGGTGATCCTGAGAGCAAAGCCGACGATATCAAAACTCCTCATGGCCGGAACCGGAAAGGTCGGGGTTAGGGTCCCCGATCACCCGGTCGCATTGAAGTTGCTGGATTTCGTCGGCGGTCCGATCACCTCGACTTCAGCAAACATCTCCGGCAGGCCAGCGCCATCCACCGTTAAGGAAGCATTGGTTCAAATCGGAAAAAGCGTAGATTTAGCCATTGACGCCGGAAGGTGCAAACTCGGAGCGCCTTCAACTGTTGTGGATTTGACCGTGGAACCCTTTGAGGTTTTGAGGGAAGGACCAGTCACCGTGAAAGAGATAAGAAAGGCTTTGGGGCTTCGCTGAGCTTATGGGACAATCTCGGGCATTGAAATTTTAGGAACATCTGAACGTTCTGAGCTTTTTCTGGATAAAGTTTCAAAGTGGTTCTATCCGGATAGTTCCTCGGCCCGCTTGACATCAGCTTTCACAGCGTCCTTTATCGCTTCGGCCACTTTCCTGTTTTCGAGTACCTTGATAGCCTCGATCGTAGTTCCCTTTGGGGTACAAACCTGTTTTATCAAATCGTCTAGGCTCCCGCCCGTCGCCAACAACATCTCCCCGGCGCCCTTGGCCGTTTGCGCGGCGAGCTTCAGCGCGACCTCGCTGGAGAGGCCGAGTTCCACCCCCACCTCCTGCAGGGCCTTGATGAATAGATAAAAGTATGCCGGGCCGCTCCCGCTCACTCCCGTGACTGCGTCTATCAGCTTTTCTTCTACTTTGAATGTTGTCCCCATGCTGCCCAACAGCCGCTCGACCAGCTCCCCATCATTGGGGG
>CAZKGC010000035.1:10866-11923 GCA_964552335.1 Hadarchaeota archaeon (SeqCode)
CGCGTACGGGTAGGTGGGCGTCGTCGTGTAGGCGTCCTGCATCCAGAAGAGGCGCCCCTCGTTGAACGGCTGCGGCGTGATCCCCCACTCGCCCAACAGCCGCTCGCCCAGCTCCCCATCATTGGGGGTGGCTCTTTTGCCGAGCGAGAAGCAGGATGCCATCTCCGCCACCGCACCGCAGATATTTGGCATGATCCTGATTACGCGGGCCTTTGTGTGCGCCTCTATAAATTTTATTGGAACTCCAGCCGCCACCGAGACGAAAAGCTTGTCCTTTGAAATATCTTCCACTTCCTTAAGCACCGCTTCCATGATGCCGTGCTTGACAGCGATGAAGACAGCATCGCAGTCCTTTACCAGCTTCCTGTTGTCGGTCGTCGTCTTGATCCCGAGATTCTCAAGCTTCTTCAGTCTTCTCTCGTCAGGGTCGCTGGCAATGATTTCCTTGGCCTTGAGTGCGCCGGACTTCAGGAGCCCGCGGGCTAACGAGGATCCAAGGTTGCCTCCGCCAATGATTCCGATTTTCATCTTTTCCCCAGCATTTCTATAATGTAAGGTAATAAAGGGGTATCTCGGTAAACCTTTTAGAATTCTGGTGATAGGTTCAAGTGAGCCGCCGTAGCTCAGTTGGTAGAGCGCGTCCTTGGTAAGGACGAGGTCGTGGGTTCAATCCCCACCGGCGGCTCCATTCAGAATTCGTGGCGAGTGCGACATTCTGGTTAAGGTAGGTTTTTAAACATTAAGGTGAAAATATGTTTAGTGAACTTCATGGACTTGGGGCTGTTGGAATACGTATTGATTTTCATAGTCGCTTTAGTCGTCCTCATCCTACTGGCTGCGATAAAGATCCTCCGCGAGTACGAGCGAGCGGTGAAATTCAGGTTGGGCAGATTTGTCGGCATCAAGGGGCCAGGGATATTTCTAATCATCCCCGGACTAGAAAAGCTCGTTAAAGTCGACCTACGCACGATAACGCTCGATGTGCCAAAACAGATGGTGATCACCAAGGATAACGTGAGTGTCAGCGTTGATGCTGTCGTTTACATGCGAGTGGTAA
>CAZKGC010000036.1:0-11859 GCA_964552335.1 Hadarchaeota archaeon (SeqCode)
GTGAGGAGAGTTTTATGAACGAAAATTTGAGGCCCATTTACGAACCGAGAAGCGATAGAAAAATGAGAATTGTCGTGCTGTTTTCTGGAGGTGCCAGCGCCGTTCCTTTTATGGCGGGTGGCGGTGGGTACGAGGTTGTCGGAGCTATTTCTACTAACAAAAATGCTTCTGGCATAAAGAAGCTCGAAAAGTTGGGGATATCAGTCGAAGTGGTGGACATCCGCAATTTTTACGGGGACAAACCGATCACAGACATGAAAATCAGAGAAACCTACGATGAAAAAATCATCTCAATTATAGAGAAGAAAAAATGGGAACCGGATATAATTGCATGCTCGGGCTACATGTACATTTTGACTAAGAAGTTTCTGAACAGATTTCCAAACAAGATTCTGAATGTGCATCCCGCAGATTTGTCGATAATGAAAAAGGGGAAAAGGAAATACATCGGAAGCCACGTGGTCGAGGATCAGATAAAAGCCGGCGAGAAAATAACAAAGTCCACCATACACATAATGGACGAAAGGGCAGACCATGGTCCCATCCTATTCATCTCAGAGGGACTACCGGTGGAGAACAGAAGTCCAAAGGAACAACAGGAACTCATGAAGGAGAAATGCGATGGTCCGGCTTATGGAGAGGCTCTAAACATGCTATCGAAGGGAATGTTCGCCATTGACTCCAACAAAAATATTTATGTCAGGGACAAGGGTAGGTGGGTGAAAAAGTTTTAAAATTCAAAGAGGTGGCAAGTTGGCGGTTGGAATTTTAGGGATAAGCTATGGAAGCAGGTTCGCTTGCATGGCCGATTCTCTCTCCAGAAGTGATCACAACGTAAAACTCTTTATAGCAGACAGACAGACCAACCCTTTCAACATAAGAAAAGCGGAAGAGACAGGCGGCAAACACGTCGTAATCCCAGACCTAAATGTGGATGATATCACCAAATTTGCTAAGAAACATGAAAATGAGATAGACTTCGGGGTACTAGGCCCTGAAGCCCCCGGCATGAACGGAATTAGGAACAGAATCGAAAAAGAAACGAAAATAAAAATGATCTGCCCAACGGTCGAATATTTCATCGAGCGCAGCAAGGTGGAGCAGAGAAAATTGATAGAGGGAATAATCCCCACAGCAAATCCTAAATTTAAGGTCTTCAATCCGCGCGATTATGGCTCAAAAAGTGAGGTTAAGAAAGCTGTCTACAGGTGGCTGGACGAGATTGGAAACGAAGTAGCTGTAAAACCCGACGCACCAGCAACGGGTAAGGGAGTGGGCGTCTGGGGGGACCATTTCACATCCAGAGAAAGCATGTTCAAAGATTATTTCTTACCGAATTTTGAAAAGGGAGCTGTAATAGTTGAGAAAAAGTTGGAGGGGGAAGAGTTTTCTCTACAGTTTGTTTCCGATGGGGAACATCTGGTCCCCACTCCAGCCGTGAGAGACTACAAGAGGGCATTCGACTGGGATCTCGGTCCAAATACTGGCGGTATGGGCTCCTACAAGGACAGGGGGGATTTGCTTCCATTTATGAGGAAAAGCGATTGGGAGGAGTCTTTGGAGATAGGGGAAAAGATCCACGAGAAGTTGAAGGGCGATAAAAGAAATCCAGATGTCAGAGGAGTTTTGTACATGGCATATATCATCACGAAAGATGGGGTGAAGGTTCTTGAGATAAACAGCAGGTGGGGTGACCCTGAAGTAATGAGCATTTTGCCGATTTTAAAAGACGATTTCGTGGACGTTTGTCTCAAAATTTTAGACGGCAAACTAAAGAAACTCGATTTCGAGAATAAGGCCACAGTTGTAACTTACGCCGTTCCTCTGGGATATGGTGGATACGCGAGTTACTCTGGCCCCAAAAAAGTAGACCTGAGCAAAGCTGAAAAATTAAAGGAAAAGTACGGCGACAACCTGAGGATCTATCCGGGCTCCATGGGAGTAAGGAATGGGGAAAACTATGCTCTGGGATCGAGAACTGTCGCTGTAGTGGGAGTAGCCGACACGTTAGAAAAAGCTAGGGAAATCTCTATGGAAGGAATAAGGAAAATTGATGGCCCCTTGAGGCACAGGGAAGACATAGCTCTTCCAGAATACATAAACAGAAGCAAAAAACACATGAAAAAAATTTCAGCTTGATTTCAAGTCAGATGATTCACGAACTCTCGTATATTCTTCCAGACTCCTTCTCTCCCTTTTCGAATCTGGCCTTCATCTCGTCAGCCAGCTTTTGCGCAAGTGAGGTCGGGTACTGACAGGTTAAGCATCCGAGGCAGAGTTCGTCCTTTTTCAGACCTGTGGCCTTGATGAAATTTTCGATTGATTGATAGTGCACGCTGTCCGCTCCTATAATCTTCGCTATTTCAGCCGCATCGTGTTTCGCCCCTACCAGCTCACTAAAGGTTGACATGTCGATACCGTAGAAACACGGGGAGACTATCCGTGGGAAGGTGATGTACATATGTACCTCTTTGGCCCCGGCTTCCCTCATCTTTTTTATTATCCTGCGCGAGGTGTCGCCTCTAACTATGCTGTCCTCAGTCGCCGCGACCCTCTTCCATTTTATTTCATCGCCAACGTTCAGCTTCTTCATAATTATCATCTCGCGCTCCTTTTGTGTGGTGATGAACGCGCGATCTGTCACATAGCGGTGCTTCCTCAGGGCCCGTTCCCAAGGTATGCCTGTTTGCTCATGTAGCCCATATGCGGCATCGTCACCGGTTTCAGGTATCGAGATGACGACATCGATTTTTTTCGTTATATCCTTGTCCTCTACACCCATATTTTTCCCAAAAGCTTCTCTTATCTTGTATACTGGTTTGTTCCCTCCGTTCAAGATCGAATCTGGCCTAGCGAAATACGCGAATTCAAAACTGCAAAATGCTCTCCGCTCAGGTTTCACAAGTTGCTCCCGCCTAAAGCCATTCTTTGACCACACCAGCAATTCCCCGGGCTTTACCTCAGACTCATAGCGAAGATTATTGATGTTCAACCCCACGCTTTCGGATGATACTGCGAAAATCTTGCCATCTTCGCTGCGCCCGTAGCAAAGGGGTCTTATCCCAAGAGGGTCTCTGAAGGCGAAGAATTCTCCATTTTGATTCAACCCAACTACAGAAAAAGCTCCTTCTATCTCCCGCATACAGATCTCCACGGACGAACTCAAATCTTGACCCTTCTTTAAGCCCTGCAGCAACTTTTTGCTTATCAGCTCCACATCTGAGGACGCGGAGAGACTCCCGAACTCTAATTGAAGCTCTTTTCTAAGCTGGGCCACATTTACGATGTTGCCATTGTACGCGAGGCCAATCATGACGTTCACATCGCCTGCGACGAACGGTTGAACGTCCTTCATGAGCCAGCGCCTGTCATCCCTTCCTGAGGTGGCATACCGCACGTGGCCGACACCTACAGACCCCCGCAACTTACTGAATATTTTTTGGGTGACTGGATCCATCACGGGCGGCAACAGACCCAACCCGCGATGCAACGAAAATCCGTTATCAAATGTGAGGAAACCATGAGAGTGATGTCCACGGTGATTTTGTGCTATCAAACCCCAATAAAGTTGAGAGATCACCGGCCCGCCATCCATATTGTAGGCTCCAAATACGCCGCATGCCTCTTTTAAGAAGTCAGACATAATATCACAACAACTTTAGCTGGGCTTTAAATATTTGTGCTTTGTTGAATGGAAATATTTAAAAACTAAAGTAGCTGATTTTCCGGTTCTAAAATTTTCGCCCAGTTAATCTCTCATAACACTCGATGTATTTCTTAGAGGTTTGAGAAATCACTTCTTTCGGCAATTTTGGAGCTGGGGGCCGCTTATCCCACTTTATGCGGATAAGGTAATCTCGCACACCTTGCTTATCGAAACTATATTGGTCCTTTCCAACCTCATAACTGTCGATGGGCCAAAATCTGGAAGAATCCGGCGTGAAGATTTCATCTATCAGCATAAGTTTCCCGCCATGAAAACCGAACTCTAATTTTGTATCCGCGACGATGATGCCATTAGATTCCGCTTTTCTTGAAACTCGCTTGTAGAGTTTGATACATGTGTCTTCGATTTGGTCGGTGAGATCTTCGCCGAGCTTTTCCACGACATCTTTTTTGGTCATCTCGATGTCATGTCCGGTTTCCGCTTTGGTGGTGGGGGTAAAGATCGGCTCAGGTAATTTGGAAGCTTTATCCAAACCCTTTGGCAATTTTATTCCGGAGATCGTCCCGCTCAAACGATAGTTTTCCAAAGCTGAGCCGTAGAGGTAGCCCCGGACGACGAACTCGATTTTTATCGGCTTGGCTTTTTTCACGAGCATCGTTCGCTGGTCGATGACATCAATCAGGTGGTTTGGGATTATTCCCTTGAGCTCACCGAACCAGTAAGCTGATAGCCTGTTCAAAGCTTCCCCTTTGTGGGGTATGCCGTTGGGTAAAACGACATCGAAAGCCGAGATTCGATCGGTGGACACGATGAGCAACTTGTCAGCCAAATCGTAGATGTCCCTTACCTTCCCACGACTGAACAGTTTGAGGGGGAGGCAAGACTCCGTCAAGACCTCTTCTATCAAATCACCTTGGGCGCCTAAGTGTTCGGTCGTCCGTTTCAACTTTTTCTTTAATGTGGCTCCGATACTCTGCGATTTTCTTCGAGAGTTCTTCGTCACCAAGGGCGAGGATCTTCGCGGCCGCCAAGGCTGCAGCTTCAGGTTCCAGAATTACAAGTGGAGCGACACCACTAGGCATACGAAGCGATGAATAAATGTCTATGCCCGCAAATTTTTCAGAATAAGGAGGACACGCTACTACAGGGTATTTAGTATTCGCATCGACCAATCCCGAAAGAGCATTTGACCTGCCAGCAATCGTTATGTAGACCAATTTATCTCCACCTTTTTCGTATTCTCCTAATATTTTGAGTACCTTCTCTGGTGTCTTGTGAGCCGAGGCGATACGTTGATCGAAATCTATTCCAAACTCTTTCAACGTGCGCCTCAGCGGTTCGGCAAAATCGACATCCGCTCTGGAGCCAAACACGATAACGACTTTTCGCGACATTCGTTGATATTCTCTGGGAACGAGATTTATAGATTTCTAACCCTCACGACTAAAGTTTAAAGAGGTCAAAATAGAAGGGGGATTGGTAAATGAAGGTGGGATGATGGAAGAATTTGATTACAGCACTTTCCTTTCTCCTTTCACCTGGCGTTACGGCAGCCCCGAGATGAGGAAGATTTTTTCTGAAATCAACTACAGAGCAACATGGAGAAAAATTTGGGTGGCTCTCGCCGAAGCTCAGGCCAAATACGGCCTTGTTACTCAAAAGGAGCTAGCCGATCTGAAATCAAAAATGGGCCTAGAGCACATTGACCTCAAAAGGGCGCACGAAATCGAACGTGAGATACGGCACGACATGATGGCCGAGATCAAAACGTATGCCGAGCAGTGCCCAACCGGTGGAGGGAAAATCCATCTCGGCGCGACGTCCATGGACATAGAGGACAACGCCGAAGTGCTGCGAATCAAAGCCGCACTCGACCTCGTACTCACCAGACTCACCAACTGTTTGGACTCTCTTTCCGAACAAATCATCAAGTTCAAAGACTTGCCGTGCATTGGCTGGACCCACCTACAGCCGGCTGAGCCGACGACACTTGGTTACAGGCTGGCTGGTTACGCACAGGATTTGGTTCTTGACATTCGTGGTACGGAAAATCTTCTTCGAGATTTCGTGAAGGGGAAAGGGATAAAAGGCGCTGTGGGCACCTCCGCCAGTTTTCAAATGTTGTTGAAGGGAAAGGGCAGAGCTAGCGCACTGGAAGATCAAGTGATGAAAAAACTTGGTATTAAAGCATTTCCAATTTCAACCCAAACCTACCCAAGAAAGCTCGATTATCTGGTCCTAGCTGTCTCAGCAGGCATAGCCCAGAGCTTGCATAAATTTGGGGTCGATCTGAGGCACTTACAATCGCCTGCCTACGGAGAGTTATCCGAACCAATCGGGGGAGCGCGAGTGGGCTCCTCTGCCATGCCTTTCAAGAAAAATCCCATATCTGCCGAGCGGATGTGCTCTCTTGCCAGATACATTTCAATTTTGCCGGAGGCTGCATGGGAGAACGCAGCTCAGGCGATACTCGAACGTACTCTCGATGACTCGGCCAATCGGAGAATCGTGCTCGCCGAGTCGTTCTTGGCCTTAGATGAGTGCTTGATGGTATACGATCAGTTGGCACGCGGTCTTGTGGTTTACCCTGTGATGATGAAACGAAACTTGGAGCGCTACGCGCCATTTGCGGGCACCGAAGCCGTGCTGATGAAGCTTGTTGAGCGTGGCGAGGACAGGCAACGCATGCACGAGAAGCTTAGGGAGCTCTCGTTCAAAGCGTGGGAGAAGGTGATGAAAGGCGAACAAAATCCACTGCCTGATCTATTGAAAAAGGACCGAACGATAAGCTCCAAGTTGAATGATGGGGAAATAAATAAGTTGCTCGACCCGACCAAACACTTGGGCGATGCTAGCGAACGATGC
The DNA here is from genome assembly GCA_964552335.1 of Hadarchaeota archaeon (SeqCode). Taxonomy (GTDB): domain Archaea; phylum Hadarchaeota; class Hadarchaeia; order Hadarchaeales; family Hadarchaeaceae; genus B75-G9. Next base: position 6,533 of record CAZKGC010000036.1, read on the forward strand.
GAGAGATTTGTGAAAACCACGATTAAACCAATTCTCTCGAGATATAGAAATAGGGTGGGAAATAGGAGAAGCGCCGAGTTTTAAGCGCCGGTGGTATTCTTGGCTGTAGTCATGGACGGAAAAACTCTTGCTGAAGAAATCAAACAAGACATCGCCGGACGCACAAAAATTATGAAAGAACGAGGGATAACGCCGACTCTAGCCACTATTTTAGTTGGAGACGACCCCTCATCGAAAACTTACGTGGATGGGAAATACAGGGATTGCGGAGAAGTCGGCATCGACTTCGGGCTATACAAACTTCCTTCGAGCGTTACCGAGCGTGAATTGATAAAACTCGTCGAAAAGCTAAACGACGACGAGAGTATTCATGGCATAATTGTGCAGTTGCCGCTTCCCAAACACATAAACAGAAAAAACGTGGCCATGGGCATAAACCCCAGAAAAGATGTCGATGGGTTGCACCCGTATAACGTCGGGAGGCTCTGGCTCGGTGCATATGAGCTTGACAATGATCTCCTGCCCTGCACGCCCAAGGGGATCGTGAAACTTTTGGATCGTTACAACATCGAGCTTGAGGGCAAACTGGCCGTGATAATAAATCGGAGCGACCTCGTCGGTAAACCTCTCGCAAAGCTATTTTTAGATAGGAATGCGACGGTTGTCATCTGTCATTCCAAAACGCCGGAGCTGGAAAAACACACCAAAGCCGCGAATGTTCTGGTCAGTGCGGTTGGTAGACGTCCAAGTTTTGTCGTTGGCGAGGAGATGGTCAAAGAAGGTGCGGTCGTTGTAGATGTTGGCATGAACTATACTGGTGGTAAACTGCAGGGTGATGTTGATTTCGGGCGGGTGAGAGAAAAAGCGTCGTACATCACACCTGTTCCTGGTGGTGTTGGCCCAATGACGCGCGTAATGCTGTTGCATAACGTTTTGATAGCCACAAAGATTGCGGAAGGAGCATAGTGTTTAACGAGAAAAAAACCACCAGAGAAAAATTCAAATCTTTGAGGATGCGCCTCTCTAGGAAGGAAGTGTTAACAAAAAGTGCGCGGATCAAAAAATTACTCTTCGGACTGTCAGAATTTACAAAGGCAAAAACCATCGCGTTTTACGTTGCTAAACAGGCAAACAGAGAGGTAGAAACCGAAGAAATGATCAAAGAAAGCTTGATGGCGGGCAAACGCGTGCTGGTGCCCATCGTTGACAAGGCGGCGAGAAAAATATTCTTCTCTGAATTACGAGATTACGATTCGGAGTTAGCTCCTGGCGCTTTTGACATCCCTGAGCCTAAACCTTCGTATAGGCGACTTGTTCCAGCAACCAAAAGTGACCTCATGATCGTGCCTGCTTTGGTGTTTGATCTCCAAGGACACAGACTTGGCTACGGAGGGGGCTACTACGACAGGCTCCTGCGGGAGTTAGCTTCGATCAAACCTTCGCTGCCATTCGTCGGTTTGGCTTATGAACTGCAGGTTGTTGATAAATTACCAAAGACCTCGCGAGATGTGCCGGTGAACATTTTAGTAACAGAAAAAAGAGTGCTGCATTTTTAGGCGAAAACCCTATCGTGAAATGTAGGAGATTGGTGGGGAAGATGAGTTCGAAGTATGCCGAGGTAGGAGTCGATGTTAAAAAGAAGGGCACAGAATTGTTCAAGCCAGCCCTAAAAAGTCTTTTTCCTCGAGCCTTCTGCCCGATAACTCGGGACCCCAATCTACCAAAATATGGGATGGTGCTTCACACTGACGGCGCTGGGAGCAAGCCCCTCCAGAACTACCTGCACTGGCGTGAGACGGGCGAGAGTAGATGGTTCCAGAGCATCGCCTACGATGTCATGGCGATGAACATCGATGACGTGATGTGTGTGGGGGCAACGCCGTTAGGTTTTATCGATTATGTCGCAGTAAACCGGTTGAGGGTTCCTAAAGAAGAATTGCTCGCTGCCCTCAACACGGGCTTCAAGGAATGCTTTAGCATTTTGAAAAAGCGTGGGATAAAGATTTCCTTTCTCGGCGGCGAAACTGCCGACTTGCCGGACCAGCTCCGGACGCTGGATGTCTCGGGCATTATAAGCGCTCGCGTTGAGTTGTCCAAAGTCATAAGCGGCGAGAAGATCGGGCAAGGAGATGTTATCATAGGTTTAAGGAGCGGCGGACGCACGAGGTACGAGCGGCAGGAGAACAGCGGGATAATGTGTAATGGAATAACTCTGGCAAGACATTGTTTGATGAAAAACGAGTATGAACGCAAGTATCCCGAACTTAGAGATCCTGATGCCAAGGGTTATTATGGCAGGTTTGCGTTTGATGACTACCTTGACGAACTCGACATGACAGTCGGCAAAGCCATTTTATCGCCAACTAGGATTTTCGCTCCAGTGATCGCAAAGATTCTCGAAAAACATGGCAAACACGTGACTGGTTTGGTTCACAGCACTGGCGGCGGGCAGACGAAGTGTTTGGGATTAGGGAAGAATATCCACTACATCAAGGACGACCTTATCGAGCCCGATCCAATATTTAGGCTGATTCAAAGAGAAGCGAAGGTAAGCTGGATGGAGATGTTCCAAGATTTCAACATGGGGATCGGTTTCGAAATAATAGCTAGGAAAAGAAGTGTGGAGGGAATTCTAGCCATTGCAGAAAGATTTGGTATCGGGGCTAAAGTAATTGGAAGATGCGAGAAAAGCGATGGAAAGAACAGGCTAACGATTAAAGGTGAGTTCGGAAAATTTGAGTACAGGTGAGTTAATGGGCGACAAACTATATCACGCGAGGATTGAAGTCAGGCTGAAGCCAGGCTACATGGACCCTGAAGGTGAAACTGCTAGAAAAGCGCTACTTGACTTGATGTACAAAGTTAAGCGGGTCGACACCGCAAGAATTTACGAGGTAGACCTCCAAGCTTCCTCGCTAGAAGACGCGAAGAAAAAAGTTGATGAGATGTGCAGAAGATTGCTCTCCAACCCGGTTAAAGATGATTACACTTTTGAAATAAAGGAGATGAAATGACTCCCCTCTACGAGAAAAAGAAATTCCCGTTTGAACTGTTCGAGGTCAACTTGTTACATGCGGGCGAAGAACAACTTTTGCAGATCAGTCGAGAACTTGGCCTCGCCCTGAATCTGGAAGAAATGCGAGCGTGCAAACGATACTTCTCGATGAACGGGAGGAACCCAACCGATGTCGAGCTTCAAACCATTGGTCAAACTTGGTCAGAGCACTGCTATCACAAGACTTTCAAGGGTGAGATACTTGTCGGCGGGCGGAAGGTGAGGCTCTTCAAGGATTTCATCTCGAAGGCAACGAAAGAACTCTCACAAAAATGGTGCATCTCGGTCTTCGAGGACAATGCTGGCATCGTCGACTTTGAGCGTGGCTATGCGATCGCGGCTAAGGTTGAAACGCACAACCATCCCTCGGCGATAGAGCCCTTTGGCGGCGCGGCTACCGGTGTTGGAGGCGTGATAAGGGATATCTTGGGTGTCTGGGCTAAACCGATAGCTGACATCGATGTGCTGGGATTCGGCCCGTTGGACTACAAATACGAAGCTTTACCCGCGGGCGTGAAGCACCCGAAATATATCTTCAGCGGGGTGGTGGCCGGCGTAGGCAGCTACGGCAACAACATGGGGATCCCGACTGTCAACGGCGGCATCTACTTTGATGAGAGTTACGCTGGCAATCCCGTGGTTTACTGCGGTTGTGTGGGATTGCTCCCTGTGGAAAAGTACGTGAAAAGGACACGGCCGGGCGACATGGCCGTGCTCGCAGGCGGGCTAACAGGCAGAGACGGCATCCACGGTGTCACCTTTGCCTCAGCGGAACTCACGGCGGAGTCGGAGGAAATTTCAAGGCCAGCCGTACAAATCGCAAACCCCATCGAGGAGGAAAAGCTGAAGCGAGCGATCCTCCAGATAAGGGACGAAGGTCTGGCCTCCGGCATAACTGACTTGGGTGGTGGCGGGCTCTCCTGTGCAGCCGGGGAGGTGGCCAACCGGTCGAACTGCAGCATTCGTGTGGAACTCGAGAATGTGAAGCTCAAGTACCCGAACATGATTCCTTGGGAGATATGGATCTCCGAGTCTCAGGAGAGGATGTTCCTGACGGTTGCGGAGAAAAATGTTCAGAGGGTGCTCGAGATTTTCGACGACGAAGATGAGGAGGCATCGATTGTTGGGCGTTTCACGGAAGGCAACACGGTTAAAGTTCTATATCATGGCCACGAGATTTTGAACTTGGATTTAGATTTTCTGTTTGGTCCCCCCACAATCAAAAGAACCGTGAAACGGAAAATATCCAGACTCACCGAGCCGCGTCTTTCTCAACCCACCGATCTAACTGAGGTTTTGCTGAAACTGATCTCTGCACCCAACATAGCCAGCAAGGAGAGCGTGGTCAGAACTTATGACCATGAAGTCCAAGGAAACACTATCCTGAAACCTTTGCATGGCAAGCACGGGGGACCAAACGATGCCGCGATCCTGAAGCCGCTCCAAGACTCGTGGCAAGGCGTGGTGCTCTCCTGCGGGATGAACTCCAGCTACGGGCGAATCGATTCTTATTGGATGGCCGCCGCAAGCGTCGAAGAGGCGATCAGAAACAACATTGCGGTTGGCGGCAGGAGAATTGCGCTGCTCGACAACTTTACCTGGGGAAATCCAGAAAAAACGGAGCAACTCAGTGGACTTGTTGAGGCTTGCGAAGCTTGTTACGAATTCGCTAAAGTTTTCAACGCACCGTTCATCTCCGGGAAGGACAGCCTGTACAATGAGTCCCCTCTCGGCCCCGTGACACCGACACTGCTGATAACGGCGATTGGCGTCATACCAGATGTCAGAAAAGCTGTTTCAGTCGATCTGAAGGAACCGGGCGACCCGGTCTACATAGTCGGGCGGACTTATCCGGAACTCGGCGGTTCGGAATATTACAAGTTGTTTGGGAAAGTCGGTAAAAGTGTCCCAAGGGTAAGGGCAGCCGAAGCGAAGAGGGTGTTAAATTCGATCACGAAAGCGATTGACGCGGGTTACATACGGGCCTGCCACGATATTTCAGAAGGTGGGCTGGCTGTTGCCGCGGCGGAGATGATGCTCAGCAGTGATTACGGGGCCGTCCTAGATTTGAGAAATATTCCAGCTTCGATGAACGGCAAGGCGAGGGACGATTTCATATTATTTTCGGAGTCAAACAGCAGATTTCTCGTCGAAGTTGCGAAGGGGAATGAGAAAGAGTTCAAGAAGTTGATGGGAGACGACTCCGCGCTCATCGGCGAAGTAATTGGAACAACTGATTTTTCTGCGAAGGGACTGAAAAAAGGAAAAATAC
>CAZKGC010000037.1:0-11407 GCA_964552335.1 Hadarchaeota archaeon (SeqCode)
TCTGGACCGGGTCCACACCGCGCCAGAGCAACTGCCTCAACTCCCTATGCGGCACCCTGGTAGCCACCTCCAGCGGCAGGGGCCTCCCGAAGCGGTCTAGGACACCGTAGCGCAAAGGCACGGGGCGCTCCTCGCTGCCCACCAGGATCAAATTCGGTCTTCTTCCCCGCACCTCCTCCATCCACCCCACCAGCTCCTCGGCGTTCGCGATTGTCGCGGATAGCAGCAGGAGCCGGATCTCGGGCGGCGCGAAGATGATTATCTCCTCCCACGTAACGCCCCGCTCCTCCTCGGCGATGTAGTGGGCCTCGTCCAAGACCACGAAGCGGGCGTCCACATCTCCGCCGTACAAGGAGTTGCGGAGGATTTCCGTGGTCGCCACGACGAGGGGCGCGTGTGGGTTCTCGCGTCTCTCTCCCGTGAGCAGCCCGACGTTCTCCTCGTCGAAGAGTTCCTTGAATCTGTCGTATTTCTGGTTGCTCAGCGCCTTGAGCGGGGTCGTGTACCAGCACCGTTGCCCCCGCTCTAGGAACTTCGCAATCGCGCGCTCGGCTACCCAGGTCTTGCCGCTGCCCGTGGGAGTCACGACGACCGTGTCGCGCTCCATCACTGAGCTGAGGGCTTTTAACTGGAAGGGCGAAGGGAGGAATGGCCGTGGCTCGGCCTCGCCCAGCCCGGCCAGAAATTCCTCCATCATCAGGTTCAGGTTACGTCGGCCCGACATCGTTCCATCCCACACAATTTTTTGATGCACGCAAATCAATAATCGTCCGAATACCTTTAGATACCCTCTGATGACGATCCCAAAAAAATGACTTCAAAGAGCCCCAGCAATAGACGCGTCAACCATACGCTTGATTTCTTCTTTCAGTACATCTGGAAGGCCAAAGATGCTGACATCCATGAACCCACGAATTATCAGCGCCTCGGCCTCTGACTCCGAAAATCCCCGCGCCATCAAGTACTGTATCTGATCTTCCGCTATCTTTCCTACGGCGGCCTCATGTGAAAGTTCGGTCCCCTTCACCTTCCCTACCAGCTCCGGGATTGAGTCGATGAAGGATTCATTCGAGAGCAAAAGACCCCTGCATTCGAGGTGCGCTCGCGAGTCCTCATGCTCCCCGACCAAGAGCCCGCGGGCATATATCTGTGACTTGTCCGTGGCGATAGCTCGCGCGATGACCTCGCCTCTGCTATCCTTACCCTGAAGGACTATTTTCGACCCCACATCCAGATAGGAATTTTTGGTCCCGTAAAGGATGCTGTTGAAGCTGACCCTCGAGTTTGCTCCCCTGCAATAGGCAACCGGATACATCTGCAGGCTCTTGACAGGTTTCAGACAGATGTAATTGCTCACGAACGTCGCGTCGTCCTCGATGAGGGCTGCGGTACGCGGACGAACGTCGAAATTCTGGACCCAGTTGTGGATCATCGTGAAGGTGAGCTTCGCCCCTTTTTTCAAGCAGAATTCTGAAACGCCCACGTGCAAGCCACTCTGAACATTTGGGTGGACAGTGCAGCCGGTTATTATTTGGGCCTCGGAATCTGGCTCCGCTACTATAAGGTTGTGGGGGTTCTGGTTCAAATTTTCACTCGAGATGAAAAGGCATGCCTGTAGAGGAAAGGTGACTTTTTGACCTTTGAGTATCCTGATGAAATAGCCCTGATCCCATTTCGACTTGGCCAAGGCAGTGTACTTATCGGCCTCAGGATTGACGAGCTTCCACCAATACTTCTTGGCCCAGGGGTATCTTCTGAGGGCCTCACCCGTGCTCATTATTTCTGCCTTCCCTTTGAACGCCCTCTGAACTGCTCTGGAGACAACGGAGTGATCTATCTGGAAATACGTGCCAGCTCTCTCCTCTTCATTTGCCTTCACACCAACACTGAGGGCTCTCTGGGTGATATCCTGTGGGAGCGTGGAAACTGCAGAGGAGGGCCAAGGCGTGGTTTCTCTTTTGAAAGCTCCGATATCTAAATCGGGCCCAAACGCCGCTGGTTTTTCTATCGCTTTTGGCACGGTTTTTTTACCTTTGGACATTTCTCACACCACTTGTAACCCTGTTTCATAATTAAGTCGAATATCCTGTTCGGCTCTCCGGAACAAGCGATCTTACCGCGAATCATCACATGCGCTACATCAGTCTTCACGTAACGCAGGATGTGACCGAGGTGGGTTATCAATAGGCCCGCCCGCCCCTTCAAAAACCCACTAATTGCCTTGCCGATTATATCCAAATTCTCGACATCAACACCAGAGTCTGGCTCGTCAAATATCGCAAAACTCGGCCGCTGGGCGAGCACCTGAAAAATTTCTGACCGCTTGATCTCGCCACCAGAAAATCCCAGATTTAAATCTCTCTCTAAAAACTCCATGGGGATGTTCGTGATTTTGGCCAGCTCTATCTCGTTGACTTCCCCCTTTGCGATGTGCCTGAAGACCTCGCCTAGTTTGACGCCCCTTATCGAGGGGGGGTTCTGGAATGCTACCCCCAGCCCCAGCCTAGCACGCTCGTCGGTCGGCAGATTTGTGACATCTGTGCCGTCAAATCGAATCCTGCCCGACATGACCCTACAACTCGGAGACCCCAAAATCGACATGATCAGCGAAGTCTTTCCCGAACCGTTGGGCCCCAGCAGAACGTGGGTCTCTCCTTTGGGCACCTCTAGGTTTACCCCATTCAGCACCTTCCTCTCCGCGATTTTGACGGTCAAGTCTTCTATCGTTAGAGCCACCAAGCATTCACCCACTCAAAATTATCATTTCACGCCTAAAAATCTCTCATTAGAACGGTTTATTAACATCCAATTCAAGTTGATGGCGATGAAAGACGCTATCTACCGTTTGGCGCTCCTCAGTCTGATAATCGTGGGTCTAGCCTGTTTTTCTTCCGTTGCTAGCGCGAGCGCGGTTTCAAGTGCCTCCGGCAGCCCAACGCTTGAAAACGGGGGGGTAACTCCTGAAAATGGTCCGTGGAGTTCAACTTTTACCTTCACAGTTACCTATACCGATGCTAACGGCTCTCTGCCTGCGCCCGGATACCCAAAGCTATACCTCGATAACACGGAAATGGTGATGGTGGAAAACGATCCGGTGGACAATGATGTCACGAATGGCAAGGTTTACATCGAAAACTGGACGCCAGAAGAAAACATTGGATCCCACAGTTTCTATTTCTATGTGGAAACGAGTTCAGGAGAAAACGCGCGAACCCCCACATATGAAGGACCAGGGGTAAAGCGACCCATGTCACTGAGCTGCGAAATCGACAATCCTGAACCAGCTGCCGGGGAAACCATAACCTTCAGCGGATATCTGAGAACAACCGATGATAATTTGGGCAAAGCAGGAGAGAACATAATTCTCTACAAGATCTTTTTAGACAATGATACTAGCATGGGCTCAGCCACTACTGACGAAAACGGGCATTTCACATTATCGCTTGAGGCTTCCGGCCCGGAGATATCTTGTTACATAGCTCTGTTTCCCGGCGACAACTATTATGAGACATCATGGTCGTCTATCCTATATTCAAGCACCCTCAACAAATCGCTGATTTTTGGAGGCTACGTTGCCATCCTCATAGTCATAATTGGAATAGCAATATTTCTGCTACCTAGAGGGATCACCAGAGCGCATTATTTGATGCCCGTTCTGATAGGGTTCGTACTGGGTTTCTTTCTTCTGTTAATTGGAGCCGCCGAACTCAGCGTTTTGGCGGCTGGACTTATAACTGGATATCTCTTTGCCAAAACAGCCCCTCAATGGACTAAAAACCTTCGGATTGGTTGTATCACTGGACTTCTTTTTCTCCTCGCTTTGGGGCTTATTTCTGTATATTACATCGTTACTTTGTCACCCAAAGCTTTGGGTGTAATATACTCGGTAACTCAAACGGAAATATTCACATCATTGTTTATTTCAACTATCTTCTCTCTAGTGTATTATTCACTACTGGTTGGAATGGGGGCCGTGGTGGGTGGAATGCTGCGCAAAATCTTAAAGCCTGGGGAGCAGAAACCTCCTAGTGGTAGCGGGGAAGCTACCAGCAGCGGGGTAGAGCAGCAGTAGGAAACTACTCTGCCCCCACGGCAGCATGGAGTGCCCGCCGGTCGTGGAGAACCACGGGCGAAGCTCATAAGGCGTCAAGCCGTGAGTTTGGCGCTCCTGCGAGACCCGGAGACGTCCGTGCGTCAAGCGCGGGCGCGGGAAGTCGCTGGTTCAAGTCCAGCCCCCGCTACCAGCTCTAATGCTGATTTTGCCCAGCTGTTGTTTTTGTTAGCTTTCCTCCAAGACTCTAATTTTCTAAGATGTTTTGGATTCCTGAAACCTATTGTAGTTGTCCACTTGGCGAGCTGATCATGACCATAAAGCTGAATCACGTGCGTCACGGTCTTGCCAAACCTCTTATCTTCTTGAACTTTGTCGAAATGTTTTGAAACAGAAAATCCAAATTTTTCGAGGTATACTGAGACCTCATCCATGAATCTCCTACTTTTAGATACCCCTACTATCACAGGGTAATACTTTTGTTTTTTGTATCTTCTTTTTAATGCGAGGGAGAAATCTGTATCAGCGAGACCCTGAATGAAAGCTTTGATTAACTCGTCAGAGCCTTTTAGTTGATGAGGGATTTTTAGCCCATCGTATTTTTTGCCGATGGGTAGTTCAAACTCTTCGTTGATAAAACATACTAAGCTTTTAGACCAGATCCTAACCCCGTATGTTGTCCCAGTATCATAAAATCCAGCTTTTACTTCCAGCCAAAACAACTTCCTAAATAAAGGACATATGATGAAATCGTGGAACTCCCATTCCTCCACGTTTCCAACGCACTTAATTTCATAATCATGTTTTGGTCTCACATTTATGTTACCATCGCCAGCCAACACACCTATCAGATACGCTAAATCAACAGTCACTTGTTTCGGCAAGACCAAATTGTGCGTATTTCCCGCCGGGAATTTGAGCGGAGGTTGTTTATAAGAAAGAAAATTGGCTGTTTTAATTAGACTGCTGAGAAGGTAAATCAGTGGTAAATTGCTCACGGCCCTCTGGCTTATCCTGATAACCTTTGTGCTGGGCCCGGCTGGTGGAGTGTCCTTTGCGTTTACCCAGCAGGTCCCCGCCCTTGAAACAGCTTTAGCGGTAAGCGCAATTCACTTAGCCCTAGTACCAGTTTGGTTCGGAATCTTTGAACTCCTCAGGTATAGTCTGCGATACGAGAATCACTTCATAACAAAATTTGTGAAATACGGTGGGGAGAGGTCAAGGAGGTTCAGGGCTGCCGCTAGGGACAAAATCCAAGAGTTCGAGCGACGGGTCGGCCAATGGGGCTTCGGCTTGGGCGTTGTCGGGTTCACATTCCTGTTCGGGGTTTCGTGGGCTGCACTAGCCGCATTCTTGCTCAATATAAAAAAGGAGACGATAGTAGCCTCTGTTGCTGTGGGTGCGGTAGCTTCCAGTATTTTCTGGACATTTGTGTTTGCACGGTTGTCCGAATATGTGCCTAGCCCTTGGGTGATTTATCTCATCGGAACAGTTGTGACCTTCGCGATAGTGGGGCACAAGAAGATTCACGAGCGCAAGCTGATACGGGAGATGTCTAAATCACTTAGGAAGCTGGGTGTGAAAATGTGATAAACTCGCGATCGCATCTGTTTCAGTTATCCCTGAGATTCTCTGGATGCCACGTCTTTCACTTAATCAAACCGATTTTGTAGAGGTACTCGGCGGCCAGTACTGCACCCTTAGCCGCTCCAAGCTCGGTATTGTGGGACAACACGGTGTATTGAAATCCATTTTCAAAAGCATTCGCCTCCACCCCGCCGATCACTGCAACCATGCCGCCTTCCACGACCGCATCGAACCTCGGCTGTGGCCTGTCAATGGCGTCTACAACTATTATCGGCTCCTTTGGAGCTGTGGGCAGCTTCAACCTCTGCGGCTCCCCCCGGTAGTTCCTCCAAACTTCCTTCAGGCCGTCGACGCTACACTCTTTCACTGTCTCGATGAAAACCGATTCCGTGTGGCCGTGTACAACCGGGACGCGATTGCATTTGCACGCGATTTTGAATCCCGCGGGTTTGATTTTGCCGGATCTGAACTCTCCGAGGATCTCCACCGTCTCTTTTTTAACTTTCTCTTCCTCACCGCGGATGTACGGGATGACGTTACCTTCGAAAACACCCGGAGAGAACTTTTCCAGCTCGGCTGGCAGATCGGACCCCTGCGCCTTTCGCTGTTCGGCCCAGTCCCTGACTGCGCCATATCCTGCGCCTGACACTGACTGCATGGAAGCCATTATCACGCTCCTCAACCCGAACTCGTCGTAAATCGGCTTGAGCGACATTACCAGACCGATGGCCGTACAGTTGGGCTGGGGTACGACGAAGCCCTTCCACCCTCTGCTTTTTTTCTGTTGAGCGATGATGCCCGCGTGTGACTCGTTCACGCTCGGGAGGTATGTGAAACTATCGTCGAAGTAGCGGTAGGCGGATGCCGTGCTCACGACGGGTTTTTCTTTGGCTATTTTTCCCTCAGCTTCCAACGCCGTTTCTGAGGGCAACGCTGAGAAGAACAGGTCACTCTCTTTTAGGCGTACCTTGCTAACATCCTGAACTGTCATGCCGAGGATTTTTTTGTCGGGCACCTCCCTGCAGAACCATCTCGAACTCTCACTCCCGTAGTCCAGCGCGCCTGCGTACGTCTTACCGGCCGATCTCTCAGAAGCGTACAATGCAGTTATCTCGAACCACGGGTGCTTCTGCAGATTAACCACAAATTTCTGCCCTACCTCGCCCGTCGCGCCCAAGACAGCAACTGGAACTTTCGCCATTTGACCACACCGTACTCGTATGTTTGCAATGTTTTATATCTCTTTTAGTTTACATGGCGTGAACAAAATGTTCATATTACATGAACATGAGCGATGATTGACAGGTGACTCAATTGCCTCGACGGAAATACGGGCATATGGTCGGACCTCTCCCAAGTCCACCTAAATCAGAGAAATGTCGATTCTGCAGGCTCGGGCGTCCATGTCCTTATCATAGAAAACAGCAAACACCAAAAACTATGGATTGATTTTCATCTAAGGCTGAGCACATCCTGCATATCGTGAATGATGCCGGGTTTGCCCTCTTCAATAACGTGACGGATCGCCTTTATCACTCCAACAGCAAATGTCTCACGACTCAGTGCCCGATGAATAATTTCGAGCCGTTCCTCTGGGGTGGAAAATATCACTGTATGGTCTCCGACCACTTCGCCTTCCCGGATTGATTTGATCCTGATGCTGTCTTCGCTCCTGCCCAATGCTTTCGCTAATATCTGGGCAGCCTCCTTCGCCGTACCGCTGGGAGCATCCTTCTTGTGCACATGATGAACTTCAATGATCTCCACATCGTAGTCGCTCCCGAGCATCTTGGCCGTCCCCTCAATCGATTTGAAAAACACGTTGACTCCTACAGACATGTTGGGTGACACGACAGCCGGGATCTTCTTATCCTTGATCGTCCTTTCAATCGCTCTCCGCTGCTCTTCCGTGAACCCAGTAGTGCCGACAACAACGACCACACCAGCCTCCGCAGCAGTTTTGACATTTTGGACGGCGGCGACTGCATTTGTGAAATCTACAATCACGTCAGGCTTTGACTTCTTCAGCACGCTGGCCAATTTGTCCGCACCGACGATATCCACGCCGAGTTTGCCCACGCCAGCCAGCTGTCCAGCGTCCTTTCCGATCTCTGGAGTACTAGGGGCATCGATAGCTGCAACAAGTTTCATGTCTTTTTGTTTGGAGATTTGGCGCACGATGAGCTTACCCATCCGCCCGCACGCACCGCACACGGCAACTCGGATCATCGCCGCACCAACTTCATGTCGACTAAAACTTTCCGCAGCTTTTCTTGGTTCTCCGGCTCCAGCTCGACCAGCGGCAACCTTGGCCCTCCAGCCGCCATCCCCATCCAGTTCATCGCCATTTTCACTGGCCCAGGGTTGGTCTCGATGAACAGCGCCTTGTAAAGAAGTGACAGTTCCCTGTCGATCTTTTCAGCCATTTTCACGTCACCTGAGCGGAAGGATTCCACTATCTTGACCACCCTGTCTGGCACGATGTTCGACGCGACCGAGATGACCCCCACGCCACCAAGCTTCATTACCGCGAGCGTGTCAGAATCATTCCCGGAAATCACCGAAAAATCCTCACCCCGCGTCAGCTCGATGATTTTGGCGACCTGCTTAATGTCTCCTGTGGCCTCTTTCACTCCCACGATGTTTTTCAGTTTGGCCAGCTTCGCCATGGTCTCCGGCAGCATGTTGACCGCGGTACGTGATGGGATGTTATAGATGACCTGGGGGATATCAACCTCCTCAGCGAGCTTTTTGAAATGGGCGTAAAGGCCAGCCTGTGTTGGTTTGTTGTAATAGGGGACGACCAGCAGGGCACCATCCGCCCCGACCTCCTTCGCGTGTTTGGTCAGCATTATCGCCTCCCAGGTGCTGTTGCTACCAGTTCCAGCCAGCACCGGGACTTTACCCCTCGCGGCATCGACCACAACTTCTATGACTTGGTTGTGCTCCTCGTAGGAAAGCGTTGAACACTCGCCAGTACTACCCACGGGGACCAGCCCGTTTATGCCCTTTTTGATCTGAAATTTCACGTTTTCACGGAGGCCGTCCTCATCTAATTTGCCTTTTTTGTCGAACGGTGTCACCATCGCCGTATATGCACCTTCAAACACGTTTATGCCTCCATCTTTTTCATTGCCTGCTTGAAGAGCTTAAGGGCTTGTTCGCGTTCGTCCCAGTTCACGAAAAAGCTTATGGAAGTTCTGCTCGACAAGATCTCGATGATATTTATTTTCGCCCTTGCCAGAGGTTCCGTTAACTTTGCGATCACGCCTGGAGTATAGATGAATCGTTCGCTCTCTGCAATTATCATGGCCAAGCTCCCCTCGCTCGTCACAGACTTCATCAATTTATTTCTCGCCACTAGACCATGCAGGAGCTGGAGCGCCTTTTTTGTGTCATCCTCCGCCACGTAGAGCGAGAAAGATCTGGGGCCGATCGATACCCCAAAGATGTTAATCGCTGCCTTGCTTAGGGGAGCCGCTACCTTCGCCAATATTCCTGGGGTGGTCTGCATCTCCTCCCCCACGATTGTCAGCATCGCCAGCGGTTTCTCGTAAAGCCTGACGCCCACAAACTCACTCTCTCTCGGTCCAACTATAGTGGTCCCGCCAACTGATAGATTACCGCGTCTGAAGTGTATAACCCTCGCCCTTATGCTTGGATCTTTGTAACTCATGGCCCTTGGGTGCATCACCTGGGCGCCGAACCTGGCTAAATCTCCCATCTCCTCAACCGTGATTGTCTTTAGCACTTTTGCCCCAGAGATCTTGTTAGGGTCTGCTGTCATTACACCTCTGACATCTGTTACTATCACCACCTCGTCGGCGCCAAGGCACTTGCCCATTAGGAACCCCGTTATGTCGCTTCCCCCGCGCCCGATCGTGGTTATGTTCCCATCCCGATCCCTTCCAAGGAAGCCGCATATGACGGGGATCACCCCTCGATTCAGGAGCGGTAGGATGTACTTCTGCGTCCTCCTCTTGGTCTCCGAAAAGTCGGTGTTCGCCATGCCAAAATTGCTGTCGGTTATGACCGGCCAATCTTCCTGCGCCGGGTCGATGAACTTCGCCTCCACTCCGAACTCGCACAATGCCGCGGCGAAAACCCTGACGCTCGCGCGCTCACCCAGCGCCATGATAAAATCAAGCTCTTTCTTGCCCACCTCGCGCCCGCTTGCCTTCGCCGCCTTGATAAGCGCGTCGGTCGTGTGCCCCATCGCTGACACCACAACTGCAATCTGGGTACCTCTCTTGTACTCCCTGTATACCGCTCTCGCTCCCAACCGAACCCGGTCCCAATTACCGACGCTCGTCCCGCCAAATTTCACGACAACTCTTCTCACTCAGAGCCACCTTGGGATTTTGTCGAGTCTGGTCAGGTCTTCGGATGTCTCCCTCTTTCGGACGATCTCTGCCCTTTCGCCGTTGACGAGGACCATCGCTGGGCGAGGCTGGGCCGTGTGCTGGGTCGACATCACCAGCCCGTACGCCCCCACATCAAAAATCACCGCCAGATCGCCCTGCTCCGCCTTTGGGAGTCTCCTCTCCTTTCCCAAGAAGTCTCCCGACTCGCAGAGTGGTCCGGCAACATTTACCACCACTTCATTTTTCTCATTCATCTTGTTCGCCAGCTCGATGTGGTGATAGGCGCCATAGAGGGCGGGCCTGAGCAGAGCATTCATCCCGGCGTCCACCGCAATCCAAGTCGGCATTCCCTGTCTCTCCTTGATGTACCCCACCCGCGCCAACAACACTCCCGCATCGCCCACCAAGTATCGTCCGGGCTCCAAAATCAACGTCGGCTCCACCAAACCCTTCTCCTCTACGACCCGTTTTATCACACCCACGACAAGATCTGCCACTTCCAAGGGCTGGAGTTCTGATTCTTCTGGTTTGTATGGGATGCCTATGCCACCGCCCAAGTCGACAAAGGAAATGGATACGCCCAGCTTCTCCTTGACCTCTGTGACCAGCGCCATGAGCTTCTCCGCCTCCTCCACAAATGGGGCCGCGTCCAAGATCTGGGACCCTATGTTTGCATGGATGCCGACCACTTCCACGTTTTTCATCTTGGCCGCGAGATTGTATGCCTCGAACGCCTGCCCGCTCGCAACATCTAAACCGAACTTGCTTTCCCGCAACCCGGTGGCTAGGTAGGGGTGAGTGGGTGCCTTCACATCGGGGTTGATCCTAAAGCCAATCAGCGCGCGTTTGCCCAACCGTGAAGCTGTCTTATCAACGACCTCTAGTTCTTGGAGACTGTCGACATTTATCAACACTTCGTTAGCGACGGCCATCTCCAGCTCCCGCTGGGTCTTGTAATTGCCGTTGAACACCATCTGGTCCCCTGATATTCCTGCTCTGAGAGCGACCCGCAGCTCAGTTTCGGAGCTGACATCTGCACCTGCCCCTTCGCTCTGCAAAATTTTGACAGCAGCGGAGTTTGAGTTTGCTTTCAGCGCATAGCAGACGAGTACTTTCGGCCATTTATCGGAAAACGCTTTGTGAAAACGGCGGTATTTCTCACGCACGCGCTGCTCGTCCATGACGTAAAGGGGGGTTCCAAATTGCTCTGCCAGTTCTAAAGCATCAATACCTCCGATCACGAGGTGCCCTTCAGAATCCACATTGAAGTGCGGCTTAAGCATCAACATTTCCGCTCCACCTCACGGAGAGCTTCCTCGAAGATGTCCAGGCCGCGTTCAAGTTCTTGCCGGCTTATGATGAGAGGTGGAGCTATCCGGACTGCTGAACGTCCGCCTCTGAAGAC
>CAZKGC010000038.1:0-2716 GCA_964552335.1 Hadarchaeota archaeon (SeqCode)
GATAAAATAGAATGTGATAACCTGAGTGGAGCACGTAGACGCGTCAGAACAGGTTATGTGTCGGCGGAACAAGCTGAAAAAACATTCAAGACGGCTACCGACGAAGTTCGCGCGGAACGTATTAGAAACGTTTTCATAAGTTTCCATATTGATGACGAAAGCCAAGTCAACCTTCTGAGATCCCAAGCCAAGAATGAAAACTTTCCAATTGACTTCAGGGACTATTCGGTGAAAGAACCGTTTGACGAAAAATCGAAAACTCAATGCAGAGAAAAGATTGCGCAGACTTCGGTGACGATTTGCATGATGGGTGAAAAAACTCACGAGCGAGAAGCTGTGATTTGGGAGCTGGAGGAATCTTATCGGCAAGGTAAGAAAGTCATTGGAGTCCGAATTCACAAGAATGTCAACCACCCAGTTCCGAAACCTCTTTTGGACCACAATGCGCAAGTTGTAAATTGGGACCTTAAACAAATATTGAGATTGTTAGATGAGAGTGAAAGAAGTGAGTAAATCAAAAGATACAAGGAATCTGAATTTGCAACTGCATTCGGTTACTGAAGAGAAATACGGTAGAAGCTATAAAGACCATCTCTTGGAACAATACAGGCTCTATGTGGAGATGGCAGATAGAATCTCCTCTAGGCGCTCGTCAGCAAATTCCTTCTTTCTAAGCCTCAACACATTATTGGTTACGGCAATTGGAATTTTATCCAAATTTGGAAATGTCAATGCAATTTTCAATGCAACATGGGCCGCCGTAGCTTCGATTGGAGGAATTGTTTTATGCTGGACTTGGAGTAGTATAATACACTCCTATAAACGGCTAAATTCGTCGAAGTATAGAGTAATCAACGTAATCGAACAAAGTTTGCCAATGGCACCTTACAAGGCCGAATGGTTCGATTTGAAGAGTAAAAAAGATTATAAGTATATGGAACTTACAAGCATAGAAAAATGGGTACCGTGGGTTTTTGCATTCTTGTACGTGGCTTTGATTATTTTTGTGTCGGTTGTTATCATCGTTTAAAAAGGGGTAGGTATCCTCAACCATTTCGTAAAACACAAACGTTGATCTAGGAAGTTTACTTAACACGGTTCAAGCTGTTGCCAAAGCGCTGACGATGCCCACGGTGCCCGCCCCGCAGAACATTCGCATGGAGTTGTCGGCAAAAACCAGAGTGTCCGGGTCCAACAACGCGGTTACCCCCAGCCCGGCAAACTGCGAGGCCTGCAAGCGCACGCCGGCATCCTGGGTGAAATTTACCCCGTCCGTTGAGGAAAAGCTGTATATCTTGTCCGCGCCCTTCTTCACGTAAAGTTTGTAGCCTCCGCCTGGCAACTTCACGATATCAGGGTCGACGAAGCTATTTGGACCTCCGCCCGCATCGTCGTCCCCGCAAATGTTTCCCTGCTCGAAAGTCCAAGTGTTTCCATTATCGTGAGAAACCGCCGTCCGTACATTGTTCTTGCCGTACCAATCCCCGACGTAATACATCCGCAAGAGGGTGTCCGATTCCCTGATGATGTCGAAGGCGCTGACGATGCCGCCATCCGCATCCGTGCCGGAATATCTGATCCCCGACTGCTTGGTAAAGTCCAGCCCATCCGTCGAGGTGGCGCTCAACACAACACGTGTGTTACCGGAAGTTCCCTCGTAAAACAGCACGAAGGAATTTTCCCCAAGCTGAATCAACACAGGATTTGCGGCACTATCTTTGTCGGGGTCTGTTGCGCCTCCCTTGGCGACCCGCTTGCCCGAGTCCACAGTGAAATCGAACCCATCCGTGCTGCTTGCTGAGTAAATCTCTCCCATGGAGGTGTAGAAAAGCCTGTACACGCCCGATGGCAGTTGAACGATGCACGGCACGCTGCCTCCGCTCACCCTGATTCCTGAATCCGCTGTAAAGTTTAGCCCAATGCTCTGAGGCAAAGTCGATGTGGTTGTCGTGGTAGTCGGAGTGGTTGTCGTTGGTGGTGTCGTCGTTGTCGTGGTGGGGGAAGTTGTAGTTGTTGTGGTTGGTACCGTTGTTGTCGTCGTGCTGGGAGTAGTTGTCGAGGTGATTGTGGTAGTGCTAGGTGTCGTGGTTGTGGTCGCGAGTGCGGTTGTGGTTGTAGTTGTGGTCAAAGGCGTGGTTGTTGTCGTGGGTGAGGTTGTGGTCGTAGTTGTGATACCTGTTTGCGTTGGTGATGCGGTAGTTGTTGTGGTTGGTGTGGTTGTTGTCGGCGAGGTTATGGGCGAACTAGGCCCTCCCTTCAGCACGACAACCGCTAAGACAGCTGCTACGACAACGATGACAGTAACCACTATTCCCGCTATCGTAACTGTGGACAATCCTTTTTGTCCCATTTTCACCTGTTTACCTCCAAGGTATAGCACATCTTTCCAATCTATTAAGAATTAGAGCCGTCTCTTGCTCGATCCTCTCTTTCGGCGTTTTCCGAAACGTACTGGGGATCCATAAAAAGTAAATAAATGTTGGGAAAACCGAGTATACCTAAAGCCCCACCACAGCCAAGGCCCCTTTTTCGGTCGCGCCACCCTTTTCCGGGACAATCGAAAGTGTTATTAGTAGTTATAAACTGATTATAATTGGTGGAGAGAATGACAAGAACATCCCTTACCACAATTCCCTTGAAGCCCGATACCGTCAAGAAGCTGAAGCGGTTCGGGATGAAAGAGGAAACATACGACGAGCTGATCAATCGGCTGCTG
>CAZKGC010000038.1:2726-8469 GCA_964552335.1 Hadarchaeota archaeon (SeqCode)
ATACCTGGAGAAGCTGAAGGCGATCAGCCAAAAAGAGGCGGAGCGATGCGCCGATGCTCTTGAAAAGCTCAGGGAGGATCCATTCAGAGGCAGGTCGGGGGCTGATATCCGGCGTTGGAGTGGGGCGGGGTTTCACTATCGCCTTAGAGTTGGGAGGCACAGGTTCGGGTATAGGATCGACAAGAAAGGAAAAATTGTTCATGTGCTCAGGGGCTGGCTCAAGTAGCTAGTGGGCTTATTGGCTTATTCCTCAAAAAACAAATGGCGGGAAAACCGAGTAACCCTGAAGCCCCGCCACCAGAACAAACAGGGATGCCATACAGAAGAATCTGTAAGTTTATAAGTATTCTTATAAGCATTATTATAGTAATTAACAACATATACCTTATACGAGGGAATGCGTAAAAAGAGAGGAGAGAGATGGAAAACATGAAAGATCTTCCTGAGAAAGAGATCGAGAGTATAGAATCAGATATCGAATGGGTTGCTAAGAACTTTGGAGACATCTCTCGCAAATACGAAGGAAAATATTTTGCGGTCAAAGGAGCACGAATCATTGCCGAATCGGAGGACTTTGAGGAACTTTTACATACGCTAAGAGAACGCGGGGTAGATCCCAAATTGGTGCATATTGATTCAATCGCTCCAAGGTCGTTCGCTTGCATTCTTTAAGTTGGTCCGCAAGAGGATTTTACAAATCAATTAGTTCTGCCGCAGAACCAAGCCCTTTCATTAAGTTCACACTTCGTTGGCCCCAATATCGAGTATGGGCAGCCCCCACTCGAAGCACTTGTTGATACAGGGTCTCCATTCACCGCCATTGCACCAAGGGACGCTGAGAGATTTCAGATTCCTTTTTCAAAACTTAATCGAAGTCCAGACACCCCTGCCATTTGTTTCGCAGGACTCAAATTTGTCCTTAGAGTTGCCAACAATACAGAACTAATATTCAAAGATGAAGAAGAAAAGAGGCATATGATACAATACGGATCGCTGTATGTTCTCGAGCCAGATTTACCGCATGGGTTGTGGAGAGAGAAGGGAGTTTATCGACTTCCCAACGTCATCGGAATGGATTTTCTTAAAAGTCAGAAAATTAAACTCCAGATGGATCCCGCTTCGGCCGAGTTCAAGTTGGAGTTCCCTGAATAGCTCCCCCATGAGAAGTAAAAATGGCGGGAAAACCTAGACCTGAAGTCCCACCACTAGGGCCCGAGAGCTACCAAGTTTTCCCAACCGTTAAATCTTTACCAAAATATTGGGACGGAATATTTTTTGGCCTTCGATAGTCACAGTCATCATTGGCCAATCAATGCCGTCAGTTAAAATTTCTGGTTTATCCCCGGTCACGAGAATTGTGTCCTCTGATTTTGTGCCCATGATTGAAGGATTCCAAGCTACTGCCTGATTGACCTCGATGATCTGGTGAGTGTCTAATGTGGTCGTGTATTCCCGCGGCTGATAACCAATCACGCCGCCCTGGTGATGCAGCCTCCACTCATCGGGAAAACCCACCTCAGCGTAAGCCTGTATTCCCTTTTTCAGCACCTGGCAGGCTTCAAGCCCAGGCTTAGTGTTGAGGATAAATGTAGCGTCAACTTTCGTTACAGCCTCATGTTTTCGCTGAATTTCTTGAGACAGGGGACCAAGGTATACGCATCGGGTAAGGGCGGCATGAAGTCCCCATCTCTGGGCCACCACAACCACCATCGCATACTTCTCCACTCGCTTGTGCGTTGGTATGGGGTGCCGATACTTGAAGATGCGTTCGTCCGTGCCAACGAGGACTGCCGAAGGTGTGATGCCGCGCTGCAACAGTTCAGAGCTGAGTTTTGATGCGATGAGGTGTTCGGTGTCGCCCCGTTTGATCTCCGAACATGTAATCTCCATGCACCTTGAGGCCTCCCCAGCCAGCTTCCTGAGTCGAGCCACTTCATCAGGTGTGAGTGTTAGTCGCAAGTTGCACAGTTCATCCTCAACGAGTTTCATCCCCGGCATAGCAACATCAGACCCCACCGACATTCCCTCGGTCAGTTCTTGGACGGCTTGAGCAAGGGTTTTTTCATGCCAGTTGAAGGAGGTCATTTGATAGCCCTTCCCCCCCAATTCCTCGGTCATGATTCGGTCTGCCTCCATGTTTGGGGTGACCGCGTACTTTTCATCCTTGGTTATTACGACCGCTGCGGAGCCTTTGTCAGTGGTGGTGATCACATGGCAGTCCGCGCCTCCAGTTATCCAGAAGAAGTTGCTCAGATTGAACAGCGCTACGGCGTCCAGTCCCTCCTTTTCAAGCAGACCCCGTATCCTTTTCTCCTTCTCTTCTAATTCATTGGAAATTTTTATCACCAAAACTCCTCCGAGGTTATCTACTAAATCGTTTTCGCTCATCAGTAGCATGGGTCAATTAGAAGAACACTAGCGTTACTCTGGTAACTTTTCCATGACCCAGCTGTAAAATCGCTCGACCCTTTTCGCCAGTTGTACTGCGTCCGACCCCTTGAACACGGTTTTATCGTATTCTACCGGAGTTTTGAAATCCAAGATGGAGATGAACTGGCTAGATTTTTCGCTCAATTCTCTTGTGTCGAGTCCCTCTATACTGGCGAGTAGCTTGGCGGCATCGGCATGTTTTATACCCCTGTGTTTTCTACCCGAGAAGAAAACCGTCAATGCATCACATGCCGAAATGGCACAATGGACGCCCGCTAGAACGGCAAGGTTCCAGCGTTCATTCGCCAGCTCGTCTTTCATGCCTTCCAAGTATTCTTGAGCTTTCTTGAGGTAGTTGGAGTATATGTGTTTCTCGACCATTTGCGTTTCTACCACATCAACCACCAAAAGCCACTATGCCTTCTTCTATTTCCTTCTTCAGCCCCGCGCCCATCTTTTTGTACTCGCCCGCGGTACAGACGAGCATAGACAGCACGTTGCCAAAAAGCCCCAACACCTCGCTTCTGAGCTTGTTCTGGAGTTCTTCCAACCATTTGCCCCTTTTTTCCACAACCAACAACAGGTCTATATCGCTATCCGGGCGCTCTTCTCCGCGGGCGATGCTACCGTAGATCACCGCTTTTTTTACGGGGGATCCTTCAACTATCGCTGAAATTTTTTGCTTTAGGCTATCCACGATGTCAGCCTCAGCCTCAAAAATCGGCAGGATGAGCGACTTTACTAGGTAGCTGTTTTTGTTTATTTTCCAGACTATCGATTTCCCGATCCTGCGACTGTTCACAAATCCGTGGCGCTCGAAAAGCGTGAGGATATCTATAACACCGCGAACTGAAACGCCGCAATAACTGGACAGTTCTCTGGAAGTGAACTCTTTCGGATATTTCACAAGCACCCGCAGTACCTTTACCCTCTCGCCAGTCCCCAACACTTCCTCAAGCACGTTATGGAATTTCATCGGTGCCCCCATATTATGAAGCTATCTTCAAATATTTAAAGTTAACTTCAAAATAATAGTTTGTGGTGCGGCAGAATATGTTCAAATCTTACGCGCTGATTTTGGGCTTGCTCTTCATGTTTAGAAAAAGTGCCCCGTGCGGGATTTGAATTCGCACAGATACTCGGCGTTCAAGCCTCTTGGAGTCAAAAAAAGGGTAGGAAAAATAAACTAAATCCCGAGCCTGTTCTTCAGAACATCGAAGCTACCTTAATTTTCAAACCTTCCCAAATTCGGCTACTCCTTTTACATATTTCCTCGGATATCGTGTTCAACAGGTAATATATCTCGTGATTAACAAACTAAAATGAGATGAAGGACCAAGGGGGTGACAAGTTAATGAGAAAAAAACGATCGGTTCGGAAAATCATCCTTGCATCGGCAATCATTTGCTTTGTGGTTTTCGCGCTCAGTTTTGTGATAGGAGACCATATCGGATTTGCGAATGGCAGCACCGAGGGATATAATGCTGGTTATCTCGAGGGGCATGACAACGGGTACAGCTTCGGCTATTCAGAAGGCAATGCTCTTGGTTACGAAAATGGTTATGGCGAGGGTTATTCAGAAGGACATGATAATGGGTACTACCTCGGCTATTCAGAGGGGCACGATAACGGGTACAGCCTCGGCTATTCAGAAGGTAATACCTTTGGATACGAAAATGGTTATGATAGAGGTTACTCAGAGGGGCACGATAACGGATATCAACTCGGCTATTCAGATGGTAATGCCTTTGGATACGAGAATGGCTATGAAAAAGGCTACGATAATGGCTACGATAACGGTTACGAAATAGGGGAAACTTACGGTTACAGTAATGGATATAGTGTGGGTCATTCCGATGGGTACAGCGCTGGTCATTCAGAAGGATACGCCACTGGATACGATAATGGTCTCAACATAGGGAGAACCTACGGCTACAATATATGGGACCCGACGTATTTGGAAATGAAAGATTTTATCGCTCGAGACAGAACGAATGAAAACACATACAACGAATATACCTACAATTGCTACAACTTCACCGCCGATGTCATAAATAACGCGGAAGCCGAGAACATCCATTGCGGGTTTGTATACATTTTATTCCCCGACAGCGCTCACGCGATAGTTGCCTTCAACACTATTGACAGGGGCTTGATTTACATCGAACCGCAGAACGACGATGAAGTGAGCGTAAATGTTGGTTCACCATACGATTCTCAGCCGTGGGGCAATATTGTGAACATAGCTATCATTTGGTAGACCAAGGTACTTCTTGAACGCCTAAATGATGCCGCTCGGATGTAGACTATCCCTTTATCTGAAAATAAATTGGCGGATGCACGGGAGAAGGTGAAAACTTAAGCCGCAGTTTATAACGACGCCTCGACCATCTGGGTGCAAAAATTGTTGGTAGATTAAAGCAACTTCGATCTTTTCCATCAGAGCATGTTTTCGGCTGTCAGCATGCACGCCAGCAGGTCGTCGAGCGTGGCCAGTAGAGTCTCAGCCCTCCCATCAAGCTCGACCACGCTCACCACTCGCCTGCCTTTTTGAACAGCCGATACCACCAAGCCCTCAGGGACTTGTAAGTTGTCTGGACTGACTGCAGCGGCCACGGTTTTCGATGTCCGCTCGTCACCGTACACGCAGACAACTTCAGCACGCATCTTCATGGATTTTCCTCGGTGATATCTGGATTGCTACCTGCGCTTGAGAACGCATGGACGAGTTCCTTTATGAATTCATCCATCCGCTCCCGGGGTATCCTCGCCGCTGCCGCCGCATCATGGCCGCTCCCATGGCCTCCGACCTTAGCTGCTGCTTTTGCCAGGGCCCGCCCGACGTCTATTCCCTGCATCGCTAATCCCGCGGTGCTTCTAGCAGAAACTTTGATTATGCCGCTGCCTTTGTCCACCATGCCCAGCACCGGCCTGTCGGTGGAGATCAGGCCGGACTCGATGCCCAGCGAAAGGGCCTCCCCCATCAACCTCGGAGCTACCGATTCACCGCAATATATGTGCCTGAACGTCGGCTCAAGCCTGAAGGAAGTAATATTTTTTACTAACCAGCCCATTGTCCTGAGCATTTGCTCCTGGTAGCTGCTCAGGAGCGCGAGCGCATCAGCCTGCGCTGCCCCGTCACCGACCCCCGCAGCAACCCCTATCTCTGACCTTTGGAGGCTGCCACATGCGTCCAACATTGCAGCATATTCCCTCAGGTCACGAGGACCGACCAAATCATCCGTTGTCGCCGTGTAAAGCGCCCCCCAAATCGTGTGATAGAACTCTTCGTTGGTCGCGAGGGGTCCCACGC
>CAZKGC010000038.1:8479-11058 GCA_964552335.1 Hadarchaeota archaeon (SeqCode)
CGGGCAAATATCGCGTCCGCCAGCCTCCGCTCAACCTCCAATCCAAGGTCGCAAAGCATGTTTGAATGATGGATGCCGAGGGTGTCAATCAAGGATCTGCATGCACCCAAGTTGCCCGAGAGTCCCATTATATATGGTCTAGACGATAACCTCAGGCACTCCACGACTGGGTTCAGGGTGCGCCCAACAAGCCTCAGCCCTTCGCTTTGGTAAATGAGCCCGAGGTCCATTGCTCGTCTCGCCAAGGTTTCGTTGACACCGGTGAACCCAGATGGAAACTCTTGGCGGTCACCAATTGCTCCCACGACCGCGAGCCCAGCCAGCGATCTGAAGCGCAAATCTATCTGTTCGACCACCGAATAGACCGCACCGCTCGCGCTCACATCCCTCCCACCGTTGAGCCCACAAGTATGAGGGTTGAGGTAGACGAGATTTGGATGTTCTAAAAAGGAGCCTGGGTGGTGATCTATCAACATGACATCGGCGTGTTTGGCCAGGATGAATTTGTGGATTGTCTCCATCTGGCCGCTTCCTTGGTCGAGAAAGACAAACATGTCGTAATCCTCCTTCGCTAACTCTACGATCTCTTCGGGTCCCACAGGGAGGGTCAACCGGACGACGAATGGCACATTATAGGAGTAAAGGCATCTTGAAATAATCGCTGCGGCTGCCATTCCATCGGCGTCGGCGTGGGAAATTATCTTGATAGAGGTGTTGCCGTCAAGCTTGGGTTTCAGAAATGCTGCCACTTCCTCCGCCGCTCGTTGGAATTTTCGAATCTCAGTTCGGGGCATGCAAAATTTTCCTCCAAGTCTAATTGTCTTTTCCTCTATAACAAACGTTTAATATAAACTCTTGCCGCTGCAGAAACCGGGCCAATTACTCGCGCACCATAAGGGCCGCCCGCTCGCGATCGTAACGCCAGTCTGCCGGTAAGATGCCTTTTCGTTTGTAGTAACTTGCCAGCTTGTTGATTCTGGCCTCGATCACCTCGATGGAGCGCCTAATACCGAGATCCCTTGGATTACGAGCTATGTGGTTGTATAATTTCACGGACCTGATGATCACCCTTGTCAAGTCCTCGGGAAGCCCCGGCTTGACACCGTGTGCATCGAGGATTTGTTTCGCGCTTTTGCCGGTCACCTTTTTAATGCTCGATACCGCGTGCTGGTCCCGCAAAACCAAGCCTATCCTGCTGGGGGGTACTCCTTCCTTGCCCAGCTTGACCACAAGGCTCTCGACTTCGCCTGCCGACAGCTCGCTTACGTACGTCGAATCTGCTCGTGCTTTTTGCTCGCTCTCCATTCACTCACCGACTAGCCTTTCCCCTTTGTTTTAACCAATTGAAAAATGCTTCGATTGCCCTGGCTCGATGGGAAAATTTGTTCTTCTCGGCCATAGACATTTCAGCGAAAGTCCGTCCATCTCCCTCGCGGGGTGAGAAAATAGGGTCGAATCCAAAACCCCGCATGCCTTTGGCATCAAGCGTGATGGTTCCCTCCACTTTTCCTGTGAAAATTTTTGGTTTTTGTCCCGGCTCGCAGTATCCAACGGCCGACCTGAACTCCGCCCTTCGGTCGCTTTCACCAGCCATAAGTTTGAGTATGCCTTCGTTTCCCAAGGTGCGAAAGACAAAATTCGAGTACGGGCCGGGGAAACCTCGGAGCGCTCGGACGAACAACCCCGCATCCTCTGCAAAACACGGAGCCTTCACCAATGCACAGGCCTGCTGAACTCCCACTTGTATGACATCTTCCAGCTCGTCGGTCTGGATTTCGATGTAGGGCATGTTCCTGTGTTCGATCTCGATCCCGTGCCGTGCCGCTAGCTCACTCGCCTCCTCGAACTTGTGGCGATTGGTCGTTACGAAAATCACTGCCATGTCCGGTCCTCCTTCGCCACGTAACGCCCTCTTCGCTCTATCTCCTCCGCACGCCTGACCACTTCTCCTGCCCCATCCCCAAATTCCCGCCTGTATCCTGATAAAACCGCACGGTAAGCCTCGTCGGTTATCCTGAAGTGGATGCTCTGGAGGGCGCGCCTGAGGAGGTGCAGGTCGACGCCACGGGCCTCGATGGACGGGTTGTACTCGCCCAGCCCGAAATCCACGAAGTAAACCTTGCCGTTGCGAGTCAGGATCATGTTCGAGGTGGTGAGGTCTCCGTGCACGATGCCAGCGCGGTGCAGGCGGGCGACCTGCCGACCGATGAGCTCGCACAGCTTCCTTCTCGCGGCGGGCCTCAATTTTTCCAGCACGAGCTTGACCTGCTGCCCTTCGATGAAGTCCATCACTATCCGCATCCCCACCTGGTCGACCTCGTAGACGAGCGGTGTCGGCACCCCGGCCCGCTTGGCATCCGCGAAAAGTTTAGACTCCAGCGCAGTTCTTGACTCGCGCAACTGCTTGTCGATTTCTGGGATGCGGTAGCGCTTGGGGATGCGGTGTTTGACCACGACCCTACCCTTTGCGGCGCGATAGAGCACCTTCGCGGATGGTTCTAGGTATAGGTTTGCCTCAGCCCCCTTTTTTATCAGCGCCATACGACATCCACCTCATCTGTTCGGTATCTCTGAAAGAC
>CAZKGC010000039.1:0-10824 GCA_964552335.1 Hadarchaeota archaeon (SeqCode)
ATAAGGCCCTATATCTCTGCTCACTCTCCCTCAGCGCCTCCTCCGCCCGCTTGCGATCTGTGATGTCTCGCGAGATGCCCATCGTCCCTATGATCACACCCTTCTCATCATGCAGGGGCACTTTAGTAACGGAGACCCAGCGCTCCTTCCCGCTCGGTCGGATGATCCTCTCTACTCTATCGACAATTGACTCACCTGTTTCCATTACTCGTTTATCGTCCTCGGCCATCTTTTCGGCTATTTCTTTCGGATAGAAATCAAAATCGGTCTTCCCGATTATCTCTTCGGGAGTTGAGCCCACATGT
Source organism: Hadarchaeota archaeon (SeqCode) (assembly GCA_964552335.1). Lineage (GTDB taxonomy): Archaea > Hadarchaeota > Hadarchaeia > Hadarchaeales > Hadarchaeaceae > B75-G9. The sequence goes on from CAZKGC010000039.1 coordinate 306, forward strand.
TCAGCCTTGGTCTTATTCACCATTATAAAACGGTTATTCTTATCCTTGAAGTAAATGGATTCCGGGATATTCTCCATGAGGTTCCACAGAAGCTCGGCCATGGTCTTATCGGCTGCTGCTGGATTTTCCTCTTTCCCCATACGATTACCCCTCCTCAACCTCCAATTAGCCTGGGTTTTTTTCGTTATAACATTTTTCGCGCCTTTTTAAGGGCAACTCGGAAAGCTGAAATTGTGCGCTGTCGTCCAGTTTTGGGCGTTTGCTTCTTGTTGGGGGATAGGCATATTCTGGAGAAAAAAGGCGAAAAAAGGGAGACGGGCTTAGACTGTGGACGTTTCTGATCTCAGCAGCCCCGCGATTTCCTTTGACGGCATCTTGGCGTATAACATTCCTTTGGTCAGTTTATGCCCCCACAAAATTTTGGACGTTTTTAATTTTTGATTCATAAGTTCTCTTTGATCTTTAAGTCTGCTCCAGTAAAAGGCAGTGATAGCCCCGGTTATTATCGACATGGCACCTGAAGCAATTGGTTCTGTGATCCGCCCAAATAGAAACAATATAGTCATGATAGCCAGAAGAAGCCCGTCGCGCGCGTCGCGGAGGGTCGGGCAGGCGGCCGGGTCGGGAAGACGTTGCGGGAACTCGTTGTGGAGCTGGGGCTCCGCGCTTTTTGCCAAGCATGTTGCGGTCATCACAGGGCCTTTTCCAGTTCCTTAACGAGCTTGGCTACCTTAGCGCCCCTTTCGGTGAGCGAGTACCTCACGCTCCGGTAGCGGTCGGCTTGGATCTCCCTTTTCATGAGTCCCGCTTCGACCAGACCCCGGAGGCACTTGGAGGTCGTGGTCGGGCTCCCCACCAGCCGCCTGAACTCCGTAAAACTCATTGCCCCGCGATCGGCGAGTACGCACAGAACCCTCATCGTCCCCTTTCGCGCAAGGATGTCGATTTTCAACGAGCCCCCTGCTGAAAAAATGTAGCGCCTCCAATTTAATTGAGGTTGTCCAAAATATGTATCTGATACACATTTTGTATTTATAGGGAGAAACAAAATAACTGGTGGGGAGGCTGCTGAAGGGGTCTGCTACAGATAAGGCGGTGCGCGTATGAGGCGTTCGGCGCTGTGCGTTTCGGCGACGCTCCTGCTCTGCTTGGCTTTCTTACCGGGCCCAGCATCGGCCCAGGCATCGGCTCATCATGCCCCGATCTCCATCTATAGCAATTCGGACTTCACTTCAAGCGATGGCGTCACCAAGGCACCTGTACTCGACAAGGAGGGCAACGTCATCGGGATAGTTGGCATCGCTCGCGACATCACCGCGCAAAAGAAAGCTGAAATTACGGAGGGGTAAGTAGAACAAACGGAGTTAGGGGCGGAACATGGCTGAAGGGATGACCAAAAAAGAAAGGCTGGACGCGGTCCTTGTTGAAGTAATGAACGTTGGAAATGTTGATGGCGCTGTGGTGACATCGCGCGAGGGCTTGTTGATGGTGTCTCGAGTTCCTCCCGAAGTCGACGACAGAATCGTATCTGCCCTCTTCTCGTCGGTTACCGCAGCTGCCGAGACCGCACTCGTTGAGATGGGACATGGGGCGGTGGATCGGGTGGTACTCAGCGCGAAGGATGGTCAAGTAATCATTGTGCCTGCCGGACCTAAGGCAGTCCTAGGTACTCTCGTGAGGCGCGGGGGCCCAAACCTCGGCCTGATCCTGATGGAGATGGAAAGCGCCGCTAAAAAGATCGATGAGATAATCGGTTGATCCACGGAGCGGTTACCGAGCGGATGGTCGAGCCCGGCTGGAATGTCTCTACGTCGCCTGATTTTGAGTGGCAGAAGAACTTCGAAGCCCCCCGGCCACGATCCTGTCCCCGTTTATCGTTCAATTTGGAGGTCGGGTATAGGCTAGCCCTGGGCCACAGTGGAACCTTGAATCATTCATACACAGCCTTCCGATGCGCGACCGTCACCGCTACCACTGTTCGTTTCTCGTCCAAAATCTGATAGATGACCCTGTGATCCCCGACCCTAGCCGAGTAGAGTCCCTTGAGCCGTCCCTTCAGTGGCTTGCCCACGCGGGGGTTCTCGGAGATCTCCTTCAACTTTGATATCACTCTATCCCGTGCTTTCTTATCGAGTTTGGAAAAGTCGCGATCTAATCGTTTGGACAGTTGGAGGGAGTACATAACTCATCGATATCCATATTTCTTCAGAAAATCTCCGAATGGGACCACATTGCCGGCCTTAATGTCTCTCAGCCCTTCCTCGATCCCCTTCAGCGTGGTCTCATCACTGAGGATCTCGAGGGTCTCTATCGCGCCCTCCACTTCATCATCGATCCGCCCAAGCACTTCAATCATGACTTTTGCTGTATCAGATTTCGTGATACTCATTGACTCACCAATTCTTTTTATACTGTGGAAGCTATTAAATCGTTCTATTTTTTGACATGTCATCCCACATCCTCAGTTTCAGCACAAATAAACGACTTACTATTTCCGCGCCCGCTTGAAAGTGCTGTAAGAAGAGCGATGGTGGCGATGACCGCTCCCGCCGCGATCAGGAGGGTGTTGTCGTGTCGTGCTGGGGGCTGTCCAGGGGGCCCCAGCCGCGAGCGAGCCCCTAGAGAGATAACTGACTTTTTGTCCCAAAGCCCAATAAAGCGAATAGAATACTCAAAGGCACAACTAAAGTTGGCCTGATGGCGTTAAAGACAGATACATCCAACCTCCTCAAAGCTAACTTGCCAATAGTTTGATCTGCCCCACAGCAAAGGGCTGCGGCTAGTGCAAGCGCGAGCGAATTCGTGGTTTAGAATAAGAGATATATAACATAAAGTTTGTGTGGGGAGAGAGGTCAGTTGAAATGACAAAATCAAGAGTAGATATCCCGGACGAAAGCCAAGGTATCAAACCCATTAAATTGTTTCAGTTTTTTCAGGTGGCTGGGTGGGGTTCCTTTGCAATCTTCTTTCCGGTTTATCTCGTAGGGTGTGGTATCTCTCTGGCACAAGTAGGAATAATAATGGCAATCCCGGTGATAGTCGGGGTTTTCACGGGTATCATGTGGAGCTCCTTTTCAGACGCTATCGGGAGAAGAAAACCTTTTCTGATACAGTCGACCGTTCTAATGGCATTGTTCGCATTTGCGGTCACGCGGATATCCTCGTTCGAGGGGTTTCTCATTCTAGGGGTGTTCAGGGCTTTATTCACCCCCATGGCGGAAGGATTGATAGTAACGAGTTTGTTTAGATCGTCCGGTTATCGCGGGAGGGCCACAGCCTTTTCAGGTTTCGCGATATGGGGATCCGTTGGATGGGCCACCGCGACCGCGCTCGCAGGTGTAGCGGTCTGGGTTTTTGGAATAAAGGCAGCCTTTTATTTCGCAAGCCTGTTGTTCGTCGTCGCGATGATTGTTTCTCTTCGAGTTTCGGAACCTAGGGGAATTCGAGAGAGTTTTCCAAAAACATCCGCACACACCTCGGTGCGACCACGCATTATCACGAGCTATTTTGCTACAATACGCGGACTCGTAACGAATAAGAAAATGGTAATCCTTCTCTTGGCTTCTCTCCCCCTATTTTTGGCGATAAATGCGGCTGAGCGGTTCTTTCCAATTTATCTGGATTCCTCAGGAGCCTCGCCCATACTTATAGGCCTCGTTTTCGCGTTTCCTGCCATTATAGAGATCCCAGTTTTTCTTCGCGTGGGGAAACTATCCGATAAAATCGGTGCGAGAAAACCTTTGCTCATCTTCTCCGCAGCTATATACAGCTTGCTCTTTTTGCTTTTTGTTTTAACTTCAAATCCTTTTCTACTTCTCCTGATATACTCATTACTGGTGCCATTAGCGTGGGCCCCCCTGATCACAGGTTCTTCTACTTTAGTTTCGGAAATCGTGCCGCGAGATGAATGGGTTACGGGGCAGACTCTATTAACGATCTGGATGTGGTCTATAGGTGGTATCCTCGGCCCCCTTATCGGTGGACTCACTTCGGATGCGTGGGGGTTACCGGTTATGTTCGCCGTTGCTTCGGTGCTTGCGGCAGTATCTGTGATATTCTTTAGAGGGGTCAGAGAAAAATAACCCCTTCGACCGTTAGTACCTCCGCCGAGCGAACTCTCACGCACCTTTAATCTAGAAGCCCCTAGGATATCCTTGCTTTTGACGTTATACAATTCATTCCCGGGGCATCGCTACTATTTCCTTGACCTTCAGATCTAAAAATTTCCTGGAATAAGAAGGCTTTAGAACTATACAAGTATCCGCACCCTCGCCCGTGCCAGCGATGGCCAGCACTTCTCGGTCCACGTCTATGAGACCCGCATCAGCCGCCATCAATGCTATTTCCACGCATACCTTCATCCCCTGAGAGAACAGATATAGAGTGTTGGCGGCTATATCCCTCACTCCGGTTTTGTCTCCGAGAGCCTCCTCAATACCAGCACCTAATGCATGCGAGCAGGTGAGCACTTTTGCCCCAGCTTTCTCAAGTTTTTGCCTTTCCCTGCCGCTCATCACCCAGCCCTCTTTTTTGAAACCTTCACATATGGTCACGACGATGATATTCGCATTCGTCCCCTTGAAGGAGTTGATTACCTTCATCCCAGTGCCGCCGTGGCTAGAGGCAACCACAATATCTTTTATTCCAAGCTCCTTTGCCCGCTCTCTTGCCAGCTCAATTGTCTTCTCCGTATTCTCTGGCCCGGTTTTGGTGAAATAAAATATTTTCTTTTCCATTCATCCGTCCTCTAACGGTCTATGAATTCTGGGATTACTTCCTTGGCGAAGAGTTCGTAGGAGCGGGTATCAAGGGCGCGGGCGAAGTAAAGGATGAAATAGGTGGTTCCGAGTTTGACAAGTCTTTCCAATTGTTCGATGCATTGTTCGGGTGTGCCAACAAGCTTAAATTTCAGCTCTTCTTTTGAAATCCAACGATCCTCAATCAGCTCTTTTGTCAGACTCTGGACTTCCTTTTCGCTCTCGCCAATTATCACGTCGTTGGAGTAGCTTTTCTCTATCTCCTCGTAGTCCCGGCCGATTTCTTCACAATGGCGCTTTAGGACATCGAGTTTTGTTTTGAAATTAACATCTCCCCAGCTCCACCAGTTGTAGATGTCTGCATATTTTGCTACTATCCTGAGCGTGAGCTTCTCCCCGCCCCCGCCGATCAGGATGGGCGGGTGTGGTTTCTGTAAAGGTTTGGGATAATTGACAGCATTTTTCATATTGTAGTATTTTCCCTTGAAGTCAACTTTTTCCTCGGTCCACATTTTCTTGATTATTTGGACTGCTTCATCGAGCATGCCTATCCTTACGGAGGCCTTGGGGAAATCAAATCCGTATCCCATATACTCATGCTCATACCATCCCGCCCCGATCCCGAACAAAAGCCTGCCTCCCGATATCACATCGAAAACCGAGGCCATCTTGCCGAGCAATGCGGGATTTCTGTAAGAGTTGCACGTCACGATCTGACCCAACCCGATTTTTTCCGTTTCCATCGCCAAAGCCGAGAGTGTAGTCCAGCATTCGAACATGGAGACGGGTTCTACTCTGGGCACGGTGTGGAAGTGATCGTAGAGCCATATCGAATCGTAATTCAGGGTCTCCGCTTGTTTTGACATCTTTTTGATCAGACCGAATTGCTTGTCAGGCGATAAATCTTTAGGCAGGTCCAGTTTCCAACCCTGCGGCACTATGAAACCGAACTTGATTTTTCTCTCCATTTTGTTTCACCAGTCCTCTTTAACTACATCTGCTTAAAAGTTTACCGAATCATTGATATCTTCTTCAAAGTTGTCGTAAAAGCTTACTCATTTTATTTCTTTTTTTGAGTAATGAACATTTTGATCCAGAAATTCTCCCTCACTTACGAAAGCTATGAACGAGTTCACATCCCACGGCTTTCTGCAGGGTATTTGGTGTAAACGTAGTTGAGCAGTTCAGTCAATTTCATCTCGTTGAACTCCTTCAGGGAGGACAAGGCCTTTTTGCAATCATCTGAAAGTTTCTCGTAGACCCCTCTCGCGGCCTTGATCCCCTCAGGGGTCAGCCCGTATTTTCTACTGATAACACAATCTCCGGCGAGTGTTGGTTCGGATACCTCCTTTTGAATGTTTATGTAACCTGTCAGCTCCAAGTCGATCGTGTCATCGAGGACATCTGGCGAGTGAGGGCCAAACATGTAAGGAGTAAATTTGTATGGGGTCTCCACGCCCTGTTCCCGCTTGAGTAAGAAGAGAAGCTTCTGGAGACGGGTCGCCCCGCTGATTGTCCCACCTACAGCGTGGAGGAGGGCCAGAAGCCATTTTCCCCTCTCTAAGATGTCCTCAGCCGCGACCTTCTTCGCGCCCGGGAAAAAGCCTTCCTCCACCTTCAGGAGCCTTGCTATGTCTTTCCCCCGGTCTGTAAGCTTCAGCATCTTCCTGAAGGGCCAGGCTTCCCACTCTTCTTCCACCACCAGCCCTTCCTTCAGCAGCTCCTGTACACGCGTCTCCACCGTCTGCGCGCTGCCCCCGACTTTCGAAAGCAGCTCCCTAATGTATTTTGGGCCTTCCAGCAGTTGGAGGAGGATTTCAGCCGTTTTGCTTTTTCTGAGGGTTCGCATGCACTATTTGTTTCAGAATCCGTAACATTTAAATATATGTGTTACAGAAAGAGTAACGGCTTTTACGGTGGGGAGGCGTGATTGTGGAATTCAAAGGGCTGCATAGGGTTTCTCTTCTCGACTACCCTGGAAAGATCGCGGCGATAGCGTTCGTCGGGGGATGCAACTTCAGGTGTGGATTTTGTTACAATCGAGACTTGGTTTTGAACTCCCAGGCGTTGCCGTCGATATCCGAAGAGGAAGTTTTGGGGTATTTGGAGGAAAACAGGGATTGGTTGGACGGGCTGGAGGTAACCGGAGGGGAGCCGACTCTCCAACCGGAGCTGCCGAGTTTCCTGGAGAAGGTGAAAGCGCTGGGTTATAGCGTCAAGCTCGACACGAACGGCTCTAACCCAAAGATGCTGGCGGAGCTGCTCGAAAGACATCTCATCGATTATGTCGCGCTGGACGTGAAGGCACCTCTAGCTGAGGACAGGTACCAAGCGGCGATCGGTACTCAGGCAAACGGGGCAATGAAAGAGGTTGAAAAAAGCATCGAGCTGCTCAGGAGTTCAAACGGAATTGATTATGAGTTCAGAACTACAGTGGTGCCGGAACTGATCAACAAAGAAGATATCGCGCTCATTGCTGAGCAGATAAGCGGCGCGAAGAGATTTTATATCCAACAATTCAAAGCTGGCGGTTCACATGTGGATGAGAGATACTCCAGCATGGCACCTTATCCACTTGAATTCCTTCGGGAGGTCCGGAATCAGATCGCTCAAAATTTCCAAGTGTGTAGGGTAAGGGGGGCGAGGTCAGCATGACGAGAATAGGGGTAGAAAGACTCAGAAAAGTGGCGGAGTTAATTAAGCGAGACGACATGGATGCGATTATCAAATTCGTTGGGATGTGGCAAAACGATTTCTTGAATAAAAAAAGTTGTGCGGGGATTGACTTTCAGTACAGAAAAAATATCGCCGTATATTTAGAGCATAGGCACTTTGACAGATCGGACCCTGCCCATAAAACGGAGAGTGTAGATGGAGCGAGGGGTACAAGGTAGGTATGAGCGAGATCATCAAAAAGGTGCGGAAGCGAGACGGTAGTGTCGTTGACTTTGACAAGGAACGCATAACTAACGCGATTTTCGCCGCCGCTGTCGAGGTTGGCGGAAAGGACAGGAGAACGGCGGAAAGGCTGTCCGATGAAGTCGTGAAAATTTTGGAGGAAAGATATGCTGGAGCGATCCCGAGCGTCGAGGATATTCAGGACGTTGTTGAAAAGATCCTGATCGAGCGGGGCCACGCGAGGACGGCGAAAGCTTACATCCTCTACCGCAAGCAGCACGAAGAACTGAGGAAGGTCAAGTCGACGTTTCTTGAGGTGGAGCGCTTGGTTGATGACTATCTCGGGGGGCGGGACTGGAGGGTTAGGGAGAACAGCAACATGGGATACTCCCTTTCCGGCCTGCTGTTTCATATAGCAACTTCGGTGGTCGCCAACTACACCCTCGACGGGATCTACCCGATGGAGATCGCGGATGCGCATGTAAACGGAGATATGCACATTCACGACCTGGGGATGGGGATTAGCGGATACTGTGCGGGATGGTCGCTGGGACAGCTTTTGGCGGAAGGATTCAACGGCGTCCCCAGCAAGGTAGCATCAAAGGCCCCGGCACATCTCGACACGGCCTTGCTTCAGATGGTGAACTTCATCGGCACCCTTCAAAACGAGTGGGCTGGGGCTCAGGCGTTTAATAGCGTGGATACACTGCTGGCGCCCTTCGTGCGAAAAGATGGGCTGAGCTACAAGCAGGTGAAGCAGGCGATGCAGACTTTCGTGTTCAACCTCAACATCGCCTCGCGCTGGGGGGGACAAACTCCATTTACCAATATAACGCTCGACCTGACCGTTCCTAAGGACCTCGCAAGCCAGCATGTGACGATTGGCGGCAGGTTGGGTGAGAAAACTTACGAGGAATACGCGGAAGAAATGGAGATGATAGATCGCGCGCTCATGGAAGTCATGACGGAAGGCGACATGAATGGCCGTCCCTTCACTTTCCCGATCCCGACTTTCAACCTGACCAAGGACTTTGAGTGGGACAACGGTATCTCATCTGCATTGTTCGAGATGACGGCGAAATACGGCCTGCCCTACTTCCAGAACTTCATCAACAGCAACTTGAATCCGAGCGATGTCCGGAGTATGTGCTGCCATCTCCGTCTCGAATTGGCGGAGCTGCGAAGGAATGTAACAGGTGGGCTCTTCGGCTCAAGTGATTCTACAGGCAGCGTGGGCGTCGTCACGATAAATATGCCTCGCTTGGGCTACCTCTCCAGAGACGAGGACGAGTTCTTCGAGCGGCTGGGGTACGTGATGGAGCTGGCGAGGGTGTCGCTGGAATCGAAGCGTGAGATGGTGACGAAGAACATGGAAAACGGTCTGCTACCTTTCACCAAGCGTTACCTCGGCACCCTGAGGAACCACTTTTCCACGATAGGTCTTATAGGGATGAACGAGGCCTGCCTGAACCTTCTCAAATGCAGCATAGCCGATGAAGAGGGCAAAAAGCTCGCGGTCAGGACCCTCAAGTTCATGCTCGATCGTATCCAGCACTTCCAGGAGGAGACCGGCAACATCTACAACCTCGAGGCGACTCCGGCGGAGGGCGTCAGCTACAGGCTCGCGAAGATAGACAAGAAGAAGTATCCCAACATGATAACTGCCGGCGAGAAGGCTCCCTACTACACGAATTCGACCTGCCTGCCGGTCAACAGCGGCCTTGACATCATTTCGGCCCTGAAACACCAGGAGGAGCTGCAGACGCTCTATACGGGGGGGACAGTCTTCCACATGTTCATAGGCGAGAGCCTCGAGGACGGGGAGAGCTGCATGAACCTCGTCAGGAAGGTCGCCCACAACACCAGGCTGCCCTACTTCACGGTGACGCCCACATACACCATCTGCGACGACCACGGCTTCATCCCGGGGGAGTACCCGAAGTGCCCCTCGTGCGGCAAGGACACGGAGGTCTACTCCCGTGTTGTGGGATATTTTAGGCCTGTGAGGAACTGGAACGTGGGCAAGCAGGAGGAGTTCAGGCAGCGGATTGAGTATACTTAGATTGAAAAAGTTTGTGGATGATGGAAATATGAAAGTATCTAAGTTGGTTTCGCTATTTAAAGTAGGGTTTAAGGGGAGATTTTTAGTTGCGTACACAGTTGTCATTGCGGCCACGCTTTTCAATATATTTCCTCAGCCATTTGTCCGTCTCACCATTTTGATCGCATTTATTCCAATAAGCAAGGTCTTCGTCTGGACTTTTGTGAATAGGAGCCTTTCCTCCATGTTTATCAGGCGAAATGTAAACTGGCAGCCGATCCCGGATTGGCTTGCCAAAATAGCTGAAGAGATGAAAGTGAAGGTCAAGAAGTTCGGAATTAAGGAAGGTTTAGATAACGCATACAGCACTATTACCGGAACGATTGTTATCGGGCAGAAGTTGTACGATAGATTAACGAGGGACGCGCTTATTGGGGTCGCTGGTCATGAATTAGCCCATATCAAAAAAGCGCACATATTGAAGATAGCAATTTATCTATTGGTTATACTGGAGCTAACAGCATTTTCCTTTGTTACACTGCCTACTGCGATGGCCTGCTTGGCGACGGTTGCTTACATAACAATTGCCATGATTCCCTTCAGTTGGTGGTATGAACTGCAAGCAGACGCCCTTGCCGCGAACACGGAGTCGGTGGGGGTGGAGAGAGTAAAAGCCGCTTTGTTAAGTCTTGCAGAGGGTAAAAATATCACCGAACACTCTGAAACCCATCCATCTATAGCTACGAGAATAAAGAGATTGGACCGCCTTTCAGGTCGGCATTGAGAAATAGAAGTTAAAATTTAAACCCAAGATGAATAAACC
>CAZKGC010000040.1:0-10744 GCA_964552335.1 Hadarchaeota archaeon (SeqCode)
ATAATATGATCATCGACGGAAAGGACTTGGTCTTGGGCAGGCTCGCGAGCTTCGCTGCCAAAAAGCTGCTAGATGGAGACAGGATCACCATAGTCAACGCCGAGCAAGTCGTCATATCTGGCAGGCGGGATGCTACCTTCGACGCTTACGACGCATGGCTGGAAACACGAAATCTCACCAACCCGCGCAAGGGGCCTTTCCACCTCAAACGTCCGGAGGAACTCGTGCGCATCGCGGTCAGGGGGATGCTCCCGTTCGACAAGCCTCGCGGAAGGGAAGCATTCCGCCGTCTCCGCGTTCACATCGGGGTGCCTGAGGAATTCGCCGGTAAAGAGCTGACATCGGTTCCGGACGCTAGCTTGGAACAGTTGAGGACGCGACGCTTTATTAGAATCGGAGAACTTAGCAAGCATTTGGGAGCAAGGTACAAATGAAAGTAGTACTTACAACCGGTAGGAGGAAGGCTGCACTCGCCCGTGCAACGGTGAAGGATGGAAATGGTCGAGTGTTTGTCAACAGCCGCGCGCTGAAAATATATGAACCAGAGCTAGTGCGGCTGAAAATTCTTGAACCCCTGAACATGGTGCCAGAACTCGCAAAGCGCGTTGATATAAAGGTCGATGTAGAGGGCGGGGGGTATATGGGCCAGGCGGACGCTGCACGCACGGCAATAGCCCGGGGGCTCATCGAGTGGTCAGGGGACCCGCAGGTACGTGAGATTTTTAAGCAGTACGATTGGACGTTGATCAAGAGCGATGTGCGCTTCAAGGAGTCTAAGAAGCCCGGTGGCCGTGGAGCGCGAGCCAAGTTCCAAAAGAGTTACAGGTAAGGTGGTGGACACGAAAGCGATAAGATGTTTTTCGTGCGGCAAACTGCTCGCCGATAAGTACGAGAAATTCGAAGAGCGGGTCAAGAAGGGTGAGGAACCCAAGCAAGTGCTCGACGACTTGGGGATCAAACGCTACTGCTGCAGAGCGGTTATGCTCACCAGCGTAGACCTGACGGACGAAATCGCAAAGTTCAAAAAGTAGTCCTGACCCACATCTTTTTGTATATAGAGAGGAACTTTTTTTGATACCATGCCCGCTGAATGGTACCACGAGTTCATAAACACCAAATACAGGCCCTCGAGGACCGACGTCAAGGTGCTGTTTTACTATGAACCTGACAGAGGCATAACCAAAGAGGACGCAATCGGCAGGATAGCTTCTGAAAGTTCGTCTGGTACTTGGACCACCCTAACCGAGCTACCAAAACTTTTGCCCAAAACAAAAGCGTACGCATATAATTACAGCAAAAACTATGTGAAAGTCGCTTATCCCCTCCTGATCTTTGAGGAGGGATCCGTCCCTGGTATGATGAGCGGATTCGGCGGCAATATTTACGGCATGAAGGCCGTAAAAAACCTGAGGTTGCTGGACGCCGAGCTACCGCTGGAATATATAAAATATTTCAAAGGGCCAACCCACGGAAAGGATGTTATAAAAAAGATCTTCAGGAGGGAATCTGGGCCTGTTACGGCGGTGGTACCGAAGCCAAAACTTGGATACACGGCCCTTGAGCACGCCGTAAAAGTCGGGTATGCAATTTGGAAAGGCGGCATGGATTGCGTCAAAGATGATGAGAACCTCACAAGTCAAAGATTCAACATGTTTGAGAGGAGGGTGAAGCTCGTCGCCAAATACAGGGACAAGGCCGAGAAAGAGACGGGGGATGTCAAGGACGCGTTCCTCAACGTTACGGCGCCGAATCTAAAGGAACTCGAGAGGAGGGTGAAGCTCGTCCACGATCATGGGTTCAAGTACTTCATGCTGGACGTTGTGGTCAGTGGTTTTACAGCAGTGCAGACCGCGACTGAACTTGCCCACGATTACGACATGGCCATACACGGCCACAGAGCCATGCATGCAATGATGACGAGAAATCCCAAACATGGCATGTCGATGCTTTACCTTGCAAAGTTGATGAGATTGATGGGCGTGGACCAGCTTCATATAGGCACGGTCATAGGAAAGCTGGCAGGCGAAAAGAGGGAGGTAATCGCCACAAAGGAGATGATAATGCAGCAGGAAGTGGGCGAGATATCCGGTCTCAGAATGCCACAAAAATGGGGGAGGATAAAGCCCATGTTGCCCGTGGCCTCCGGAGGCCTTCATCCCGGCCTCTTGCCAGAGTTGTTCGACATCTACGGGACATTGGACATAGTCGTGCAACTGGGGGGAGGGACCCAAGGTCACCCTATGGGGATAGAAGCGGGGGCGAGGACGGTCATGCAGGTCATCGAGGCATATAAGGCCGGCATCCCGCTTGAAGATTACGCGGAAACCCATAAGGAGTTGAAGGCAGCCCTTGATAAGTGGGGGCGCACCAAACCAAAATAAATTGCATCTTAAAAATGAGGGCGTATCTCATGCTTAAAACGAAGATCATCTGCACGATTGGGCCAGCCTCTCAAGACGAGGGAATCATGCGTAAAATGATCAAAGCTGGTATGAACATAGCTAGACTAAATTTTTCTCATGCGAACTACGAGTTCCATCGCGCATGCTTTGAAAAACTGAAAAAAATCTCCGAGGAGCTGGGGCGCTGCGTAGGAATTTTGCAGGACCTCCCCGGGCCCAAAATCAGGGTGGGCCACTTCAGAGATGGTGTGAAAATGGTAAAGCTCCGAGAGGATCAGGAATTCACCTTGTCAACGCTTCCATGCAAGGGTGATGAGAAAATAGTGCAGGTTGATTACCAAGGCCTAGAAAACTACGTGGGCAATGGTGACAGGATTTTCCTCGACGACGGCAAAATCGAGCTTCAGGTGAAAGGGACTGAAGCAGGGAGAGTGCACTGTGAAGTGGTAATAGGAGGGGACCTATATGAAAAAAGAGGCGTCAACGTGCCAGAGAAGGTTTTACCGCTCCCGCCGATCACAGAGCAAGATGTGGAGAGTTTAAATTACGGTATAGAGCTCGGTGTCGACTACGTCGCTGTCTCCTTTACCAGAGAAGCGAGAAATATCGTGGAAGTGAAGAACATACTCAAAAAGAATAACGCTGAGCACATATCGGTCATCGCAAAGATCGAGGACAAGATGGGAGTGGAGAACCTAAAATCGATCATTGAAGTTGCAGATGGCATAATGATTGCCCGTGGGGACATGGGGGTCTGCCTGGAGAGAGCAGAGGTCCCTCTAATCCAGAGGAGGATAATCCGACAGTGCCGAGAAGCCGGGAGGCCTTCCATCGTCGCTACCCAAATGCTCGATTCAATGATCACAAATCCTCACCCAACGCGGGCGGAAGTGACAGATGTCGCTGAAGCCGTTATGGAGGGAGCGGATGTCCTTATGCTGTCTAACGAGACGGCGGTAGGGCTTCAACCAGTGAGGGTTGTAGAAGAGATGGCAAGAATCGTGAAAAGTGTCGAAAGGTCGCCGGAGTTCGAGCGAGTGCTAAAGGCTCGGCAGGTTTATCCTCCAAAGCCAACCCTTTTTGAGGCGATGGGCTTGGCCGTGGCCCAACTTTCAGAGGTAATGGGGGGAAAAGCAATCGTTTGTTTTACTAGGTCTGGTAAAAGCGTAAAGATGCTCTCCAGCTACAGACCGTTCCTTTCGATTATAGCAGTCACGCAAAGCGAAAAGGTCGCAGGAAGCCTGATTCTGTTCTGGGGTGTCGAAGTTGAAATTATGAGTGAAAGTACAAGAGGAAATTTTACCCTCGTTTTAGAGCAGCTCTTGAACAAGGGACTGCTCAAAAAGGGGGACCTGGTAATCTTCACCAGCGATGTAAAAGAAGAACCTTTAAGTGCCGCGGTTAGAGTAACGGAAGTTTGATTTGTATAGGTCGGTCTTGCCACGCATGTTCAGGAGGTGGACACGGCGAGAGAAATATACAAATGTGCTATAAGGAGATAAATTTGGGGCCGTGGGGTAGCTTGGTCTAGCCTCCCAGCTTCGCGCGAGCGCTGGAATGGGGTGCTGGTGACCCGAGTTCGAATCTCGGCGGCCCCACCACTATTCCTGCTTCCAGAGTGCCCGAACAACGGGAATCGGTGGCAGGATGTAATTTTTCTACCTGTGGCGCGAATGTTGAGAAAACCAGATATTCCCGTGATAAGATTGCCCGTCCTCATTTTTATCACGCTCACAAAATACAAGAAAAGACATAAATATCTTGTGATAAAAAATAGCTATGCAGTAAAATCTGCACCCCTGCTGGAGGCTGTTGATGTGTCTGGATATAAGATTGTACTCACCGCCGACAGAACTTTAATGAGCGAATATCACCGCCATCTGTTTCTCGGATTCAGCGCCTGTGTGCCCCGGGGGATAATCTCAGATAGCCTTTACTTCTCGGTATTCTGCCCGTCCGTGGAGACGAATGGGAACGGCTCCGTCGTGGTTGCGCCGAATGGGACGAGAAAAATCGAAGCGGCGCTACTCGACCACGGCTTTCGGAGGGAGGACGTAATCGTCGCCCACCCAGACCACTTGGACAAAGTGGTTGGCCCAGAAACTAAAGTAATTGGATTCACAGAAAATGACCCGCTGGGAATCGGTCCTGCCACCTCCACCTTCACAAATTTATTCGGCGGCGGGGCTTACATGGCTTTAAAATTCAGGGAAGCATTGAACCATCCTTCCGTAAAGAAATTTAGACCAAAGATCATCGTCGGGGGACCTGGCGCTTGGCAGCTTGAAAATGAACAGGCCAGGAGGGAGCTGGGGATAGATTGCATAGTGATTGGGGAAGGTGAAAAGACTGCACCGTCTCTATTTGAAAGTGCCTTGAACGGTGAGAAATTACCGGAAGTCGTGCACGGAGAACTGGTCCCCACAGAGGAAATACCAGTCATCAGGGAACCGAGTGTAGACGGGATAACTGAGATCGCGAGGGGCTGCGGCAGAGGCTGCGATTTTTGCGAGCCGACACTTCTGTGGTACCGAAGTCTCCCCGTCGACAACATCCTGAAAGAAGTCGATGTTAACCTGAGGGCGGGCAGGCAACCATGCCTACATGCTGAAGATGTGTTGCGATACAAGGCCAATGGATTGGAAATAAACAAGGAAGCCACTGCGGAACTCTTCAAAGCCGTGAAAAACCATCCCGGTGTCACCGCGGTTGGGATCAGCCATTTCGCGCTTTCATCGGTTGCGAGCGCACCGGACCTCATCGAAGAGATATCCCGCGCGCTTGATGTGGACAAGGATTTACCTATGGGTGGTCAAACTGGCATCGAGACTGGTAGCCCAAAGTTAGTAGAGAAGCACATGGTGGGCAAATGCAAACCTTTTAAGCCTGAAGACTGGCTGGAAGTGGTCGTCAATGCTTTTGAAATTCTCTCTGAAAACCACTGGAACCCGTGCGCCACATTGATCATGGGGCTCCCCGGAGAAACTGAAAAAGACACCGAGCTGACGATAGAGTTAGTGGAGAGATTGAGGAAATTCGAAAGCTTCCTCGTGCCGCTTTTCTTCGTCTCAATGGGAGGGCTTAGGAACAGGGCAGAGTCCTTCACGCTGGAGAAAATGACACCCAAGCATTCGGAACTTCTCCTGAAATGCTGGGAGCATAACTTTAACTGGATTCCGCGCCTCCTCAAAGAAGCCGATTCGATTTTGGACAGCAGAACGACTAAACTTGGTTTGAAGATAATAACATCTTACGCTATCAACTACTGCAGAAAGCTCTTCCGCAGGTGTCGAGAGGAGTACGATTATGATCTGCCAGCCATGATCAATGATATAAAAAATGGCGAAATCAACGTGACCCCATTACCGATTCGCCTTCTATCTCCACTCTTAAAACTCCGGAACGGCCAGTTCGTGAACTCTTTTGGAATTTAGTCCGCGGTTGAAAATATTTGCAAACGAAAAAAAGTTAAACGGTCCAAATAAAGAGATAACGAGGTTTTTCAAATGAAAGTCGCGTTAATAGGCTGTGGTGCGATAGGCACTGTTTTAGCGAAGGCCATAGATGGTGGGCGTGCTGGTGACGCAAAGCTTGGCTTGGTATACGACCTGAAACCCAAGAGGTCTGAGGCGCTGGTGAAGGGTCTGCGCTCGAAGCCAAAAATAGCGAAAAACGCGTCGGAGATCTACGCTGACAAGAGCGTGGAGTTGGTCATCGAGGCAGCCTCTCAGCAGGCGGTCGAACAGTACTCACTGGATGTCATCCGCTCTGGCAAGAACCTAATGGTGATGAGCGTTGGGGCATTCGCGGATGAGAAGCTGCTGAAAAGCGTGCGGACGGCTGCCGAGCGGAATGGTCGCAAGATTTACATTCCATCGGGTGCGGTGCTCGGCATTGATGGTGTGAAGGCCGCGGAGCTGGGCAGGATTCAGGAGGTGGTTCTGACTACACGCAAGCCGCCTGCTGCGCTTGCATACGGTGAATACCTCCGTAAACATCGAATTAACTTGAATAGATTGAAACAGCCCAAAGTAATATTTGATGGCCCTGCCCGGACAGCTGTGAAGGCTTTCCCGGCGAGTGTGAATGTGGCGGCCACTTTGAGTCTGGCCGGTATAGGATTCGACAAGACGAAGGTTCGAATCGTTGCAGATCCCACTATCAAACGTAATGTGCACGAGATTCGCGTCAAAGGGAAGTCGGGAGAATTTGTCACCGAGACCAAAAACGTACCATTACCCGAGAGTCGCAGGACAAGTTACCTTGCTGCGCTCTCAGCAATTCGCACCCTGCGGAATCTGAGCGATACCATCCGGGTTGGGACATAGGTTTATAGCCCAGATAGCTCGCCTACTTTTTGAGGGATTGAATGAAGCCCGAGGAACTTAGGGAGGCCATCCTGAGGCTTAAAGCCGAACGAGATGCCATCATCTTGGCCCACACCTACCAGCGGGAGGAAATACAACTTCTCGCTGATTACATAGGAGATTCCCTCGAACTTGCAAGGCAATCCGCCAAAGTCAAGGAAAAACTGATAGTGTTTTGCGGGGTCGACTTCATGGCAGAGACCGCTGCGATACTGAACCCGGACAAAACGGTAGTCATCCCGGACCCCCAGGCCCGATGCCCGATGGCCGCTCAGTTACCCGCAGAACTCGTGCGTGAAGCCAAGCGAAGGCATCCAGACGCGGCGGTCGTGCTTTATATCAACACATTAGCCGAAGCGCGTGCGGAGGCGGATGTCACATGCACCTCAGCTAATGCCCCACAAATCGTCAACGCTTTGGATGAGGAAAAAATCATTTTCGGCCCTGACCGAAATCTAGCTTGGTTCGTGCAACGGCGAAGCAACAAGCAAATTATACCCCTACCGGATCGCGGCTATTGCTACGTGCATCGGATGTTTTCCCCCGCTGACATCATGCTGCTGAAAGAGCGCTACCCGGATGCCGAGGTGCTAGTTCACCCCGAGTGCGACCCTGAGGTCCAAGAGATAGCCACCCACATATGCAGCACGAGCCAGATGCTGGTCCGGGCCAAGGCCTCGCCCGCGAAGCGGTTCATCATCGCAACAGAAATCGGATTGGTCGAGCGACTCCGGCGAGAGCTTCCTGGCAAAGAATTCATACCGGCGCTAGAGACAGCAGTTTGCGAGCAGATGAAAAAGCACAACCTCGAGAAGCTCTACTTGGCCCTGCGCGATATAAAGCATATTGTAAGCGTGCCGCCCGAGATAGCGGCAGGGGCTCGGAAGGCCACCGAACGAATGCTAGAAATCTCTGGGAGGGCGACCCATGACTAGCGCGTTTGCGAGAAAAAAAATTCGCGAAATGCTCGCGGATGACCTAGGTTCCGGCGACGTGACATCTGAGGCCCTCGTACAGCCTAAAACCAAAGCTATAGCTGAAGTCATCGCTAAGCAGGCGGGGGTATTGGCTGGCGTGGCTGAGGCGACCATAGCTTTCAATGAAATGGATGTAAAGACGAGGGTGATCAAGTCTGATGGTGCCAAAATTAAAACCGGAGATGTTGTGATGCAACTCGAAGGGCCGGCCCGGAAAATTTTGGCTGCGGAACGGGTGGTGTTGAACTTGCTCATGCGCATGAGCGGCATCGCCACGGCCACGCGTGAGCTGATGGACCAAGCAAGGCGAAAAAATTCGAAAGTCGTGATAGCGGCCACAAGGAAAACTGCCCCGCTCCTCACCTACTTTGACAAGCGCGCAGTAGTGGCCGCGGGAGGGGAGCCGCACCGCTACACTCTCAGCGACCAAATTTTGATCAAGGACAATCACCTGAGGCTGGTGGGTTCGGTCTCGGAGGCCGTTCGTAATGCTCGCAAAACCGCCCGCAGAGCAAAAATCGAAATTGAGGTGACAAAGCCGGAGGAGGTACTGGCCGCCGCAAAAGCCGGAGCCGACATAGTGATGCTCGACAACATGAAACCCGCGGAGATAGCCCGCGCGATAGAGATGCTAAAACACGAAGGTCTGCGGGAAAAAGTCATGCTGGAGGTCTCTGGCGGGATTGAACCATCAAACGTGGAGAGTTTCACTGCCACCGGGGTGGACATCATCTCGTCCAGCTACATGACCATGAGAGCCCCGGCGCTCGACATGAGCCTGAAGATGAAAAAGGCAAAAAGTTAAATTCACCGAAACGAGGAGGAGAATAAAAAGCGGGGTGATAGATAATGGCAGATTTGACACCAAACGCCCAGAAAGCTTACGACGCGCTGAAAAAGCTCGGTGCCACGAGCCCTGACTCCCTGAAAACAGCCGACGACATCATGCGTGCGTCCCACATGCCTAAGGGGATGACGAACAATGCGCTGATGGAACTCGTCGCGAAGGGGCACGCGAAGCGGGTGGCTCGTGAGAAGGCTGCGGGCTACTATGCGACCAAATGACTACTAGTGGCCAATCCACCCCCGGCGATTTTACGTTTTTATGCTTGAGTTAGTTGGGATTAGTTTTAATCAGGTTGAAAAACAAATTGATTTTTATGAAGCGAGTTGGTGTTGCTGAACTCCCCCTGCACGGCGGCAGGTGCCCACCCTGGTTGTTCAGCCGGATGAAACTTCTTGGCGGGACAATCAGTGAAATCATAGTGTACGAGTACGGTAGACAGGAGTTTCTCAGGAGGCTTGGCGATCCATTTTTCTTGCAGGCTTTTGGGTGTGTGCTTGGCTTCGACTTTCACAGTTCAGGTTTGACCACAACGACGATGGGCGCCCTAAAAGAGGCGATAAAACCAGAGGAGCTCGGCATCGCGGTGTGCGGAGGAAAGGGCAAAGTCTCGAAGCAGGCGCAGAGCGAGATTCAAAAGTCCGCCGATATTTTTTCCATCTCATCTAAAAAAATTGAAAAATTGAAATACGCGAGCCGAATGGCGGCCAAGGTCGACAACGCCTGCGTGCAAGACGGTTACCAGCTTTACCACCACACTTTCGTGCTCAGCGAGGATGGGGACTGGGCTGTGGTGCAGCAGGGAATGCGCGAGCGAACGGCCCGGCGCTACCACTGGCTCTCGGAAGATGTCCGCAGTTTCGTTGAGGAGCCACACTCAGGTATCATCGGAGACCGCAAGGAAGAAGTGGTGCTCGACATGACTGCGCATGAAAGCAAGGAGGCGCGCAAGGCGAGCGTCAATCTTGTGCACGATAACCCCCAAAGATTGATGCTCAATCTGCGTGATGCAGAGCAGCGATCGCTCGATGAATACTTTGGGAGAAGCCCGCAGGTGATGAAGCTAATCATGCCGACGCCGCACACGATAACAAAGTTGACAAAGCAAACTGCTGCAGCGCTGCAAAGAGCGTATGAGCTTCAACCGGAGAACTATGAGGAGCTCGTGGCGATAAGGGGGATTGGCCCGAAGGCGATCCGAGCGCTGGCCCTTGTCTCCGACCTCATCTACGGGAGGTCACCGTCTTGGGAAGACCCAGTGCGTTTTTCATTCGCGCACGGGGGGAAAGACGGCGTGCCATATCCGGTCGACAGGGGCACGTACCAGAAGACGATAGAGATACTCGAAGGCGCTATCGAGGGTGCCAAGGTCGAACAGAAGGAAAAGTTGAACGCTGTTCGGAGGTTGCACGAGTTCCTTATGTGAAAATGCAAGACTGTATCAGACGTTCACGAAGAATGACATCTCGCAAAAGGGAAAACTGTTGGGAATTACAGTTCTTAGGGTGAAATCTTAATAACAGGAGTTCCAAAATCCTATTGGCCCCGCGGTAACTCAACCTGGTTAGAGTGGTCGGCTGTAGACCCAAGCCGAAACCGGCATGTTGGGAGTTCAAATCTCCCCCGCGGGACCACATCTTTTAAGTTTGGAAAGCAAGGATTATTTGGGCTGGCGGCCACAGCGGCAGGGAAACACCCGGTCTCGTCTGATCCCGGAAGTTAAGCTTGTCAGCGATCTGGACTGTACTGTGTTCCGAGAGGGCACGGGAACTCTAGGACGCTGCCAGCCCACCTGAAAAACTTAATTATCCCGTTCCTCAATCTCTGATATGGGCCCTGGTGGTGTAGCCCGGTCTAACATGCAGGCCTGTCGAGCCTGCGCCTCGGGTTCAAATCCCGGCCAAGGAGCTAAATGCTCCGCCGATGGGCGCCACATGAATCCGAGGTTATTCTTATTTAACGGGCCGTATCTGTTCTAAGAAATTTTGGGGAGGAAATACACTTACGTGATATAACAGGGCCCTATTTTTTCTTTTATCTTGGTTGCATCGTGCCGAAAATTCGTAACCTAACAATTCCAATGCTCGACAGAAGTTTGATACTGATGGCATGCTGAATTCTCCGCTTTAGTTTAGGTTCCACCTCCCAAACCAT
>CAZKGC010000041.1:0-10636 GCA_964552335.1 Hadarchaeota archaeon (SeqCode)
AGCTTCTCCGGTTCGATCGTCTTCAAAATGTGGGAGATCGTGTAATAGGCCATGTATATGGTGGAGTCGCTCAGGGATTCGATTATCCAATTGGGGTCCCAGGGCGCCGGTGTCCCCATCCCGATGCTGCGGGTGCAGGGCCACTCGTGAAGCCAATTGATCGTGTACTCAAACTGCACGCGTGTCTGAGGAGGCACCAAATGCATACGTGCCAGACATTTCCTAGCTTTCTCTTTCCAGCTTTCGTCAGCATAGTTCAGAAACCACTGGTCTTCAACCACCCTCACCGTCACTTTGGTCCCGCACCTGCAGGTGACGGGTCTGGCCGAGAACTCGTACATGGTGGCGGCCTCTCCGCTCGCCAGCATGTCGTCGCGCACGGCCTGTTTTGCTTGGGATACAGGCATGCCACCGTACTTCTGGACCCAAGAACGCATTCTGCCCTTCGCAAATTCATTTCGATAGACCTCAGCGGTAGCCTCCTCCAGCTTCGGATCCGTCTGTTGGTCGATCCTCATTTTCTTGACCATGTCTATAGCCGGGGACTCACCGTACCCTTCGACCTCGATCAACGAAATCGGCTTGAGTTCGTCGACCTTACGTCGGCTGATGCCGTATTGTTCTAGTGTCTCGGGCTGCCGTTGTAGTTCCAGCAAAGCTATGCAGTCATAGGGAGCATGCGAGGGGACTGACCCGACAACACCGGTCGCGTTGTCTGGATCTACAAAGCGGGCGGGTAGGATGGGTACGCTCTTGTTGATGAGCGGCACCTCCACATTCTCGTTGAAATCGATCTTCGCTGGTTTAGCTTCGCCCACTTTATAGCCTTGTTGGCGCAACTTTTCCACCGCTTGTTCACTGACAATCCATTTCTCACCGTCTACATCCACGACTACATAATTCACATCGGGATTCAGCCAAAGATTTGTAACACCAAACACTGTTTCAGGCCTGAGTGTGGCGGCTGGCAAGATGTAGTCGCCCAGTCTGTACTTCAGCAATGTGAACTCGACCATATCCACACCCTCTCCTTCCAGCAGGTCGTGGTCGGTCACCGGATTCCCGCAGCTGGGGCACCATTTGACGGGATGTCTGCCCCTCACAATCAACCCCGCATCCCAGAGCTTATGATATTGCCAAGTGACGAACTTGCTGTATTGGGGATCCACTGTGGTGAACTCGCGGCGCCAGTCAATCGAGTACCCCAGCCACTCCATGCCCTTTCGGTAACTCAGGTCGCTTTCCCTAGCGAAGTAGTTGGCAAAGTAGTGAGGATTTTCGAATTCTCGCAATTTATCCTCGGGAATTCCATATCGCTCGGTGAGAACCTGTACGAACTTTGGCTCGCGTCGTGCCACCCGTTTGGCTGCTCCGACGATAGGAGTTCCTGTGAAATGATAGGCCATGGGAAACAGTACATTGAAACCCCGCATGCGCTTGTAGCGCGCGGTCACATCAGGCACCGTGTACGTGCGCCCGTGACCTATGTGCATCGGACCTGAAACATAGGGATACGCCACGGTGAGGTAAAACTTCGGTCTCTCGTCTGGCTTTGACTCGAAGAGCTTTGCATCGCGCCATGCCTGCTGCCACTTGCTATCGATCTCTCGCCAGTCCACCATAATTTCACTCGCGAACTTGCTGCTTTTCGCATATCTCCAGCGCTTTCTTGAATGCAGCTATAAGAAAATCTGTCTTCGGTCCTCCGCCTTGGGCCATAGGGGGCTTGCCGCCTCCTCCTCCACCCAATACTCTCGAAGCCTCAGAAATCATGGTCCCGCAGTCGACCCCAGCGTTCACGGCTTTTTCACCAGCCATTGCCACTAGCTTGGCCGTGTCGTTGCTCGACCCCAGCACGACGACGAGCTCTTTGTTCTCCCTTGTGAGTGTGCTCGCTATTTTTATTAACTCGTCCGCGCTTGCGCCCTCCACTTCTTCACATATCACCTGAATCTTTCCCACAATCCTGATCTTTGATTTGAGTTCTGCCAATCGTGACTCTGCCACTCGTTGGCTCAACCGCCCTATCTCCTTCTCCGCTGCCCTCCACTGGTCGAAAAGCTGTTGGGTCGCGGCAGCCACATGTTCCGGCGCGGTCCGCAAAATCTCGGCCGCCTTCACAAGGTGCCGCTCCTGCGCTTCAATAAACTTCAGCGCCGCCTCCCCGGATGAAAACTCTATTCTTTCGATCCCATCCTGGATCCGCTCGGTGCGCATTATCTTGATAAGCCCGACCTCACCTGTCTGCTCGAAGTGGGTGCCAGCGCAAGCCTGGGTATTCCACCCTTCCACGCCAACCACTCGGACATGTTTTCCCGGAACTATGCCTCCCTGATAGAGGTCGAAACCATATTTTCGCTCGGCCTCGTTCCGGTCCATCCACTCAGCTTTGACAGGACGGTTCTCCATAACCACTCTGTTCGCCAAGCGCTCAATCTCCCGCAGCTCCTCTTGCTCCACGCGCTTGAAGTGGGAGATGTCAAGGCGAGTCTGCTCTACTCCCTTCTGTACTCCCTGCTGCCAGACATGCGCGCCTAAAACCCGCCGTGCCGCTCCAAGCAGGATGTGAGTTCCCGTGTGGTGCGCCATGAGAGAACTCCGCCTCCCCCAGTCCAGCTTCCCCACGACCCGCTGCCCTGGCTTGAATGGATTCGGCTTGACACGGTGCAAGATTACTTCCCTGGCCTTGACTACGCCCAGCACCTCCGCTTTGACCCTTTTACTCTCAAGTGAACCAACATCGCTCGGCTGCCCTCCGCCCTCTGGATAAAACGCTGTCCGGTCGAGCACAACGTAATCGTCGAAACCACGCAGCACTCGCGCCCTGAACTCCCGTACGTATGGATTTTTGTAGTAAATTTGTTTGGTGGGGGAAATACGACCAATTTTCTCATCTGAAACAAGGGACGCTGACACTGGCACATGTCTTGCTCGACTGTGGGATTTCGCGACCCTGATGTAAAAATCCTCGGGAACTTCCACTCGCACGCCCACTTTACCGGCGACTTCTCTCACGATATCAGGGGTCAACCCGTGAGTGTCGTAAAGCTCAATGAGTTTCTCATGAGGCAACGACTCTCCTCTGGCCCGAAGTTCTTCCGCCATTCGCTCGACCATCCTGCTGCCCCGCGAGATTGCGTCCTTGTAGCGTCGCTCTTCGGTTTCTATGACTTCCAAGATGTAATTTTTTCGCTCGCTCATCTCGGGGAATTGAGGAGTCAGCTGGTCGAGCTCTAACGCCATGAGTTCAGCGAGCGGCATCTTCAGCTCCAGCTCCCGCATCAACCCTAATGCACGTCGAAGCACGCTTCGGGCCAAATATCCTTCCCGAACGTTGCTTGGGGTTATCCCGTCGCTGAACATGAAGGCCAGACATCGTAGGTGATCAGCGACAGCATAAATGGACTCTAGAGGGGCCAACATCTTGTCAAGTTCTTCGACGCTCAACCCTGTTCGCGATGCCATTTTGGACCTGAGCATTCGAAGGTCCCGTCCGCTCTCGATATCGATCAACCCAGCCAGCTTGGAGTTTTCGCGGAGCACTTCCTCGGGCGGCATCTTTACATTTGCCAGATTGCGAAGGTGATCAACTACAGGGCCGAAAATCGCTTCGTAGCTAGAAGCCGTTCCTTGAGAAAGCCAAGCGAGGCGCTCGATCCCATAGCCGGTATCAACGATCTTCATGGGGAGCGGCGAGTATTTGCCGTCCGTGCTGATGTACTGCATGAAGACCAGAGTCGCTATCTCCAGTCCGCGCACGTTCACCTCGAAATCCTCTCCTGCGTTTCCTCCGCCCTCCCAGAAGTCTTGGATGTAAGAAATTTCATGAGGATGGATCCCCAGTTCCTTCACTAAGAAATCATGGCAGAGGGCCACAGTTTCATCATTCCAGTAGATGCGTTGGCGACGGCGGTTGAAAGCATGATGACCGCCCATGAAGAAAAGGGTGAAGTGACGCCCCGAGCGTCCGACGTTGTCTATATCCTTTAGGCGGATACACGACTGGCTCACGACTAGGGGGTTCGCCGGAGGAGGCACTTGCCCACTTGTAACCCAAGGTTGAAAACCAGCAATCGAGGCGATGGTAAGGAAGATGTCATCTCGCCATCGGGCCACTACTGGATATCTGTTTATGATTTTATGCTTCCGGTGCTCGAAAAACTTCAGGAATGTCCGCTCCATTTTGGCAAGAGAGTACTTACGCCTCGTCGGCGGCCTGCCTATGAAAGTGTACTCGTCGCAGGGAGTGTCGCCGCACGTCTTCCGTCGGGAGTCGAGCGTCCAGAAAGTTCTTCCGCAGCTCGTGCATTTTTTTCGCTCGAAACCTTCACGCTTGAAAAGGGCTACATTGTAGATATCTTTCAACACGCTCGCCTCGTTAAGGAAATATTCGAACTGAAGTTAAAAGTCTTCTCTCGAACTTAAGACTCCACGAAAAAGCTTCCAATCCAACTTGGTCTAGCCGGTGGATTTGACTTGAGAAGTTCCACCCATCCCTCGTCCGTCAATCTGTCATTCATTGGATGTTTGAACTCATAGTAAGAAAGGGTGGGTCCAGCCCCGAGGACTATACGTCCGTCTGGAACCCTATACGCAACCACAATCAAGTTAACATAGCCCACTCCTTCCTCCAAAACTTCTCCAGTGTTTATATCCGTGTGAACATCTGCAACAATGGTCGTTTCCTTGCCCTCGCTCTCAAAGCCTTCTACTGTGGGGGCTAGCCGCTCTCCGAAATTACGTATGAACGCGTAGTCATCTTCTGTGAGTTCAACATTTTCTAATTCCTTTCTGGAGATATCGATTAACCTGCTCAGGATATTTTCGAAGTTTTGAAGCCTTTCCCTTGATGTTTGATCTAAAACACCTAGGTTCGTGAGTCCTCCCTCAGTCATTTTTGTCAACGCGAGCACCCTTGCGTAGAATTCCGGAACCGGCTCTACATAACCTGGGGGTTGTGGAGGAAAGCTGGTTAACCCCGGTGCGTACGATTGTTTTGCATAAAGGATTGTGTCATGTCTCAATTCAGTCCAAGAAGCCAGTGCAATATTTAGTTGCTTGTCCAGCCATGCTTGGGTTCGCATGAAAGTTGGATAACCTTCACCGGGCTCCTCGATCAACCCCTTCAATGCATAGAGCCAAGACCAATACAGATTTCTATTCCAATCATTTTCATCTAAACCCCCGAATTTCGCGCGAAGATTCTCGAGTTGCTCAGCGTAGTTCTCATAAGCTGCATCTCCCTCACTCTCCAAAATCTCCAAAGCTCGGTCAGACCCCAAAACGGCCATTACGTCCAGACCGCGTGGGAAACCTCTGAAAGAGCCCGCGGGGGTTACGACTAGGGTAAACGGTTCGCCGCTGCCCGTGAATTCCCCTACAACCGGTTCTACCAAATTCTGAAACATGTAGGAGTCTGGGACATAGCGCTGGCCCATAAAGCGCATGCCCTGAGTATCCGCCAAAACTTCATTCAATTTTTCCGGAGTGATGGGTGGCTCGATATAGATTTCTCCCGTCCCGCCGTATATCTCTGGTAAGCGCATACTCGCCAAGATTGCTTCAAGGCTCAACATATTGTTTTCCTCGCTCAGCTCGCTTGGATCGAATGTCGCGCCAAATACCTCCAGAATGGCGTTTTCGTATTCATAAGGTGTTAGGTCATCCGCGAGACCCACAAAAAACGCTGTGACACCGTATACGCGATTCCATAAATTCTCAACGCTGACATTGCCCGCGTTTACTCTCTCCATTGAGCCGGCTATAAGGGAAGCTTGCATGGTCTGAATTCTCGCATCCTCCTCGCTCACCAACGCGTCAAACGGAGGGTTTTGACCTCCTTTGAGTAAGAAGGCGATGCGGCCATACCACATCATGGCCTTGAAGTACCTCTCCAACGTCTCGCTTCGTGTGTAGTGGCCCCTCGGAACATATTGAGAATAGTCCTCCCTGTACTTGAATATGGGACTATTCTCGAAACCCGAATGCTGCTCGATGAGTTGCAGCTCTTCATCGACCTCGCCTTGAACTAAACTAGGAACATTAGTATTCGGATCGAGCAGTTCGAGCGCGACAGCGAAATACGCGACATTTCTCTTCGCGGCCTCCTTCAAATCTCCCTCCAAGGAATTGTAACCGTTCAGGGATTCATCCAACATCGATTGACTCATTGCTTTTATGGCGTCGAAAAACTCGTTCTCCTCGATGATCTTCAAAATCTCATTGAACTGTATATGGTACAGATGCAGCAGAGTGTCGCTCGTAACGAATATCGGGATATTTTGGTACTTGAGGTAATCGTAAACATCGACAATGTCATTTTCCTGCCCGTAGGGTATAACAACAAACCCGTTCGAGCTCAGCAAGTCAATCTGGCTTTCACTCAGCTCGAGCTTAGAATTTACCTCATCAAAATTTGACACCGTAGTCAGTTCCAAAGGTAGATCATACGGCGCCACACTTGGCTCAACAGAGATATTCTCGGACCCATAATACAATGCAAATGCGCTTTTCGGCCCCTGCCCTAGAGAAACGGACCATGAAGGGGGATACGACTTCTCACGGATAAAAAGCGTCAATGCGACGGCTGAAATGACCCCGGCTATGACACAAAACGCGACTATTTTGACCCAGATTTTCATTCAACCCTGATAATTCTCTCTTAATTCAGCATTTAAATTTTGGTTCACATTTGAAACTTTTAGCACAAAGCCATTTCAAGTTTTGTTAGTATGGGTGAGGACAAAGGGTGATATAATCACGAAAATCAGCTTAGCCAGTACTATCACTGAAACGATGGGCACCGCTACCAAACCGAACATTAGAACTACGGACAAGAAGGTTCTGCCGACACACTTCTGTCCTGCGGGATTCCATTTACGTAACGAGTTGCACTCTACCCAAATAGTGCGCCCAATCCGGCCAAGGCTTCTTCTTCCTTCTTCTCCTCTTCGACTTTCTTCTCTTCCTTCTTCTCCTCGACCTTCGCTGGGGCCGCCGCAACTGCTGGGGCAACCACCGCTGGGATGGCCGCGCCCTTAATCGCCTCGTCGATGTTCACTCCCTCGAGCGCCGCGACCAAGGCTTTCACCCGGGCCTCTTCAACCTTCGCTCCTGCTGCCTTGAGGATGTTCGATAGCCCTGCCTCATCCACCTTCTTTCCGGCGGCGTGCAGCACTAGGGCACTATACACATATTCCATCTGTTATACCTCCATCGTTCGAATAGCGCATCTTGATATTTATCCTTCCTTTTGCTCTTCTTTAGGCTTTTCCCCTGCGGGCTTTGCCTCGGGTTTTGGCTCCTCTTTGGGTTTTTCCTCTGGTTTAGCTTCAGCAGACGGCGCCACCCCTAAAATCGCTCTAAGTTCCTCGTCCAGCGCGTGCGGGTCCTTTGCGCCCAAGACCACCGCGAGACTCAACATTTCCGCGCGGGATCGGGCGAGTAGTGTGGGCATAACTTGGGATACAGGCAGGCAGGCATTCAGCGCCAAGTTCCGGGCAGCGGCACTCGCCTTCACGATCATCAGGCTTATTGTCATAGAAGTCGGGTAATTCACGTTCAGCGCGAGATTCAGGGCGCTTATGCTGGCTTCTTGTAATTGCATGAAAACCTGCGCTTCATCTATTTCCAGCGACTCTCCAGTAAACACTATACCGGCCTCATACGCCACACGCATTTTCAGTCCGAGCTCCAGCGGCATAATTCCGAACTTCGCGAGGGCGTCGGAAACTTCCTTTGATATAACGTCACCCCTCTTCAAGATCGGACAATCCTCGAGGATGACGACTTTTCCGGCCTGAATTCGAGCCTTGATCCCCACGCGCTGCAGCTCCCCGACCACAGGTCCTGGCGCAAAATCGGTCTCTCCTGCGGGGATGACTATGTCTTTGGTAGACTTGGAGCCTGACTTCGCTGGAGCGCTGATCTTATTATCACGGAGAAACTTGCTAAGCCTAAAAGGATTCATCTTCGAAAAAACCAATGCGGATTGCCCGCGGAGGAAGTTGGTCAGCTCACCGAGTTTCGAGTCCTTCTCCTCCGCGACTCTCTGAATGGCGAGCAACATGAGCGTGTTCTTTGATACTATGATCTCAGCCTCGCCCCTCAGCTTCTGACGTATTTGCTGGAACTGCAATGCTGGAAGTTCCGAGATGTCGAGTACCCCCACGACGGAGTAAGTATTGAGAAGCCCAAGGAGCTCATCTATGACTTCCTGCTTCCAAGGAGCTACCCGCTCCGCTTTGGTACCGGCCATCATTTTAAAGCACCCAAATTCACAGGTTTTCCCATGGTAGTCTTGATTTGAATTGTACCGATACTGCCCGCGCCTTCCCCTATCTTGCGTTCGACCGCATCAAGCACGGCCCGCGCATTCGCCGCAAGCTGTTCATCACTCATGTTCTCGACCCCGATCTTGGCGTGGAGAACGGCTTGATCTTTGGTTGTTACGCGCACGGTTCGCTTCATGCGCTCAATCATGGGCGCAGGGTCCGCTGTAGATGGAATCGGTTTCGGCATCCTTCCCCTAGGCCCAAGCACTGATCCAAGCGTCTTGCCTATCAGCACCATGATATCTGCTTGTGCAATGAAAAAGTCATGTTCCGCCGCCAGTTTCTTCGCCCGTTTCTTCTCTCGCCCCAGCGCCTCTACATCGTCACGGGCGAGCACCAAGTCCGCCCCCGCATCCCGCGCTCGGCGTGCCAGCTCCCTATCGGCGAAGACCAAGATTTTTCTGGGGCCTCCCGTCTGGTGGGGCAACACCACATCCTCTGTGATTCGCCCCTCCGGCTTCTTTGGGTCGATGCCCTCTAGAGTGATCAGCAAGTCGACACTCTGCTCGAACTTCCGCTTGGGGCTCGCCTCGCGCATCTGTTTTATCGCGTTGAGCATATTCTCGGTTGCGACTGGCATCTATTTCAGCTCCTCCTCATGTTTTCCCTCTACGATTTCCCGCTGCACCTCGCGCGCATCCCTACCATCCACCGTCGCGCCGAGGCTGACGCATGTCCCCAACACCTCCATCACGGCCGCCTTAATGTTTTTAGCAAAAGTTCCACCTGACTTCAATCTAGCGATGTTGACCACTTGAGCAAGACTGAGATTCCCCACAACCTCGGTGCCGGAGGTCTTCGCGCCTTTCTCCACCCCCAGCTCCTTCTTGATGAGGGCGGCGATGGGTGGCGAACCAACCTCGATTTCGAACTGCCGCGTCTTGTCCACCACCACGGTGACCGGGACCTTCATACCTGAAAACGAGCTTGTCTTCTCGTTTATCTTGGCTACAACCTGCGCAACATTGACCCCCAATGGGCCTAGGGCTGGTCCTAGGGGTGGGCCAGGAGCCGCCTTCCCCCCTTCCACCAGAACCTTGACCCTAGATTTCATCTTGGTCACCCTAATCGAACATGCACAATTCCCTCAAAAGTATGCTGTGAACGCTAAAAAGAGCTGTGGTCAGGACTGCTGCTCTAGAACTTCAAGCTTGCCATAGATGCCGGCGCTCACATGGACCTCATTGCGGAAGAGCCTTGCGTAGCCGTTGGTTATTTTGATTTTGTCGCCGACCTTGACGCGGTCGATGTCGGCGTCCCACAGCGATATTTTTATCTTGCCTGTGTCATCCTCCGCTATCGCCGTCGTCACTCTGCCTTCCCGACCGTCCCTGCGGATGTAAGTACGAGATTCCTCCACCTCGACAACCTTCAACTCAACGTCGATGCGCCGCATGTCTGGCCGTATATCGCTTGCCTTCACTTTACCTCCTCCTTCTCCTTTTTCTGAATAACTTTGACGGAATCGCCGCGAACTGTAACGGGAATCGGGACCGTTGCCTCAAAGAGCTCGACAGTCAATTCTTCCTTCCCCTCATCAAGCCTTGTTATCCTCGCTCGCTCCCCGCGGAAGGGTCCAGAGATCAGCTCTACGATGTCCCCGACCTCGATGCCAGCAACGGTGGACTTCGGAACTAAGAATTGTGATATTTGGTCTATCGGAACCTCTCCTGCAACCATGCCCTTCGCATGCTTGATCCCAACACGCGCGCGCTCCACGCTCGATTTCCCCACCGCTTCGACAAAAACATAACCCTTTATTCCGGGGGGTGCCAAAACCGTCTTTATCGGCAGCTGAAAATTATTGGCTCTCGTGACAATCATGTCGGCCGTGTTTTTTTCCTGACCAATCGTCGTTCGAATGGCGAAGATTGCCGGTTTTTGGATGTCTTCCATCTAACCCACCTAAATTGAAGCCCCTTGGGTGATGATGTAGCTGACAAACATGATAACGAAGCCGACGAAGCCCACGAGCAAGATGCCGAGCCCGGTGATCTTAGCTACCTGTAGATACTCGCTCTTGTCGGGCTTTTTCGCTACCTGTAACGTACGCCTGCAGTTTTGTAAGAATTTTCGCATCAGAGAGACTCCAAGCCTAGTTCGATGGGCCCGCCCTTTTTAAGAGGCTTCTCACCGGGAGACACCACATAGGGCGAGTGTACCCCTGAAATGACCAACATAACCCGCACAGTGTTTTTCATCTGCTCAGATATCTGCGCACCCCATATGACGTGGGCTTCGGTGTCGAGAGATTCCGAGACGCGGGAAACTATTTTCTGTGCTTCCTCGAGAGTCATGTCTTG
>CAZKGC010000042.1:0-10398 GCA_964552335.1 Hadarchaeota archaeon (SeqCode)
TGGAGCCACCGGAGAATTCACATAGATGTTAATTCAGCGGGGGCTAAATTTTACTAAAGATGCTAAAAACGGAATTAATGAGTTTTTCAAAAGTTCTCTGTTTGGCTTTTGATAAATGGACAGTACTTTTTATAAAATTTTTACCAAACGATCTCCCACTTCTACCGTTTTCATGCCCTGGAACCGGAGAAACTGATCAAAATCTGGTTCCGATATCGGAAAAGTCAGAGCTAGTTTTTATGACTAACCATAGTTGAATAAAAAATAAAAGAAGAGGGGATTGCTGTTCCCCTCTGTTTTCCGTCACTTTCTCCGCATCAAGACCAAAGCCACGATGGCTATGACGACCACAACTCCAATCCCAGCTGCTACCCAAGTCCAAACTTCAGATGGTGGCGCTGTCGTCGTAGTTGTTGTAGTTGTGATTGGAGTGTACCCGTATAGCTCGAGCCACTCTTGACTCGGTCCATCCTTCGTGTACCAAGTTACCCCTCCCGCAGCAATAACCGCTGAGGTCGGGTTTGCGATGATCTCTCCGGTCGTATCATCTATCAGATAGCAGTGCTCCGCGAGTAATGCAATCGCACCATCAACATCGTATTCTATGTCATATTCGGCTTTAACAGCCGGATCCACCAGTGCTACGGATGCTCTGTCGTCGTTACATAGGCATAGGAAGTCGGTATTCGGGTCGAAATAGCCGCCGCCAAGCTCGTTGAGTAAATCGTAGTCAATCACCATGGCTATCGCCCTGTGGAGCCAGCCCTCATTCACCGGGTACTTGTGGTGGTTCGGGACAATCAGCCTTGTTGACTTCTGTGGGTAATACGGCGATTCTGAGTAGTAGGTATGTACGAACGGGGCCTCCTCCATCACGCTCACTACGTCCGGAACGGGTTTACCGTCCCAGTCAAGGTTCCCAGCCGCCAAGTCCAAGGCCGCAGCCTGGTTGGTAGCGTACGTTGTATGGAAAATGTACTTTGGCGCAGGAAGCTTGCCGAAGACGTCCTCGCCCCACCAGTCATCGTTTCTCTCCATCCTCGTCGCCCTATCATCATGCCATGTCGGCACGTACATTCCAGAGTAGACTTTCCACTCTGCTGGCATAGCCGCGTCTGTGAAGTCGTTGGCGTAAGTCAGCATATCCGCCCCAGAGGCCTCGATCTCCTCCCACACGTGCTTTGGTATTATCAAGTACGACCGGGTCAGATGGGTCCAAGCGGCCCCACTGTACGGACAGTTATCGTATAGGTTCACCCTGAATGTCTTGTCATCCACCTTTTGCCAGCTCTCCACCCTGTCTTTCAGGGGACCCGCATCTCCTGCCGCCCATGATATGCCTTCAACTGCCCCATGGTGCCTGAAACTGTATATGGCGTCATCGGATGTTATCGGGGTGCCATCGCTCCACGTGGCTTCATCGCGGAGTTTTATCTCTATGGTCGTGCTGTCGATCCACTCGATGCTCTCACCAAGCCAACATATGAGCTCCCCTGTTGCAATATTGACCCCGAACATTGGCTCATACATGAAGAATGTGGCTATACCTGCACTCCCTGCAGCCGAGTCCCTTGGTCTACACGCCATTGGGGATGCTTCGTAACCAGCCATCACTAAGGTTTGTTCTCTCTCCGTTGTCATCGCCGTATTTGGTTCAAGCCCTAAGACAATCGTATCCACCGGTCCAGTCTGCACGGAGCCACCGTACGGGCCAGCCGGCATGATCGGGTTGTCCTCGTTGGGCCAGTTCCCCCAGTACTGATCGTTGTACTGATACCAGTCGGGGTGTCCTGTGCTTGGAATAAGTGGCACCTCTTGCCCCATGATTCTCACGATCTGGTCAGCGACCGCCTGTTGCTCCTCTCCGATCGTCCTGTCGAGTTGCGCTATGAGGTCCACGAGCTCTGGGTTCCTGTAGTCACCGAAGTGGTCAAACATGTAGTCGGTACCAACGAACATCTGATAGTAGCGATCGAACATGTTACCTACGCCAGAGTGCATGCAGTGTGAGAAGAAGTCGTAGTTGAACGCGTACGCATGTGAAATGAAACCTCCCCAGCTAGCCAGTGTCGGTGAAGACGGTATGCCGAGGTTCGCCTCTACCTGCTGTGCTATGCTTATAGTCATTACCTCTATGTCCGTCCATCCATAATGCTCCAAGAAGCTCCACGGCCCGAGCCTTACGTTTATGCCGTCCACATCAGGCAGGGCGTCCACTATTTCGAACATGCCACCCTCTACTGCGGGATATCCCTCTTGCGCAGCCACTGGAGCAGCGGAACTTGCAAAAGCGGCTATCAAAGATCCAATCAACATTGCGCTGATCAGTAATGGAGCTGCCGTCACCTGTAAACACTTTTTCATTTTTAACCTCCTCTATTTTTTTAAACCTCCTCTATTAGGCTATAAAACCTCCGCTCGTCTTTATTTAAATGTTATGAATGGCGTTTTGTTCCACCTTCGGGAGATAAAAGATGACCAAAATTTCTTGCTGAGATTCGCCATTTCCCGCCATGCATTTCGCCCAATTTATCTAGACATCAACCACCCCGACGATAGTGATGGCACGTGTCATGCAGCGCCCCAACAAATTTTTTGGTGGATTTTGGGCTTAATTTTGTGCCGTCTCCAACACTTGATGAAAAACAAATTTAGTCGGTCTGCCGCTGCTTGGGTATATCCAGCCGAAGCTTGTGGACAAAGGGCTAATATAGAGGTAAAAAACACTTAAAAGAAAAGACCGACAACGGAAAGCAGAAAACGTTGCAGGGAAAAAAAATGAAAAAAAGTAAAAAACGAGGGATCATCGGCATCATTATAGGGATACTAGTCTTGCTCCTATTCCTGCCTTTTTCACCCTCTTCTGCATCCTCTCAGCTGAGTTTTGTGTTCTTCATCGCAGCACTCGGGGCGATCATCATCGAGTTGTGGATACTTGCCCCCACCTTGGCGCCAGTCTGGAAAACTATAGGGCGCTTGCTCAAACATCCTTTCGCCAAATTTATTACTAAGAAGGCTGTTTTCTATTTGATAGTGGCATTTATTGCGTTTACCTTCATATTTCTCATCCCTCGACTTATGCCAGGCAATCCTGTCGACCAAATGATATCTCCAGGCGTCGCCAGTCTGGAGAGGCAAAGACTTAGAAATGTGTTGCTGGAATACTACGGGCTTGACAAACCACTACACGAGCAATACGTTAATTTCTGGGCAAATCTTCTGAGGGGGAATTTAGGAACTGCAATGATGTCCCCATACACCTTCGTGCCCGTTATGAACGTTGTCATGGTTAGGCTGCCCTATACCCTGGCCCTTGTAGTCCCCGTGCTTCTCATCAGTTTCTTCTTGGGTAACTGGATCGGGGCCAGAGCTGCGTATATCAAGAGCAGGCGAAGCAGTGCTGTTTATTTCCTCTCAGTTTTCGGCAACATATTGCCATTTTACTGGCTTGCTGTGGTTCTCCTATTCTTTTTGGCGGCGAAGGCCGGGATTTTTCCCACGTATGGAACGTTCAGTTTAATGAGGATACCCGGCTGGAACCTTGAGACTTTCATCGATGCGTTACAGCACTACGCTTTACCTTTCCTAACTTTGTTGATTGTAACCACAGGAGGATGGGCTACGGGTATGAGATCGATGACCCTTTATGAACTGGACTCGGGTTACATCCTCTATTCCAGACAGCTGGGCTTCAGAACAAAGAAATTGGTATCTTACGCAAAAAGGAACGCGATCCTGCCCCAATTCACCGGTCTGAACATAAATCTAAACAATCTCATTGGAATGACAATGATTATTGAAATTGTCTTTGGATGGAGAGGTATCGGCTTACTGGCGCTTGACGCCATACTAGCCCAAGACTACACAATGATACTAGGTACTTTCCTAGTCACGATGATTGTCGTGATCATCGGGAATTTCCTAGTCGATATCGCATACGCATTTATAGATCCACGAATTCGAACTGGTCAGGCGGGATAAAAATGTTAGAACTGCTCGTGAGAAGTCGAAAATTTATAATTGGTGCGGCCATCGCGCTGGCTATTATCCTCTTCGGGATAATAGGCCCCATGTTAACTCGAAATCCACTACAGCAAAGTCGCTACCTCAGCAAGCCACCCAGCAGTGAATTTCTCCTCGGCACAGATACTTTTGGGCGGGATGCACTCTCCCAGCTTTGTATTGGTACCCGTAACTCCTTGATGGTCGGTGCGATCGCCGCAGGTTTGGGCACGCTACTCGCCGTTTTAGTGGGGGGCATCGGCCCGTACAAGGGAGGGTTGGCAGATGAAATCTCAAATGCTATCACCAACGTTATTATAGTCTTCCCAACGTTTGCCCTCCTGATAATCATCGCCGGCCTCATCACAGAAAAATCCTTATTTCTAGTGGCATTGGTGATAGGCGCAACGACTTGGCCTTGGGCAGCCAGGAGTATAAGATCCCAAGTACTCACCCTGAAAGAAAGGGAATTTATAAATATTGCTCGTATGTCAGGCATGAAAGATAGAAAAATAGTGATAACAGAGATTCTGCCGAACATGCTGGCTTATATCATAATGGTTTTCGTGATAATGTTAAGTATAGCCATTCTGTCTGAGGCGGGGCTCAGCATGATAGGCTTGGGCCCCAACCCTGGTACGAACGTTACATTAGGATCTATACTTTATTGGGCTATGCACCCCACAATTTTAACATACCCTTGGTCGGCTTGGTGGTGCCTTTTCCCGTCGGGCATAATATTGACTATATTCCTAGGAGCAATTTTCGTTGCGCACGCTGGCATGGATGAAGTGTTCAATCCCAAGCTGCGGAAGGTGTGATCTTAGATGGCCAAGCACCTCCTCGAAGTTAAAGACCTCAAAGGATACTACCGGGGGATATTTGGCGTCATCCGCGCTGTCGACGGGGTCTCGCTCACGGTTGACAGCGGTGAGGTGGTGGGCCTTGCTGGTGAATCGGGATGCGGAAAGTCAACGCTTGCAATGCTCTGCTCAGGTACCCTTTCCCCTCTTTTACATTACGAGTCGGGCAAAATTCTCGTAGACGGCTCCGACATATACAAAGTTAATCCCGAATTTTTGAGAACGGAAGTTAAATGCAAGCTCATGTCCTATGTCCCCCAAGCTTCGATGGACTCTTTAAACCCAGTCAAGAGGATAAGGGACTTTATCATGGATGTCGTGAGGGAGCGCACTGGCAAAAAGCCCTCAAAACGGGGGGTTCTCAAAATGGCGGGCGACCACCTCGAGAAATTGGGACTGGAGAGTCGGGTTCTCGACCGATATCCGCACGAACTCAGCGGAGGCATGAAGCAAAGGGTTGTCATAGGGATATCGACCCTTTGGAACCCGAAACTTCTTATAATCGACGAACCGACTTCCGCCCTCGATGTGACGACCCAAAGGCGGGTGATAAAATCGCTTATGAAACTAAAGAAGGCGGGGACAATCAAAAGCATGCTATTCATCTCCCATGACATCACTGTTCTTGGGCAACTCTGCGACAGGTGCGCGGTGATGTACGCTGGGAAAATAGCTGAAGTCGGAAGCATGGATGGTATACTGAAGAGATCCCTCCATCCTTACACCCGAGCGCTCATATCTTCAGTTGTTTCTTATAATCCGAGAAGGATGGGGAAGGGAGGGCTGAAGAGCATACCGGGGTCGCCTCCAGACTTGAGAGATCCTCCTCCCGGCTGTAGATTTAATCCCAGATGTGAAAAGCGTATGGATATCTGCAAAATCAAAGAGCCCCCGCTCAAAGAGCCAGAAATCAAAGCTGTAAAAAACGGGGTCAAGGTCGCTTGTTGGCTTTGGTATCCTCACAGGTGAGCAAATGGAGAAAATTTTGCAATGTAAAAATTTGACCAAGATATACACTTCTGGTCTGATAAGGACGAAGTGCTGTGTCGCCGTAAAAAACGTGACGTTCTATGTAAAAAAAGGAGAGATAGTTTCCTTAGTGGGTGAAAGCGGCAGCGGAAAAACCACTGTGGCCAAGATGATCTTGAGGCTGATCGAACCAACCTCCGGTCGCATAATTTTCAACGGCAAAGATGCATTTTCATACGACAGGCGGGAGTATTACAGGAGGATACAGGCGGTTGTTCAAGACCCCTACTCAGCGTACAATCCATTTTACAAGGTCGACCGCGTACTGGAGAAGGTATTCAATCTCTACAAAAATGGCCCCTCTCGTGAGAAAAGAAAAGAAATCATCCACTCCACGCTAACAAGAATCGGGATAAACCCCGAAGAAATACTGGGGAGATACCCTCACCAGCTGAGTGGAGGTCAACTGCAGCGGTTCCTTATCGCGAGACCTCTCATGATCAATTCAGAGCTGATGGTGGCGGACGAAGCAACGAGCATGCTGGACGCGTCCACCCGCGCCGGTATCTTAAATCTCCTCCTGTCTCTGAAAAAGAATGAAAAAATCTCAGTATTATTCATAACACACGATATAGCCCAAGCCCAGTATATCTCCGACAGGGCCCTCGTGATGC
Source organism: Hadarchaeota archaeon (SeqCode) (assembly GCA_964552335.1). Lineage (GTDB taxonomy): Archaea > Hadarchaeota > Hadarchaeia > Hadarchaeales > Hadarchaeaceae > B75-G9. The sequence continues at coordinate 6,509 of CAZKGC010000042.1, forward strand.
AGAACGGAGAGGTAGTCGAACAGGGGCCTGCCGATAAAGTCTTCCTCCGCCCTAGGCAACCGTACACAAAGGAACTATTCGATAGCGTGCCCCAACTTAACAAGAAATGGAAATTTTAAGAGTTTACTGAATAACACTGCCACGGAATCACCCAAGGCTTAAAAATGTACATCGCAAAAATATAAAAGGTTTAAAATGTCGTACGGCTACTTCGACAAAAAAACTGGCGAGTACGTCATCACCAGGCCAGACACCCCAACACCCTGGATAAACTACATCGGAGAAGGGCACTTTGGTGGCATAATATCAAACACCGCTGGCGGCTACAGTTTCTACCGCGACCCCCGCCACCGCCGCGTCACCCGCTACCGCTACAACTCGATCCCAGTTGACCAGCCGGGTCGGTATATCTACCTTCGGGATATGGAGACTGGTGACTTTTGGTCGCCCACTTGGCAACCGGTCAAGCGCTCCCTTGATTCTTACGAATGCCGCCACGGCCCTAGCTACACGCGCATCCGTAGTACTTACCACGACATCGAGTCCGAAGTGATCTATTTCGTCCCGCCCGGGGATGGCTGCGAGCTGTGGGTACTAACGCTTCGCAACCTTGGCGCCGCGCCGCGGAGTCTTCGGGCTTTCGCCTACGCTGAGTTCTCCCTCCCCGATGCCGTGATCGACCAGACTAATTTGGACTGGGGCGGTCAAATCATGCGCGCCGAGCTACGCAGGGAGGTGCTCTGGGCAGTTTCGTATGCTCTCCCGGCAAACTATTACTTCGCCTCTAGCGCTCCAGTCATGGGCTTCGATACCGACCGCGAAGTGTTCGTGGGGCCATACCATGACCTAAGCAAGCCTACTGTGATTGAAAGAGGAGAGCCGTGCAATTCACTGGCTTCACGCGGCAATGTCATCGCCTCTTTGTGTCATGTCATCAACTTAGGCCCAAACGAAGAGCGCCGCATCGTGTTTATCTTAGGATGTGAGAACGACAAGAACAATGCGGATTCTGTCATCCCTCGCTATAGGAACCTGGCTGCTGTGGACGAGGCGTTCGCCAAGCTTCGCGAGGACTGGGCCGAGTACTTCGCTGCACTTTCCGTCGATACACCCGACCCTGAAATGAACGCGATACTGAACGTTTGGAATCCGATCCAATGCCGCGCCGCCCTTCATTGGTCGCGCTTCGTCTCCGCCTACGAAACGGGCTTGGGCCGCGGGATGGGTACCCGCGATTCAAGCCAAGACACTATGGGCGTCGTTCATGCCGCGCCCGAACGGGTCCGGGGAACGCTGAAGATGTTGTGGGGACTTCAGTTTCTTGACGGCTACACTTGGCACATGATCTACCCCCTTACCGGAAAAGGCGGACCCGGGCTCGCTGGCGAACAACCCGATCGCCCGCAGTGGTTCAGCGACGACCACCTATGGCTGATCATGGCAACTTGTCACTACCTCAAGGAAACTGGCGACTACGCCTTCCTCGACTTGGCCGTTCCATACCAGGACGGAGATGCGGCGCCAGTCTGGGATCACATAAAACGAGCGGTCGAGTTCACGAACACCCATCGCGGTGTTTACGGCCTCCCTCGGATGGGATTCTCCGATTGGGACGACACACTCCAGCTAGACAAGGGCAGCGGTAAAGCCGCCAGCGTATTGGCCGGCATGATGTTCTGCCGCGCCTTGAACGATCTGGCTGAACTCTGTGAGTATTTGGGACTGGGCGAGGAAGTCAAACACTATCTGAACCTACGCGATGACATGGCTGCTCGTATCAACGAGCATACATGGGACGGTGCGTGGTACATACGCGCCTATGATGACCAAGGGAAAGCCGTTGGATCTCACACCGAAACCTATCAGCAGATATCCCTCAACACCCAGACTTGGGCGCTCATCGGCGGAGTAGCAACTCCTGAACGGGCCAAGATGGCAATGGAGAGTGCACACCAAAAACTTAACACTCAGTATGGTTTCGCGCTGATGACCCCGGTTTATAGGGGCTACAACCCACGCATCGGTGGTACCACAACTTACCCGCCCGGTGCCAAGGAGAATGGTGGCATCTTCTGTCACGCTCACACATGGGCCATCATCGCCGCTGCAATTCTGGGCAGGTCGGATCGTGCCTACACCTACTACCGCCAGATCCTTCCGCTTGCCCATAATGAGAATGTTGATTTGCGTAAAACCGAGCCCTATGTCTACTGCGGGAACCTCTTGGGGCCAGAGCACCCGAAATTCGGTCGGGGTTTCAACTCCTGGCTTACCGGCACTGCAACTTGGGCCTACGTTGCCGGAACTCAGTATATCTTGGGTATCCGGCCGACCCACTATGGTCTGGAGGTCGCACCCTGCATTCCCCAAGAATGGCCTAGTTTTACGGTCACGCGGCGTTTCCGCGGCGCCACCTATTTGATTGAAGTCAAGAACTCGGAGCACGTCTGCTGCGGCGTGAAACAAGTTACCGTCGATGGAAAGTTGGTGGAAGGGAACATTCTACCCATCTTCGAAGATGGGGCGAAGCATTTTGTCACTGTGATTATGGGTGTCGATGGGACGCTTGAGAAATACCGCCCATGAAACCCCAACCCAAGCACACAAAAACTTGGATTTATCCACATTATAGATGACCAAAGCGCTAATGGCAAATTGTGTATCGACGAAATCAGGCCTGTGGAGTAGGCCCTATTTGTGACCTGTTCACTTGACGTAGTCCAGCCAGTACTCGTACTTGGGTTCCTTCCCGCGGACGGCGCTGAAGAATATCTGTTGTAGCTTCGCTGTGATAGGCCCGCGCTTCCCGTCGCCTATTCGCTTGCCGTCGATCTCCCTGATCGGCGTCACCTCGGCTGCGGTACCTGTGAAGAAAGCCTCATCTGCAGCGTGAAGTTCCTCCCGCGAGATATTCCTCTCTTCGAAGTCTATCCCCTCGTCCTTGGCTATTTTTATTATAGAATCCCTAGTGATGCCCTCCAGCGCGCCCGAGGAGAGCGGAGGGGTCATCAGCTTGCCATTCTTCACGACAAACAGGTTTTCCCCCGGGCCTTCAGCGACATTTCCATCCATGTTCAGCAGTATCGCCTCGTCGTACCCGGACTTTAGCGCGTCGACTTTCGCCAAGATCGAGTTCGCGTAGTTCCCTACGATCTTCGCCTGGGGCGGCAGTATACGCGGGTGAATCCTGACCCATGGGGAGATCTTCGCCCGGATGCCACTTTCTAGGCCTTCTTCGCCCAGATAGGTACCCCAAGGCCAGACAGCTATCGTTACGCTAACCTTGGTGCCCTCAGGGTTCAGCCCCATCACACCATAGCCGTAGTACGCGATCGGGCGAATGTAGCATTCCTTAATTTCATTTGCCTTTATTGTCCTCTTGGTCGCTTTTACGAGCTCGGCGACCGAGTAGGGCAGTTTCATCCCAGCGAGCTTGGCGGAGTTTTCAAGCCGCTTCATATGGTCCTTGAGCCTGAAAACCGCTGGGCCTTTCTCAGTCTTGTAGCAGCGGATGCCCTCGAAAACACCCATCCCATAGTGAAGGGTGTGAGTCAGAACATGAACTTTTGCATCTTTCCAAGAGACGAGTTTCCCGTCCATCCAGATTAACTTCGTCGGGATCAATGCCATCGGTATCAGAACAAGATTTTTCCGCGACTTTATATCTATATCGGGCTCTTTTTTCGTTCAACTATTTTCTCAAACAGCTCGATAGGTTCTGATGTTTTTACTCCAATCTTTTTAAAATATCGCGAGAGATTTTCGATGTCGCGCATGAGTAGCTCCTCGCTCATCGGGTTTGCGCGGTCGGTCCCCATAGAAAAATCGATGAGCACGGGATCGGGTGTAAGCAGCACATTGTACTCGCTCAGGTCGGAGTGAACGAGTTC